>JAYUPN010000036.1:0-14344 GCA_043760065.1 Rubrivivax sp.
GGTCGAGCACCTGGTTGCCGAAGCCCAAGGCGCCGCCACCCGCGCCGCTGCCGATGCTGCTGCTCAATCCCGGCGTCTGGTCGTAGGGCCAGCTGAGCGACCCGTTGGGTTGCGTGCCCACCGTCTCGCGCGCCTGGCGGATGCTGGCGTCCAGCGCCAGCCGTTGCGTCGCCTGCCAGCGCAGGCCGAAGCCAGCGCTCCGGCGTTCACCGCCGCCGCTCGTGCGGTCGGCGCTGTGCAGGCCTTCGGCGTAGAGCTTGAGGTCTTGCGTGAGCTTCAAGCCGCCGCGCGCATACAGCTCGTCGCGGCCACCCTGCAGCGGCGCGCCCGGGTTGTTGAACAGCGGCGACGAACGGCCGGCGAAGAGGCGCGCTTCCGTGCTCTCGCCTTCGTGCGCCAGCTCGATGCGCGCCGCGCGGCCCTGCACCTCGCCGACGCGGCCGGCCAGCGAAGGCGCGCTGCTCTGGTTGGTGGGGTTGGTGTTGACGGTGCTCGTGCTCTGCGCGGCCTCGACCACCACGGCGGTGCGCGCCGCCAGGCGGAAGGTGGCGTTGCCGCTGAGCAGCTCGTAAGGCGCCAGCTTGTTGCGGTCGCTGACCACCGCGCCACCGACTTCGATGCCGTCGCTGACGCGCCACTGCGCGTCGCCACCGGCGACCCAGAAGTCGGTGCCGCCCTGGTCGACTTCGTAGCTGATGCGCAGCGACACCGGGTTCAGGTCGGCGTCGACCGCGCCCAGGAAGCTGGTGAGCAGGATGCGGCCCGAGAACGGCTCGAAGGTGTAGTCGACCAGCCGCACCAGCGGCCGCACGCTCAGGATGCGCGAGGGCTGCGCGCGGTCGCGCACCAGCACCTCGACCTTCTCGCTGCCTTCGAGCACGCCGTTGTTGCGCAGACCGTAGGGGCCCGAGCCCTGGCTGTTGATCTCTTCGATCACCTGGCGCAGCGTGTCCTTGAAGGCGAACACATTGCCCGTCAGGTTGCCCTGCTCGTGGTGCAGCCGCACGCCGGTGGCGCTGCGGTTGTAGTTGCCCAGGCTGCGCTGCTTGAGCGACGCCACCGCGCCTTGGCCGATGGCCTGCGTGAAGCCGTCGCCGGTGACGAAGTCGCCGTACAGCGCGTAGCTCTTGTTCTTGTCCACGCGCACGTACAGCCGCTCGGCACTGCGCGCGTCGAAGCTGCGCAGCGAGGCGTCGCCGTAGACCGGGTACAGCTCGTCGGGCCGGATGTCGCGCAGCAGGCGCACACGCGTGGCCTTGTCGCTGTCGTAGGCCGCAGTCAGCAACAGCTCGCCGCGGATCGTGCCTTTCAGGAAGAACGCGGCGCGGCCTGCCACATTCGACCTGCCGCCGTTGAAGTCGCGCGACCAGCGTTCGAGTTCCTGCTCGAAGCCGTCGTTGCGGCGTGCCGGCGTGACCAGCGTCTTGCTGCGGAAGTTGACGATGCCTTCGAGCAGGCCGGCCGCGACCATCGGTCGCAGGTCGGGCACGAAGCTGATGGTGCCGGCAGCTTCTTCGCCGCCGGCGCTGATGCGGATGCGCACGTCCTGCGCTTCGGCCGGCGCCAGCAGCGTGAAGTCGGCGACGCCGTTGTCCACCTTCAACTGCACGCCCGGCGTGACGCGGTCGGCGTCCTGTCGGCGAGGGCCGAACTCATCCGTGCGCGCGCCGGGCAACAGCACGCGGCCGCCAGAGTGTTCGAGCGTGGCGTAGACGGTCTGCTTCAGCGGCTGGCCGTCCTTGCTGAACAGCCTGACGCTCAATTTGACCGGGCTCTGACCGTCGGCCGGCACGGCGTTGCGCTCGACCTCGACGACGATGCGCGCGACCGCGCCGTGGGCGGCGTAGTCGATGCCGGACTGCTCGCCGCGGAAGACCGTGGGCTTGTCGGCGTCGTGGCCCGGCGCACGCGGCGTCAGCGCGGCGTCGCCCGCGGTGAGCGCCGTGTAGCGCACGTCGGCCGGCGAGCCGGCCGGCGGCTGCGACTGCGCAAGGGCCTGCTGCGCAGCCAGCGCCAGCACGGTGCCGGCAAAAAGGAGGCGCTTCACTTCGCACCCCCTGCGTCGGGTGCGGTGCCGCTGTCGCGTCCCCGGGGTGGTGGTCGGTTCATCGGCAGCTCATTCGCGGGCACGTTCGTTTCATCGCTGGACTCGCCGGCGGGCGGCGCCACCGCACGCCGGGTCTTCGGCGCCTGCTGGTTTGCGCCATCGGTGCCCTGCTGCGGCGAGCCGGTGGTGGTCTTGCCATGCGCCTTGCTGTCGAAGCGCAGCGCCGGGCCGCCCTTCTTCTCGGTTTCGGGCGCACGCACCTCGCCCTGCGCACGGCGCGCCTTGACCTGCTCGAGCACGGTGTTGCTGCAGCTGCCTTCGACGAAGTCGGCACGGTGCAGCTCGCCGTTCTTCAGGTCCAGCCACAGGCTGCCGGCGTCGCCGAGGTTGCGGCTGCTCGACGTGCTCAGGCGCGAACCGCGCGGCAACGTGATCGGGTCGACCTTGAGCACCGCGCTCTTCGCCGCCACGCCGCAGATGCTGTACTTGCCTTCGCTGTCGCTGATGAGCGTCGTGCCGTCCTGCATCAGCAGCCGCACGCCGGGAATGCCCAGCTCTTCCGCGTCCTGCACGTGGTTGTGGTTGCAGTCGACGAAGATCTTGCCCAGCACGCAGGCGTCGGTGGTGAAGACGCCGGCGTTGATGCGCACGCGGTACACCCCTTCGTTGGTGGCCACGCTGCCCGGCAGCGGGTTGAAACTGGCGTCGACGCAACCCGCCGGCGCGCCGCAGGCATGGCCGCGCGCACGATTGACGCCGTCGCCCTGCATCGCACCCACGCCAACACGCACGCGGTAGCGCAGCACCAGCTGGTTGGACGGCGGCATCGGGCCGAGGTTGAATGCCAGCGTCGGGCCGAGTCCACCCGCCGGATCGGCGATCGGCACCTCACCCACCATCGCCGTGCCGCGGATGTAGGTGAAGCCGGCCGGCAAGCGGTCGACCACCGTCGTCTGGCGCGGCCGCGCACCGGCCGTCACCGACACCGTGATCGTGTAGCGCACGCTGTCGCCCACTTCGGCCGCCGCCTTGTCGCCGGTCTTGGCAAGCGCGATGGCGCTGGGCGGGAACGGGTCGAGCGGGATGTGGTTGTGGATGATGTTGGCGCCGGCCGAGCCGCCGGTCAGCGTCAGGTAGTAGGTGGTCGCGCTGCCGACCGCTGCGGTAGGCGGTGCGGCCTGCGGCTGCACGTTGAAGACCGAACCCGGCGCGCCACCCGGCACGAGCGGGCCCGCGGCGGGCGGGATCGCCGTCGAGGGCGACACATAACCCGCCGGTGGCGTGACCACCAGCCGCCAGGTGCAGCTGGCCGGCGCGGCCGGCGCGAACAGGAACTGGTAGAAGCCGTCGCTGCCCACCGTCATCGACACGCGACTGCCGCTGATGACGTAGCCGCCGAGGCCGGCACCGACCAGACCCGTGGCCGGGGTCCAGCCGGTGCAGACACCGACCGGTTCGAGCGCGACGATCGAACCCGGCACCGGTTGGCGCAGGCCCGAGTCGTAGACGACGCCGCTGGGGTCGACCGGCAGGCTCTGCTGCGGCAGGTCCTGCCCCGGCGCCAGGATCACGGTCAGGAGCGGGTTGGCGCCGCTGCCGACGCACGAACTCGCAGTGCCCAGCGCGGCGCCAGGCGCGCAGGCTGCGCCGCTGGCGCCCGGTGCGGTGTGGCCGTTGACGGGGTAGCCGAAGACGACGCCCGAGGCCGGGTCGCGGAAGCGCACGGCCAGCGGCACGCCCGGCTGCAAGCCCGGCACGCGGTAGCTGCCGTCACCGGCCGTGGTGGCGCGGCCGACGATGGTGCCGGCGGCGGGGTCGACGACCTCGACCTGCCAGCCGCCGAGGCGGCGGTCGCCGGCGTCCAGCAGGCGCGGCGTGCTGCCGACGTCGTACCAGACGCTGCCGGACACGGAGGCCGCGAGCTGCACCGGTGTCGGCGTGCGGCAGGCGTTGTGCTCCACCGTCGCGCTGCACACCGGCAGTGCGGCCGGGTTGTTGTTGAAGGCGTCGCGCTCGGCGGCGCCGGGGCGGCGGGCTTCGATCTCGCCGCCGCCGTCGACCAGCACGGCGTTGTTCGGCGCTGCACCGGTGGCGGCTGCAGCGGCGACGTTGACGGTGGCGGTGACGAGCGCGGCGCTGGTGGCGCCGGCCGCGACCGCCGTGCTGCTGGTGCAGCTGAAGTTCGACGCACCAGCGGCGCCGACGCAGGTCCAGCCGGTGCCGGTCGGCGTGGCCGCCAGCGTCAGTCCCGCGGGCAGGCGGTCGCTGACGGTGTAGCTGCCGCTGCTGGCGATCTCGCCGACGTTGCGCACGCTGATGCGGTAACTGCCCGGGAAGCCGACGGTCAGCCGGGCTTCGGCCAGGTTCTTGCTGACGCGCAGATCGGGCGAGTTGGCGAGTTCGCCGAAGTTGTTGCCGCGCGAGCTGGCGCCCGGCGTCAGCACGATGCCGGTGAGGGCCGAAGGCGCGACGGATGCGGCCGTGGCGCTGCCCCCCGTCGACCCGGGCGTCGTGATGCCGCCCACGGTGCCTGCGGGCTGCGTCGGCTCGGTCACGGTGTAGGTGCCGGGGCGCCGAGCGCTGAAGCTGTAGCTGCCGTCGGCGGCCGTGGTGGTGCTGACGCTGACCGGGTTGCCCAGGTCGTCGGTGCCGCTCAACACGATCGTCACGCCACCGAGGCCGCGTTCGCCGGCATCGACGGCGCCGTTGTTGTTGTTGTCGGCGTAGACCGTGCCGGCGATCTCGGCGCCCGGCACTTCGCCGAAGTTGTTGGCGCTGGCCGATTCGCCCACACCCAGCGTGATGCCGGTGATGGCGCTGGGCGCGGTGGCGACGGCCGTGGCGCTGCCGCCGCGCGTGCCGGGCACCGTGGTGCCGTTGACGGTGCCGGCCGGCTGCGCGGGCTCGCGCACGGTGTACGTGCCGGGCGAGAGTTCGGTGAAGCCGAAGCGGCCGCTGCCGTCGGTGGTGGTGCTGCGGGCGACTGCGCGGCCGGCGGCGTCGGTGCCGCTCAGTTCGATCGTCACGCCGGCGATGCCGGCTTCGGCTGCTGCGCCGGTGCCGTCGATGAGGCCGTTGTTGTTGAGGTCGAGCCAGACACGGCCGTCGAGCACGCTGGTGTTGGGCACCTCGCCGAAGTTGTTGGCGCTGGAGGCCGCGCCGCCGGTGAGCAGCGCGATGCCGCCGATGGCGCTCGGCGTGGTGAGTGCGGGCGTGGCCGTGCCGCCGGCGCTGCCGGGCACGGTCTGGCCGTTGCTCGTGCCTGCGGGCTGCGCCGGTTCGGTGACGGTGTAGGTGCCGGGGCGCAGGTCGTTCACCGCGTAGCGGCCGTCGGCGCCGGTGCTGACGCTGCGGCTGACCGCCGCGCCGGTGTCGTCGCTGCCGCTGATGATGAGCGTCACGCCGCCCAGGCCGGCGTCGCCGGGCGGGTTCTGGATGCCGTTGTCGTTGATGTCGATGAACACGGTGCCGCTGATGGCCACCGGCAGCAGTTCACCGAAGCGGTGGTCGGTGCTGCCGGCGCCGGCCGCCAGCGCAATGGCGGCGATCGTGCTGGGCGTGCTGCTCACCGCCGCGGCGGCGCCGCCGGTGCTGCCGGCCGTGGTGCGGCCGTTGAGCGTGGTCACGCCGGCCACCACCGGCTGCGTGGCCTGTTCGGTGAGCGTGTAGCCGCCGATGCCGGCCGCCAGCAGGTCGTCGAAGCGGTAGTTGCCGCTGGCGTCCGTCGTCGTGCTGCGGCTGACCGGGTTGCCGGCCGCGTCGGTGCCGGTGAGCGTGACGGTGACGCCCGCGATGCCGCTTTCGCTGCCCTGGCGGATGCCGTCGTTGCTGTTGTCGAGGTAGACCGAACCGGCGATGCTGCCCACGCGCTCGCCGAAGTGGTTGCCCGCCGATCCGGCCGGGGGCAGGTTGGCGATCGTGATCGCGTTGGCCGCTGCGCTGGAACCGCTGCCGCCGGGGTTGACGCCGCCGTCGGCATAACCCGCCGGCTGCGTCTCGCACACGGTGTAGGTCAGCCCGACCGAGACGCCGCTGAAGGCGTAGTTGCCGCTGGCGTCGGTGGTCGTGGTGGCCACCGGCGTGCCGCTGCAGTTGGCGCCCAGTACGAGCCGGACCGTGACGCCGGCGATGCGGCCGTCGGTGGGCGTGGCGTCGATCGCGCCGTCACGGTCGCGGTCGATGTAGACGGTGCCGGTGATCGGTGCGATCGGCAGTTCGCCGAAGGTGTAGCCCGTGGCCTGCACGCCCGCGCCGAGCACGATGGCGCTGGTGACGTCGTTGGCCGCCGTGCTGCCGCCGGCGCTGCCGGCGCGGTCGCGGCCGTCGTTGAAGGTGCCGCTGGTTGCGGGAATGGCGCCTTCGGTGACGGTGTAGCCACTGGCGTCGCTTTGCAGCAGGTCGTCGAAGGCGTAGTTGCCGCTGGCATCGGTGGTGGTGGACAGGCTGACCCCGTTGCCGTTGATGTCGCGGCCGCTCAGCGTCACCGGCACGCCGGCGATGCCGGTCTCGCCGGCGTCGCGCTGGCCGTTGTCGGTGTTGGCCGGCGTGGCCGGCGAGAAGTCGCTGAACACCGAGCCGGCGAGCGATGCGACACGTTCGCCGAAGTGGTTGCCGGGCGATCCCGCGCCCGGCAGGTTGGTGATGGCGATGACGTTGCTGGCGCTGCTGCTGCCCGACGTGCCAGGGTTCTCGGTGCCGTTGGCGTAGCCGCCGGGCTGCGTCTGGCAGATCAGGTAGTTGCCGCCCGTTGCAACGCTGGCAAAGCCGTAGTTGCCGCTGGCGTCGGTGGTGGTGGTCTGCAGCGTGGTGCCGCTCGTGCAATCGGCGCCCTGCACCAGTCGCAGCGTGACGCCGGCGATGCGGCCGTCGGTGGGCGTGGCGTCGAGCGTGTTGTCGCGGTCGCTGTCGATGTAGACGGTGCCGCTGATGGCGGCGACCGGCAGTTCACCGAACAGGTAGCCCGTGGCCTGCACGCCGGCGGTCAGCGCGACCGACGAGATCACGTCGTTGACGGCCGTGCTGCCGCCGACGCTGCCCGCGGTGTCGCGGCCGTCGAGGAAGTTGCCGCTGGCCGGCGGGATCGCGCCTTCGCTGACCGTGTAGCCGGCGGCACCGGCGGCGATGAGGCCGTCGAAGACGTAGTTGCCGCTGGCGTCGGTGTTGACGGTGAGGTTGACCGCGTTGCCCAGGACGTCGGTGCCCGACAGCGTCACCGGCACGTTGGCGATGCCGGCTTCACCGGCGTCGCGCACGCCGTTGTTGAAGTTGGCCACGGTGCCCGCGCCGTTGTCGGCGTAGACCGAACCGGCCAGCGAGGCCAGCGTCTCGCCGAAGTTGTTGCCTGTGGAACCCGCACCGGGCAGGTTGGTGATGGCGATGACGTTGGCGCCCGCCGTGCCGCCGGCGCTGCCGGTGCCGTAGCCCGCAGGTTGCGTCTGGCACACCAGGTAGTTCCGGAACGCGCGCACGTTGTCGAAGCGGTAGCTGCCGTCGGCCGCCGTGGTGGTGGTCTGCAGCGTGGTGCCGCTCGTGCAGTCGGCGCCTTGGACGAGACGGATCGTGACGCCGCCCAGGCGCGTGGTTTCGCCGGCGTGCAAGGTGGCATCGCGGTCGGTGTCGACCCACACCAGGCCGCTGACGCTGGTCTGCTGGACCTCGCCGAAGTTGAAGACGGTGCCGTCGGTGCCCGCGGACAGGTCGATGGCGGCGATGCGGTCGGTGCCTGCCGACGGCGTGTCGGGCTGCGCGGTGCAGCCTGCGGCGCAGGCCAGGCCGTTGATCAGGCCCGGGTTGATGGGGCCGTTGGCCAGGCCGACCGGTGTGCTGGGCAGCGGTTCTTCCAGCAGATAGGGAATCAGCGGGTCGAGATTGGTGAAACCGTAGGCGCCCGTGCTGTCGGTGGTGGCTGTGGTGATGACGGCCAGGGTGGTGGCATGGAGCAGGCGCACGGTGGCGCCAGCGATGGCCAGGTCGGTGCCGGCGTCGCGCACACCGTTGGCATTGACGTCGACGTAGACGAAGCCCGACAGGCTGGGCCGTCGCAGCTCGGGGAAGTTGTAGTTGACGCCGGCGGTGCCCAGGGTCAGCGGGATGCCGCCGTAGCTGGAGTCACCCGCGCTGCCGCCACGGTCGTAGGTGCCCCCGGCCGACGGTGCGGCCGCGCCCGCGGTCGGCGGCGACGCCGGGCCGTTGTCGAACCCGGCAGGCTGCGTCTCGGTCAGCGCGTAGCCGGCCGCGCCGGCCGGCGGCAGGTCGGTGAAGCTGTAGTTGCCGCTGGCGTCGGTGTCGGCGCTGCGGCTGATGGTGTTGCCGAAAGCGTCGGTGCCTGTGAGCGTGATGCGCACCGCGGCGATGCGCGGCTCGGTCGCCGCCGCCTGCGGCACGCCGGCGTTGACGCCGCTGCGATCGCGGTCCTGGAACACGGTGCCGGCCAGCGACGCGGTCTGGACCTGCGTCACCGCGGTGGCGCTGTCGTTGGCCGGGTTGACGTCGATCGACAGCGCCACGCCGCCGGCGTCGAGTCCGGGCGCGACCTGGGCCGTGTTGGTGCGGTCGGACAGGTACGGCCCGGTGAAGAAGCCGGCCTTCGGCCGCGCCCAGATCGTCACCGTCACCGTGTTGCTGGCCGCCGTGTTGCCAGGGAAGGTGCCGTCGAGCGTGCAGCTCACGGTCTGCTGCTGGCCCACCACGGTGATCGCCGCCGGCGCCACCGTGCACGACAGGCCGCTCACCGCCAGGCCGGCAAAGGCGCCGGGCACCGCGCTGGGCGTGAAGGTGGTGCCCGTCAGCCACTCGAAGTTGGGCGGCAGCTGGTCGGTGATGCGCATCTGCGTCGTCGCATCGCCGCCGCGGTTGTGCACCACCAGGCTGTACTGCACCGGCTGGTTCAGCGCCACCGGGCTGGCCGTGACGCACGACTTGGTGATCGCCAGGTCGGTCTTGGGGAAGATCACGTCGTTGACCGCCGCGATGTTGTTGCCGGCGGCCGTGCTGGGCGTGAAGACGCAGGAGCCCGAGGATTCATAACCCGCGGTTTCGTCGGCGCAGATGCGTGCGGTGTTGCCCACCGTGATGACGGCCGAAGGGCCTGTGAGCGTGAAGGTGAGTTCGAAGTTGACCTCGGCTGCGGCCTCCAGGAAGTTGCCCGCCCCGGCCGCCAGGGCGCAGATCACGTCGGCATTGGCGGCAGCCTGGGTGCAGCTCACCGTGGCCGTGCTCTTGCTGGTATCCAGCGTGTAGCCCGACTCGGCGGCCACGCTGTTGACCGCGGCCACGCCAGTGAGGACCACCGTGTAGCCGGCGGGCACGTTCAGGCGGTCGGTGACCTGGATCGTCTCGGCGCGCGAAGGGCCGTTGTTCTGCGCCCGGAAACGGTAGCGCAGCACGTCGCCGAAGCCGAAATTGCTCTGCCCGGTGGGCAGCACGCGCGACTTCTTCTGCACCACGTCGATCAGCGGCACCTTGATGTCCACCAGCACCGAGCCGGTGTTGTTGGACCTGGAGTTGGCGTCGTTGCACGACGCCGAAGCCGGCGCCGAGGTGCGGAACTCACAGTTCTGTCCCGGCAACAGCGACACCGCGGCGACGTTGTTGAACGAGCTGACGACGCCCGACGGCGGCAGCGCGCCGGGCTTGAGGATGCGCGCCGTGAGGGCCACGGTGTAGAAGTCGTGGCGCGCCACCGAGGTCGCAGCGCCGGTGGCGCAGGTCACGACGCCGGTGGCGGCGGCAAAACTGCAGGTCATGGTCGGCGACACGCCGCTGCCCACCGCGATGGCGCCGGTGACGAGGAAACGCGCCGGGTCCAGCGTGTCGGTCACCGTCATCGGGCCGTTCAGCGCGTTGGGCCCCAGGTTGCGGGCAACGATGGTGTACGTGATGGTCTGGCCCACGCGCGGCTCGGTGGCCGAATTCGCCGGCGTCACGGTCTTGGAGTTGATCGCGGGGTCGGTGCGGCCATTGACGATGAGCGCCGCGCCGTCCAGCAACTGGCCACCGGCGGCGGCCGTGAGGATGGCGTCGGGCGAACTCAGCGCCGCGGTGTTGGTGAAGGTGCCGGCCTCGAAGTCGCGGTCGACACGCACCGTGACGCGGATCGTGGTGCCGGGTGCGACGTTGGTGAACGAGCAGTTCAGCGCCGAGCTGCCCGCCGCCACGGTGGCCGGGCAACTGCCAGCGGCCGCACCGCCGATGAGCACGGTCGTGACGGCAGCGGCCGGCGTCACGTAGCCGGGGATGCCGGCGCCCGGCGAGCCGACGTTCAGGATCGCGGGCAGCGCGTCTGCAAGCTGCAGCGTGGGGATCGACTTCTGCCCCGCATTCACGGCCACGCTGGGGGTCGTGATCGTGAAGCGCCAGAACATCGAGCCGTCGCTGGCCAGCACGGTGGGGGCAGCGGCGGGCGCGTCGACCCAGGTCGCGCCATCGCGCGAGGACTCCTTGAGCACCGACGCCTGCGCCTGGCCCGACACCACCGGCGTGCCGACGGTGCTGCCGTTGGCGCAGTCGGCGCCGCTGTTCTGGTTGCCGTCGGGCGGTTGCGGGCCGGCGCTGGGCGGCAGGCCCAGCAGCGTCAGCGCAGCACCGCCGGTGCAGGCGGTGTTGCTCAACGTCGTGGCCGCCGGCAACGCGGCTGCGACGCGGGTGTTCAGCGTCAGCGCCAGGCTCGCGCCGACCGCCAGCGTGCCGCCGGCATCGCGCACGCAGACGACGCGGCGCAACCCGGCGCCGCCGGAGTCCGCACCGCCGTCGGTGCAGGTCCAGCCGGCGCTGGCCGAGACGTATTCCTCGGCATTGGGCATGGTGTCGAGCACGCGCATCGGCGTGGCGCCGGTGCCGGACGAGTAGGTGGCCGCAGCGATGCCGTTGTTGGTGACGCCGAGCGTGTTGGTGATCGGTGCGCCCAGCGGCAGCGGGCCTGCGGTCTTGCTCTTCGTGATCGACAGGTCGGCAAAGGGCGGCACGATGCTGAACGGCACCAGCACCTGGTTGTTGCCGACGTTGGAGTCGGTCAGGCCACCCGGCAGCGCGCCGCCCGTGCCGGTGACGACCTCGACGCCGAAGTTGCCGCTCTGCGGCGCGCCGGGGGTGGTCAGTGGCAGCGCGAAACTCTGGCTGCCGCCGCTGGCCACGGTGCCGCTGGTGCACGTGATGATGGTGCCCGAGACGCCGCTGACGGTGCCGGCGCCGCTGTTGACGCAGCCGCTGGGCAGCGCGCCGATGGTGAATCCGGCCGGGATCGCGGCGCGCAACTGGCCGCCTGTGACCGTCTGCGGGCCGTCGTTGGCGAAGCGCAGGGTGAGCGTCTGCGCCGAGCCCGTCACGGCGCTGGCCGGGAAGCTGCCTTCGGGCCGCGGATCGGCTCCGGGGTTGACCGTGAAGGGCAGCGATGCGGTGTCGTTGCCGGGCGCCGAGTCGATGTAGTTGATGCCGTCCGGCGCAATCGAGGTGTTGTTGATCAGGCCGCCGGCGCCCGTGAGCGTCGGCCGGCCCTGCAACGTGATCGGGCTCAGGCTGGTGAGCGGCCCGGTGATGGTGCAGCTCAGCGTGCGCGACGCGTTCGCTGCGGCCACGCTGTTGCAGGCGTAGCCCGGCGGCGCGCCGACCGACAGGAGCTGGAACTCGGCCGCAGTGCCGGGCAATTGGTCGCTGACCGTGAGGGTGGCGCCCGCCGGCAGGCTGTCGCCCACGAGCGACGGCGTGAGCGTGAAGGTGGCGGTCTGGCCGTTGATCAACGTCGCGCTCGGGGCGATGCTCTTGGCAATCGACAGGTCGCCGCCCGAGATGACGGTGAAAGAGTCGGAGGCCGAACTCACGGGCGGGCCGGCGTTGCTGGCCGCGACGTTGCCGCCTCCGAGCGAGCGACCGCGCACGTTGAACGAAAAGCTGCCGCTGGAGCCCACGCCGCCGGGGTTGATGCCGCTGCACGTCAAGGTCTGCGGCGTGCCGGCGGCGCCGCTGAGCGTGCAGCCGGCAGGCGATGCGGGCACCACCTCCAGCACCGCGGGCACGTCGACCGTGATGGTCTCGGCCGCGCTGCCGCTGGCCCGCGTGTAGTTGACGGGGACCGGCACGGTCTGACCACGGCCGATGCGCGTCGGCGTGTCGACGGAGTTGATGGTCAGCGCAGCCTGCGCCACGTCCAGCCCGCCGATCGCCAGCAACGCTGCCGCCAGGTGACGGCCGGCCGCCAGGCGCCCACGACTCCACCCACTCCAAGCTGCAGTTCCGCTCACCCTCGCTCCTGGCCGCGTCGTCCACCGGGGGTGGCGCGCTGTTCTTGAATCGTTCGCGCGCACTCAGTGCGGTGCAGCTTCGACTCTGTGACTCCCTCAGCGGCTGGATGCTAGTGAGGAGGCGGCGGCCCGCCGCTAGACCTTCAGACGGCTGCCGAGGCCGCGAACGTGAAGCAGTCGTCAGAGCACGCAGGTGCCTGAGCCGCGACCTGCCGTCGTCGCGACCGGAAGACGCGGCCGCAAGGCAGCAGCGGTGCGCTTCAGTCGCCGAGCTTCAGCAGGCCGGGCAATGCCAGCAACGCCAGCGCCGGCGGTCCCACGCGCCGCAGGCGCAGCACCATCGGGTGCTGCTCGTCGACGCGCACGCGCTGGAAGCGTTCGTAGCCCCGGCGGCTGGCGGTGCCCATGCCGAAGCTCAGCAGCGAGCCGAGCACGTTGCCCGACTGCGCGACCCAGAAGCTCCACCACGCCAGCTGCGTGCAGGTGGCGACGAGCGCCACCATCACGACCTCGCTGCTGCCGGGCAACACGGTGGCCGAGAGGAAGGCCGACAGCCACAGCCCCCACTGGCCGGCCTGCGGGCTGAGCCATGACTGCAGCCAGGCGGCGGTCGCTGCGATCCACTCGAACATCGGCCGCATTGCCGCGGCCGGCCCTTGACCGCAGACGGTGCGGGGCCGCTCGCCGCTACAGCGGCACGGCCGTGGTGCCCTTCAGGCGTCGCATCATGAAGCTGGTCTTGCAGTCCTGCACCGACGGATGCTTGAGCAGGCTGTCCATGATGAAGCTCGAGCAGTGCGCCATGTCGCGCACCAGCACGCGCAGGAGGTAGTCCATGTCGCCGGTGAGCGCGGCGCACTCGACGACCTCGGGCCAGGCCTGCACGGCAGCAGCGAAGGCATCGACCGGGCTGCGCTGCGGGCTGTGCTTGGCCAGCCGCACGTTGATGTAGGCGGTGAGGGCCAGGCCCACCTTCTCCGGCGTCACCAGCGCCACGTAGCCGGCGATGACACCGGCCTCTTCGAGCCGTTTGACGCGCCGCAGCGTGGCGCTGGCCGACAACCCGACCCCTGCAGCGAGTTCGTCGTAGGTCGCGCGGCCGTTCGCTTGCAGCGCCTGAAGGATGCGCCTGTCCATACCGTCCGGGCTTTCGTTCGTCTCCATACGTCTGATTTTTGCAGTTTTCCTGCGCCGATGCCTTTCTCCGCACTGCCACTTGCACACAAGCTGCGCGCGGTGCAGCCTACAGTGCACGGTTCTCCAACCCCGGCGCGAGGCGACAGATGCAATTCACTCCTTGGGACAACCCGATGGGCACCGACGGCTTCGAGTTCATCGAGTACGCCGCGCCCGACCCCGTGGCGATGGGCGTGCTGTTCGAGCGCATGGGCTTTCGGCCCATCGCCCGGCACCGCCACAAGAACGTGCTGCTGTACCGACAGGGCGAGATCAACTTCATCGTCAACGCCGAGCCCGACAGCTTCGCGCAGCGATTCGCACGCCTGCACGGGCCCAGCATCTGCGCCATCGCCTTTCGCGTCCAGGACGTGCGCCAGGCCTTCGCGCGCGCGCAGTCGCTGGGCGCCTGGGCCTACGCCGGCACCGCAGGGCCCGGCGAGCTGAACATCCCGGCCATCAAGGGCATCGGCGACTCGCTGATCTACTTCGTCGACAAGTGGCGCGGCAAGGGCGGCGCGAAGACCGGCGACATCGGCAACATCGGCTTCTTCGATGTCGACTTCGAGCCGCTGACACAGGACTCGGTTGCCGCGCTCAACCCGCCGGGCAATGGGCTGACTTACATCGACCACCTGACCCACAACGTACACCGCGGGCGCATGGGCGAGTGGGCCGACTTCTACGAGCGGCTGTTCAACTTCCGCGAGGTGCGCTACTTCGACATCGAAGGCCAGGTCACGGGCGTCAAGAGCAAGGCCATGACCAGCCCCTGCGGCAAGATCCGCATCCCGATCAACGAAGAGGGCAACGAGAAGGCTGGGCAGATCCAGGAGTACCTGGACAAGTACCACGGCGAAGGCATCCAGCACATCGCGCTGGGCTC
>JAYUPN010000037.1:0-5118 GCA_043760065.1 Rubrivivax sp.
GGCGCCCGCGGGCGCCTTTTTCGTGGTCGGCCCGCGCGGCCCGCGCGACGCCTTCAGAAGCGCTCGGGCCGCAGCACCTGGACCTGGCTGAAGTGCATCGCCACGCTGTAGTTCGCCGCGTAGGTCGCCAGCACATGTTCGGCGATCGCGTCGGCCACGCTTTCGTCGCAGATCAGCTTCAGCTCGATCGTGCGGTCGGCCTCCCAGGCGCCCTCGCGCACGCCTTCGAGGCCGGCGCCGTGCACCTCGCCCACCGTCCAGCCCTGCGCACCGCACTGCCGGGCATCGCGCACCAGGCGCGTCTCCAGCACCGCTTCGGCGATGATGACCAGCAGCGTCTTGGTGTGCTTCTTCATGTCGTGATCCTCTGCGCCAGCACGATGTACAGCGGGATGCCCAGCACGATGTTGAACGGAAACGTGATGCCCAGCGCCGCGGTGATCGACAGCGCGGCGTTGGCCTGCGGCACCGCAATGCGCATCGCCGTCGGCGCCGCGATGTAGCTGGCGCTGGCCGCCAGCGTGGCCAGCAGCGCCACGCCGCCGGCCACCAGTCCCAGCTCCAGCAGGAACAAGGCCAGCACGCCCTTGAACGGGTCGATGAACACGGCCTTGATCGGCGCCGTGCCATCCACGCCAGCCACCGCGCCGATCGCCAGGCCGCCCATCAGCAAGAGCACGCTCTTGCCGACCGAGCCGTAGTGCGCCGCCAGCGCCGCGGCATCGGTCCCGCCCAGGCGGAGCGCCCGCGCCAACGGGTACAGTGCGAACGGGATCACGAACCCCAGCGCCATGCAGGCCAGCACCTGCGGCGCCAGCGTGGCGACGGGCTGCCGGCTGAGCTCGATGCCGCCCTTGAGGCCGATCGCCAGCAGGAGATAGATCGACAGCGTCTCATAGAGCGCTTCGGGCAGGCGCAGGTCGCTCTTGACCAGGCGCGCCAGCACGCCGAGCAGAAAGAAGACGACGACGTCGATCATGGCCGGCGCGATGCTGCCCGCATCGCTTGCGACCCCCACCCGCGCGGGGCCATGCTCAGACGCGCCGCGGCTTGCGCCCGCGCCCGGCCATCAGGCGGTCGAACAGCGCGTTCGGCAGCAGCCGCAGCAGCTTGGCCACGATCGCCATCTGCCAGGGGATGACGCGGTAGCTGGCGCCCGCGCCGATGGCGCGGAAGGCGCGCTCGGCAAAGTCATCGGCCGGCATCAGGAACGGCATCTTGTAGGGATTGACAGCCGTCAGCGGCGTGGCGATGTAGCCCGGCAGCAGCGTCACCACCTTCACGCCCTGGCGCCGGCACTCGCCGCGCAGGCTCTCGCAGTAGGCCACCACCGCGGCCTTGCTGGCGCAGTAGGCGCCGTGACCGGGCATGCCGCGGATGGCGTTGACGCTGGCGATGCCGACCAGCGTGCCGCTGCCGCGCTGGCGCATCGGGCGCAGGAAAGGGTGGAAGGTGGCCGCCAGGCCGAGGTTGTTGATGGCGAAGGTCTCGCGCATCACCTCGAGGTCGGCGCGCTCGGCGCTGTCCATGCCGACGCTGATGCCGGCGCTGGCGATCACGACATCCGGCAGCCCCTGCGCCGCCATGCACGCCTTGGCGGCAGCGATGATGCTGTCGGCGTCGGCGACATCGGCGCGGTAGACGGCCACCCGCTCGTCGCCCCAGCCCTGCGCGTGGGCCCAGGCCTTGACTTCATCGCTGCGCCGCGCCACCAGCGCCAGCCGCCAGCCGGCACGGCCGTAGCGCACGGCCAGCGCCTGGCCGATGCCGCTGGACGCGCCGGTGATGAAGACCAGGCCGTCGCTCACGGCCGCACCGCCGGCGCCTTGGCCGCCGCCGCCGGCCGCGGCGGGGCGCGCGGCGTGAGCACCGCGCGCAACGGTCCCTTGAGGTCCAGCCGGCGCGTCGTGTGGTCGTACTCCAGCCCCGCCGCGCGCAGCTCCGAACCCCCCTGGCGCACCAGCACCGGCAGGTGCGACCGGATGCGCTCGGTGACCAGGAAGGCGTGCAGGAACTCGCCCCGCATGACCAGCGGCACGCCGCCGGCGTCCTGCGCCGTGACCTCGGCGCCGCCGAGGAGCTGGATCTCGCTGCCGTCGCCGTTGCCCAAGGCGCGCCGCGCGGTGGCCAGCGTGACGCGGCCGTCTGGCGCGTAGGCGCGGATCGTCGCGCTCTCGATCTCGATGCGGTCGCTGTCCGGGAAGTGGCGCAACTGCGCGCCCTCGATGCGCAGCTTGAGCCGGCCGCCGGCGTCGAAGCGCTCGATCGCGAACTGCCGCATCGTGTAGTCGGGCTCGCTGGTGACGCTGCGCGGCGGCTGCACGCGCGCGGGCTGCGGCGAGTTCTTGACCAGCCACCAGGTGGCCAGCGCCAGCGCCGCCATCAGCAAGAGCGGCAGGTACGACGACAGCGCGTCGCGCAGCAGCAGGTGCCAGGGTGTAGGCGCATGCGGCGCAGCGCCGGGCGCCGGGCCCAGCGAGATCGGCACCTCGGGCAGGTCCGGCAGGTGGAGTTCGACGCTCAAGGGCTGGGTCTCGTGGCGCGGCCTCGGCGAGCGGCCTTCAGCGGCTGTCGAGCGTCTGCATCTGCTGCTGCAGCAGCCCTGCGTAGCGGCCGGCGGCGATCAGCAGCAGGTCGCAGAATTCGCGCGCTGCGCCGTGCCCGCCCGGGGCGGCGGTGACGTGGTGCGCCACCGCGCGCACCTCGGCGTGGGCGTTGGCCGGCGCGCAGGCGAAGGCGGCGCGGGCCAGCAGCGGCAGGTCGGGCCAGTCGTCGCCGATGGCGCCGACGTCCGCCCACTCCAGGCCCAGCGCGGCCAGCAGCTTGTCGGCCGCGGCGCCCTTGTCGTGCGCGCCGTAGACGGCGTGCCGCAGGCCCAGGTCGGCCACGCGCCGGCGCACTGCCGGCGAGTCGCGCCCGGTGATCACCAGCGGCTCGATGCCGCCGGCCACCAGCAGCTTCAGGCCGTGCCCGTCCAGCGTGTGGAACGCCTTAACCGTCTCGCCGTGCTCGCCGATGTACAGCCGCCCGTCGGTCAGCACGCCGTCGACGTCGAAGATCGCGGCCTTCAGCCCGAGGCCGCGGCCTTGGGCGCGCAGCAGCAGCTCGGGCGCAAAACGTTGACTCGGGTTGATCACCTCAGATCACCTTGGCGCGCATCAGGTCGTTGGAGTTGAGCGCGCCGACCAGCAGCCCCTGCTCGTCGACCACCAGCACGCTCGTGATGCGGTGCTGCTCCATGACCTCGGCCGCGTCCACCGCCAGCGATCCCGCCTGCACCAGGCGCGGACCTGCGTGCATGACATCGGCGGCGGTCAGCGCGCGCAGGTCGGCGCCGTTCTCGATCAGCCGGCGCAGGTCGCCGTCGGTGAAGATGCCAGCCGGCCGGCCGTCAGCGTCGACGACCGCGGTGAACCCGAGGCCCTTGCCGGTCATCTCGCGCAGCAGCTGGTCCATCAGCGCGCCGGGCGCCACGCGCGGCACGGCGTCGCCGCTGCGCATCAGGTCGCGCACGTGCATCAGCAGTTTGCGGCCCAGGCTGCCGCCGGGGTGCGAGCGCGCAAAGTCCTCGGGCTTGAAGCCGCGCGCGTCCAGCAGCGCCACCGCCAGCGCGTCGCCCAACGCCATCTGCGCCGTGGTGCTGGCGGTGGGGGCCAGGTTCAGCGGGCAGGCTTCTTCGTCGACGGCGCTGCTCAGCACGATGTCGGCATGGCGCGCCAGCGTCGACGCCGGCTGGCCGGTCATCGCCACCAGCGTGACGCCGATGCGGCGCATGCCCGGCAGGATGGCCGCCAGCTCGTCGCTCTCGCCGGAGTTGCTAATCGCCAGCACGACGTCGCCCGGCATCACCATGCCCAGGTCGCCGTGGCTCGCTTCGCCGGGGTGCACAAACATCGCCGGCGTGCCGGTGGAGGCCAGCGTGGCGGCGATCTTGCGCCCGACGTGGCCGCTCTTGCCCATGCCCATCACGACGACGCGGCCGCGGCCGTGCAGCATGGCCTGCACGGCCGCTGCAAAGCCTTCGCCCAGCCGAGCCGACAGCGCCTGCAGCGCACGCGCTTCGATGTCGAAGGTGCGCACGGCCATCTGCCGGGCGCGCTCGGCATCGAAGGGTTTTCGGGACTGCGTGGCTTCAGGCAAAGGTGTCACAAGGCTCGCATACGATCGGCCCATTCTAGGCACCCCCCTCGCGCCCGCCCGAGCCTTGGCTTCCACCCTCGAACTGGTCTTGCTGTACCTGGTGGCCGCGGTGCTCGGCGTGGTCGGCTGCCGCCTGCTGAAGCTGCCGCCGATGCTGGGCTACCTGGTGGTGGGCGTGCTGATCGGCCCCAACGCGCTGGCCCTTGCGCAGGGCAGCACCAGCTTGCAGTACCTGGCGGAGTTCGGCGTCGTGTTCCTGATGTTCGTCATCGGGCTCGAATTCAACCTGCCCAAGCTGCGCAGCATGCGCACGCTGGTCTTCGGCCTGGGCCTGTCGCAAGTCATGCTGACGATGGCCGGCACGCTGGCCGGCCACGCGCTGCTGGTGTGGGGCTACAGCACCTTCTTCGGCGGCGTCTGGGGCATGAACTGGCAGGGCGCCGTGGTGCTGGGCGGTGCGATGGCGATGAGCTCCACCGCCATCGTCGTCAAGCTGATGGCCGAGCGGCTGGAGCTGGAGAGCGAACACGGCCGCCGCGTCATGGGCGTGCTGCTGTTCCAGGACCTGGCCGTGGTGCCGCTGCTGGTGCTGATCCCGGCGCTGGGTTCTTCGGGCGAAGAACTGCTGATGGCCATGGGCGTGGCCTTGCTCAAGGCCGCGGCGCTGCTGACGGTGCTGCTGGTGGGCGGGCAGAAGGTCATGCGCTGGTGGCTGACGCTGGTGGCGCGGCGCAAGAGCGAAGAGCTCTTCATGCTCAACCTGCTGCTCGTCACGCTCGGGCTGGCCTACCTGACCGAACACGCCGGCCTGAGCCTGGCGCTGGGCGCCTTCGTCGCCGGCATGCTGGTCGCCGAGACCGAATACAAACACCAGGTCGAGACCGACATCCGGCCCTTCCACGACGTGCTGCTGGGCCTGTTCTTCATCACCATCGGCATGAAGCTCGACTGGCGCCCGGTGCTCGACCAGTGGCTGCT
>JAYUPN010000038.1:0-14224 GCA_043760065.1 Rubrivivax sp.
GCAGACCATCACCGCGCAGCCCTTGTAGTCGATGCCGTACTCGGTGTTGTCGTAGCCGATGCGCTTGATGGTGTCGCGCGCGACCTGGATGTAGTCGACATGCGCGTTGGTGGTGATCTAACCCGCCAGCACCACAAGGCCGGTGTTGCACAGCGTCTCGGCAGCGACCCGGCTGCGCGGGTCCTGCTTGAAGATGGCGTCGAGGATGGCGTCCGAGATCTGGTCGGCAACCTTGTCGGGGTGGCCTTCAGAGACGGATTCGGAAGTGAAGAGGAAGTCGTTCGCCACGTGGGGGCTCCGGTTGGTTGAACAGTCTGACCCTGCGTCGTCGCTGGTCAGGAGTTCTGGAGCCGCGGCGAACGCTTTAGCGGTTTTGTTGAACCGACGCGTGGCCACAACAGCCGCGCCTTTCGGTCCGGCGGTGCCTGAGTATCCTCAGTCCCGCTGATCGCCCCGCAAGTTGTCCTTTAACTCGGCGATGCGCGAATTATAGGTTCCTGCTGACCCCATGCCGCCCCTCCTGCCTTGGCTGTCCCGGCGTTCGCTGCGGCTTTTGCACGCCGCGGGTGCGCTGCTGGGCTGGGCGGCGTACGCGGCGTCGCCCAGCTATCGGCGCCGTCTGGTGGCCAACGCGGCGCTGGCCGGCGTCGGGCCGGCGCAGCGGCGCGCGTCGGTGGCCGAGGCCGGCAAGCTGGTGATGGAGCTGCCGCGGCTGTGGTTGCGCCCGCGCGACCGGCCCATCGGCGACCCGGTGCAATGGGAGCGGGCCGAACTGATCGACGAAGCGCTGGCGCAGGGCCGCGGCCTCGTGCTGCTGACGCCGCACATGGGCAGCTTCGAGGTCGCAGCGCAGGCCTACGCCGAACGCTTCGGCGCGCGCCAGCCGATCACGGTGCTGTACCGCCCGGCACGCCAGGCCTGGCTGCGCGAGCTCGAGGAGACCGCACGTGCGCGGCCGGCGCTGGCCACCGCGCCGGCCACGCTGGCCGGCGTGCGCCAGCTGATGCGCGCGCTGCGCGGCGGCCAGACGCTGGGCCTGCTGCCCGACCAGGTGCCGCCCGAGGGCATGGGCGTGTGGGCGCCCTTCTTCGGCCAGCCGGCGTACACGATGACGCTGGCGGCGCGGCTGGCGCAGCAGTCCGGTGCCGCCGTGCTGCTGATCTGGGCCGAGCGCCTGCCACGCGGCGCAGGCTACCGCGTCTGCCTGCGGCCGCTGGCCGAGCCGCTGCCCGACAAGGCCGGCCTCGATGAAGCCGCCTGGTCCGCGGCCGCTGCAGCGTCGCTCAACCGCAGCATGGAGGCCGTGATCCGTCACAAGCCCGAGCAGTACCTGTGGGGCTACCACCGCTACAAGCAGCCGCGCCAGCCGGAGGCCGCCGCATGACGCTGAACCTGCTGGCGCGCGCGCTGCTGGCGCTGATCTGGCTGCTGCACCTGCTGCCGCTGGCGCTGCAGGCCGCGCTCGGCCGCGGCCTCGGCCGTGTGCTGCATCTGTTCGCGGTCGGGCGGCGGCGCGTGGCGTTGCGCAACGTCGAGCTGTGCCTGCCCGAACTCTCCCCGCGCGAGCGCCGGGCCCTCGTGCGCGAGCACTTCCAGTGGCTGGCGCGCAGCCTGCTGGAGCGCGCCGTGCTGTGGTACGCCAGCCCCGAGCGGCTGAAGCGGCTGATCCACGTCGAAGGCGACGTCCAGCTGGCCGAACGCAGCGAGCGCGCCGTGATGTGGCTGGTGCCGCACTTCCTGGCACTGGACGTGGCCGGCGCGGCGACGCAGCTGTTCCAGCGCCACCCCGCCTTCGACGTCTACGCGCCGCAGAGCAACGCGGTGTTCGACGCAGCGCTGCTGCGCGGCCGCTCGCGCTTCGGCACGGCCGAGTTCTTCAAGCGCCAGGACGGTGCGCGGCCGATCGTGCGCGCCATCCGCAAGGGCATGGCCTTCTTCAACCCCTGCGACATGGACTTCGGCCTGCGCGACGCCGCCTTCGTGCCCTTCTTCGGCATTCCGGCGGCGACGCTGCTGGCGCCGTCGCGGCTGGCGCGCAGCCTGGACATGATCGTGCAGCCGGTGGTGGCCGAGATCCTGCCCGGCGGCCAGGGCTGGAGAGTGAGCTTCATGCCCGCGTGGACCGACTGGCCCAGCGACGACCCGCTGGCCGACGCGGCGCGCATGAACCGCTTCATCGAAGAGCAGGTGCGGCTGAATCCGGCGCAGTACCTGTGGGTACACAAACGTTTCAAGACAAGGCCGCCGGGTGAGCCGCCGGTCTACTGACGGCCGTCCCCGCGGCGCCGGCCCGGGCGGAGCGGGCGGAGCGGGCGATTCAGGCGCCTTGGCCGCCGCCTGCCTTCGCCGCGGTCTGGCCCTGGCGCTGCAGGACATCGGCACCGGGCGGGGCGAACTGCGCGAAGCATCTGCTCGATTCCAGGCCCTGGGCGATGCCAACGGCCGCCTGCTGGCGTCATCTGCGCTGGTCGTCTTCATCGGCATCGCCGACGACGACTACACCGGCTTCGAGGACGCGGCGGCGGTGGTCAGCGCTGGCGCGGCGGAACTGGCGTCTTGGGCCGACCCGAGCGATGCGTTGCTGGTCGAGTCCGGCGCGCTGATTGCCGGTTGGTTTCACGCCGTCGACGCGCCCCAGCTGGCCCAGCATGCGAAGGCAGTCGCCGCCGCGCTGGACGACACGCGCATTGCTGCGCCGCTGCGCTGCTGCGCCGGGCTCACCGCCTTGGGGTATCACGACATCGGGATGGATTTAGCCGGCGTGTTGTGGCTTGAGCTGGCGATGCGTCCCTTGCTGGCCGACCCGACGCTGGGCGCTCGGCTGGCCGACGAGGCATTCCACATGTTCATGAAGTCGCTGTACCAGTGCGAAGCCGCCGACCGCGCCATCGCGCTGCGCCAGCGCCGGCTGCTCGCCGGGCCGGCGCCGCTGCCAGTGATCGAGCTCAAGCTGCTGCTGCTGGACGCGCAGATGGCGCTGGGCAGCGGCGACGCCGCTGCCGGCCGCGCGGCGCTGCTGCGCGCCGAGCCGCTGCTGGACCCGCGCGCGCCAAGGCCAGCAGCTTGGTGGCACCTGCTGCATTCGCGCCTGGATCTGCTGGAGGGCCGCCACCGCCAAGCCTTGGTCCACGCCCGGCTTGCGCTGCGCCTGGCCGGCGATAGCCGGCTGCCCGAGCGCTGGATGGGGGTCACGGTGATGCAAGAGGGGCAGGTGCACATGGCCCAGGGTGCCTACCTCCAGGCGCTGCCGTTTTTCGAGCGTGCCGGGCGCGCCGCCAGCGGCTCGCAGGCGCGCTTTTGCTGGTGCCTGGCCCACTTGGCGCGCGCGCTGCACCACGTCACGGCCTCCGACCCTGACAGCCGGACCACGGCCCGCGCTGAGCTGGCCGCCGGCCTGGCCCTGGCGCGCGAACTGGGATGGCTGAACTTCTTCCGCGCCACACCTGCCGTCGCGGCCGCTGTCTGCGCGTTGGCGCTGGAACACACCATCGAAGCGGCCTTCGCACGCGAGGCCATCGCACAGCGCGGCCTGGTGGCGGTGCGGCCCGACCTGGCCGAGTGGCCGTGGCCGATCCGGGTGCGCACGCTCGGGCGCTTCCAGATCGAGCTCGACGGCACCCCCCTCATGTTCAGCGGCCGTTCGGCGGGCAAGCCGCTTGAGTTGCTGCAGTTCACGCTGGCCTCGGGTGGCAGCGATGTCTCCGCCGCGACGGTGATGTTTGCGCTGTGGCGCGACCTCGAAGGCGACAAGGCGCGCTCGGCCTTCAACGTCGCGCTGCACCGCCTGCGCAAGTTGCTGGGCCACGACGACGCCCTCGTGCTCGAGCTGGGCCACCTGAGCGTGAACCCGCAGCGGGTGTGGGTCGATGGTCTGGCGTTTGAAAAACTCGTCGACACCGCCGGGGTCGGGCCCGACGGCACCCTGAGCGAGACGGCGGCGCGGGCGCTGCAACGTGCAGTGGCGGTGTACAGCGGCCACTTCCTGGGCGACACCGAAGATGAACCCTGGCAGTTGGCCCACCGCTCGCGTCTGGCCAGCAAGTTCAAGCGCTGTGTCGGTCTGCTGGCGCGCCACGCGGCGGCGCAGGGCGACACACGCTCGGTGCGCCCGCTGCTGGAGCGTGCACTCGAACTCGACCCCCTGGCCGAGGACCTGGCGCGCGAGCTCATGCGCCTGCTCTGCGACAGCGGCGAACAAGCCGCCGCGCTGGATGTCTTCGTGCGTTGCCGAGCCGCCATCGCCAGCGGCCTGGGCGCCAAGCCCTCGGCGGCGACGCTGGCACTGGTCGATCGCATCCGTGCGATGGACGTACCCCCCACGTCCACAGCTCAGCGGTAAGTTATTCGTAATTACCCCGGCTGCAAGCTGCAGCGCATGTCGGGTTCCCGGCGCTTCAGGAGCGGGTGATGAGAGCAACGGACATGGCGCGTGCCACGGCACGATCGTGCGGCGCTGTACTGGTGTTGATGGTGGCGTCGCCACCCTCGGCCGGGTTTGGCGGCGTGGGGCCGCTGGCAGGGTGTACGTCGTTCACCACCTGCACGGCAGCCGTGGGCAGCTACACGGCGGCCTTCTCTGAGTACCGGTTCAGCGAAATCGGGGTCTTCTACCCGGTGCCGACCACGGTGAATCCGGTCGTCGGTGGTGTCAGCCTGACCAACCGCCTCGAGACCGATGTGTCGCTGTCGACAACACCCAGCAGCGCGGCGGTCGGCATCTTCTGTGTCGGTTGCGCCACCGACAACAGCTTCTATTCGTCGGCCAGCGCGATCGCCCAATCGGGCTTTGCGGTCAATCGTGCGGCGGCGGATTCGGGCTTCGGAGCCAACGGCTTCGACGACCGCGGCCCGGCTGCCCAGGCCACTGTGCTCGTCACTACCGGCGCCCAGTCGCAAAGCGCCTGGCGCGACGCGTGGACCTTCTCCGGCGACGGTCATTTCAGCGCCACGGTCCGCGTCGATGGTGTCTCCAGCAACACCACCACCAACCCCTTCTTCCCGAGCAGCTACGCGCACAGTGGCGTGGGCACCTCGGGCGCCTGGTTCTTCGACCTCAGGGTCTGGGACGTCGACAACCTGTCGATCTCGGAGTACTTCGAGGTCGACCTCGGGCCGACGCTGGTGACCCGCGTGCAGGACCGCAGCGGCATCAGCGACGAGCAGCGCCCGAGCTTCGCTTCCAGCGTGGCGCTCGACTTCGACTTTGTCGGCGGTGTGCACTACGTCGTTACCGCGCAACTGGGGGTGCAGGCGCACAACGGCCGCAATATCGACCTGTACCGCACGGCGCGGCTGCAGGACGTGACCCTGGGCAGCGGCGCGGTGATGACGGCGCTGTCGGGGCACGACTACCTGGCGCCAGTTCCAGAGCCGACGACGGCCGCGCTGCTGGCCGCCGGCGTGGCGGTCATGGTGGGCGTGGGCCGCCGCCGCCGACGCTGAAGCCGCCGCGCCTTCCAGGCGGAATAACCCCTGTTCCATCACCTCAAGGAGTCCGGACCATGAAGATCCACCCTACCGTCTCTCGTGTTTCCGTTGCGCAGGCCTTGCTCGTCGCCGGGCTGCTCAGTGCCGGCTCGGCCCAGGCCGACCTCATCGGCGACACTGTGGGCGCGCGGCTGCAGGAATTCGGCAGCGGCACCGCGGTCACGGCGCAGTTCGAGCCGACGGCCATCGTCGACGGCTTCGTCGAGTTCTATGGCGGCTGGACCTACGCGCCGCTGGGCCAGTTGTGGACCGTGGCGCTGGACATCCAGGCCTCGTCGTTCACCATCGGCTTCACCGAGGACGGCGCCAGCAGCACCCACGACCTGAGCGGTTTCACCTTCATCGGTCTGCAGCTCAGCGGCCTGGACCCCGGCGGCGTCATCACCGGCGTGACCGTGCTGTCGGGCGGCGGGGGTGTGCAGTCGATCGGCTTCACCGACCACGGCGTCACGGTGCAGTGGGACCGTTTCGAGTTCCGCGACGCGGCAGGCTTGCCGCTCAACCACAACAGCTGGACCTTTGGCATCCAGACCGCGGTGCCAGAGCCGATGTCCGCCGGCCTGATGGCGACCGGCCTGGCGGCGCTGGCCTGCGCGGTGCGGCGGCGCCGGCAGCGCTGAGGCCGGAGGGCGGCCGCCGAGGCGGGATAATCCCGCCGCATGCGGCTGCCCTTCACCAAGATGCAAGGCGCGGGCAACGACTTCGTCGTGCTCGACGGCACGCGCGAGCGCATCGAACTCACGCCCGACCAACTGCGCCGCCTGGGTGACCGCCGTTTCGGTGTCGGCGCCGACCAGATCCTGGCCGTCGAGCGCAGCAGCACGCCGGGTGTCGACTTCCGCTACCGCATCTTCAACGGCGCCAGCGGCGACGAGGTCGAGCACTGCGGCAACGGCGCGCGCTGCTTCGTGCGCTACGTGCACGCACACGGCCTCAGCGACAAGACCACGCTGCGCGTGGAGACCGTCAACAACGTGCTCGAACTGCACCTGCGCGACGACGGCCGCGTCACCGTCGACATGAGCCGGCCGGTGTTCGAGCACGCCGCGCTGCCTTTCGACGCCACCGGCCTGCAGCCCAGGCGCGAAGGCGGCTTCGAGCTGTGGCCGTTGTTGGGCCAGGAACTGGCGGTGCTGTCGATGGGCAACCCGCACGCCGTGCTGCGCGTCGCCGACGTCGACAGCGCGCCGGTGGCCACGCTGGGGCCGCAGATCGAATCGCACGGGCGCTTCGCGCGCAAGGTCAACGTCGGCTTCGTGCAGCCGCTCTCGCGCGGCGAGGTCCGCCTGCGCGTCTTCGAGCGCGACGCCGGCGAGACGCTGGCCTGCGGCACCGGCGCCTGCGCCGCCGTCGTCGCCGGCATCCGCCTGGGCTGGCTCGACCGCCGCGTGGAGGTGCACACGCGCGGCGGTGAGCTGTTGATCGAGTGGCCTCACGAGCAGGCCAGCGTGCTGATGACCGGCCCCGCACAAACCGTCTTTGAAGGAGAGATCGAACTGTGAGCAATCCCCCGTCCGGCCCGACGCATGGCGTGCAAGGCATCACCGAAGCAGACATCGCCAACTACCTGGCCAACACGCCCGGCTTCTTCGAGCGCCACGCCGAGCTGCTGTCCAGCGTGCAACTGACCAGCCCGCACGGCCAGCGCGCGGTGTCGCTGCAGGAGCGGCAGATGGAGATGCTGCGCGAGCGCATCAAGGGCCTGGAGATGCGCATCGTCGAAATGATCCGCCACGGCCAGGAGAACCTGGCCATCGCCGACCGGCTGCACCGCACGACGCGCCGGCTGCTGGTGACGGCCGACCCGGCGCAGCTGCCGACGCGCATCGTCGAGTCGCTGAAGCACGAGTTCATGATCCCGCAGGCCGCGCTGCGCATGTGGAACATCGGCCCGGTCTACGACGACCTCGACTTTGCGCAAGCGGTCAGCGAGGACGCCAAGAGCTTCAGCGCCAGCCTGACGATGCCCTACTGCGGCGTCAACGCCGGCTTCGAGGCCGCGCGCTGGCTCGACGACCCGCTGACCGTGATGTCGCTGGCGATGCTGCCGCTGCGCCAGGGCGACACCTGCTTCGGCCTGCTGGTGCTGGGCTCGCCCGACCCGACGCGCTACTCGGCCGACATGGGCACCGACTTCCTGATGCGCATCGGCGACGTCGCCAGCGCCGCCCTGTCGCGGCTGCGCATCGGCGCCGGCACGGCGGCCTGACACCGACCGCGACATGGCCGAGCCGGCCGCCGAGGTCCAGCGCTTCCTGCAGCACCTGCGCGTCGAGCGCCGCCTGGCGCCGCGCACGGTGGCGATGTACGGCGAAGCGCTGGCGCGGCTGCAGGCCTCGGCCCAGGCCGCGGGCGTGGAGCTGGCGGCAGCGCAGACGCACCACATCCGCAGCTGGGTGGCGCAGCTGCGCGGCCGCGGCCTGGCGCCGCGCAGCATCGCCATCGCGCTGGCGGCCTGGCGCGGCCTGTACCGCTGGTGGGGGCAACAGGGGCGGGTGGCGGCCAACCCGGTCGAAGGCATCCGGCCGCCCAAGGCGCCCAAGCCGCTGCCCAAGGCGCTGTCGGTGCAGCAGGCGGTGGCGCTGTCGGAGCACCGCACCGAACAAGGTGCGCCGGCGCTGGCCGCGCGCGACCACGCCATCGCCGAGCTGCTGTACGGCTGCGGCTTGCGCATCGGTGAGCTGATGGGGCTGGACGTGCAGGCCGGCGCACACGCGCGCGGCTGGATCGACGTGGCCGACGCCACCGCCCACGTGCTGGGCAAGGGCAGCAAGCGGCGCAGCGTGCCGGTGGGCACGCACGCGCTGCAGGCGCTGCAGGCCTGGCTGCAGCAGCGGCCGACGCTGGCGCGCGCCGACGAGCCGGCGCTCTTCGTCAGCCAGCGCGGCACGCGGCTGTCGCCCAACCAGCTGCGCCTGCGGCTGCAGGCGCAGGCGCTGCAGTCGGGGCTGCCGACGCGCGTGCACCCGCACATGCTGCGCCACAGCTACGCCAGCCACCTGCTGCAAAGCAGCGGCGACCTGCGCGCGGTGCAGGAACTGCTGGGCCACGCCAGCATCAGCTCGACGCAGGTCTACACCAAGCTCGACCACCAGCACCTGGCCAAGGTCTACGACGCGGCGCACCCGCGCGCGCGGCGCAAGAGCGGGTGATGGCTCTCAGCTGACGACCGCAGCGTCACCCCTGGCGCGGAGCTCGCTCATCCGCTGCCATGCATCCTTGACGGCAGGGCGTGCCCGGTCCCAGGGCAGATCCGACCTTCCGCGCATGGCGATCCAGTCCTGCGCCAGTTCAGGCTCGATCAGTTCGAAGGGTCGACCGTCGTTCCTGACGAAAGCCGCCACGCCATAGCTGTAGGCCGGGCCGTAGTTGTCGTAGCTGGCGTTGGCTTCCACGTAGGGACGGCTTCGATACTCCGTTTGCCAGTAAGCGTCCTCGGCCGTGGGGTCGACGCTCTCGGCCACGCCCTTGCCGGCCAGGCCACCCAGCGTGGCACCGATGGCAATGCCGATGACGGTGCCCACCGGCCCGGCGACGCTGCCGGCCACCGCTCCTGCCAGCACCGCTCCGACGCTGGCTCCGACGCTGGTACCCAGGGGGTGGGCGCCCGGCTCGCCGCTCAGCGGGTCGCGATTTTCATTGCTGGTCATGACTTTGCTGTCCATGCATCACTCCACAGAGTTGCTGGTGCCCGTTGAGGGCACGGCGCCGCTGCCGTTGCCGGCGGGGCATCGAAGGCTCACTCTGCGCGCAAGGATCGGAGGACGTAAGCCGCGTACAGGCCCTTCACCGGTCGGCCCTGGCGCCAGCAGGCCGTCGGAAAGCGCCGACACGGCCGGGCGGCCGGCTGCGGGCGGGTCGGCAGCGCTCGGCGAAGGGCGGCTGTTCGAGGTGCGGCTAGCGACGCGCCAGCAGCGCGGGGTCGGCCACCTGCCAGGCCTGCGTCAGCGGCTCCTGCAGCGCGCGCGACTGATCGGTGCGGCCCTGTGCGGCCAGCGCACGGCTCAGGCCGGACAGCGCCCAGCCGCTGCCGGGCTGCGCCGCCAGGTCGGCACGAAAGGTCGCCTCGGCTGCCGCAGCGCGGCCGGCGCGCAGCTGCAGCTCGCCCAGCGCCAGCCGGGCGCCGGCAGCCAGCATCGGCGGCTCGCTGTCGTCGGCTTCCTTGGATGCGGCGACGGCCTGCGCTTGCAGCTGCAGCGCTTCGTCGTGGCGGCCCTCGGCGGCGGCGATCTCGGCGCGCAGGCGGTCGACCGCCGCGCCGCCGACCTGACGCAACAGCGCGTCGAAGCCTTTGGCCTGGGTGTGCGCCTTGGCGATCGTCGTCGCGCCAGCCTCGGCGCGGGCGAGCGATGCCCGGGCTTCGGCCAGCCGCTGGGTGCGCACGTAGGCCACGCCGCGCGCGCCTTCGCCCAGCGCCTGCGCCATGCCCTTGCTCCCGCTGGCCACGGCGTCGGCCAGCAGCGCGTCCCAGCGTTCCAGCCGCAGCAAGGCCAGCACGGGCAGGCTGCGGCGGTACTCGGCGTAGGCGTGATCGCCCTTTGCGCGGCCGGCCAGGTCGCGTGCGGCGGCCAGCGCGACGTCGCCGCGGCCTTCCATCAGCGCCGCAAACCACAGGAACTGCTGGTCGTGGTTGCGCCAGTCCTTGCTGATGCTGAAGCCTTGCGCCTTCTGCGCGTCGAACAGTTGCTGTTCGCTGGCCATCGCCTGCTGGTTGACGCGCGTGGCGTCGGCATAACGGCCGACACGCACGTAGATGTGCGACGGCATGTGC
Source organism: Rubrivivax sp. (assembly GCA_043760065.1). GTDB lineage: Bacteria > Pseudomonadota > Gammaproteobacteria > Burkholderiales > Burkholderiaceae_C > Rubrivivax. Next base: position 10,259 of record JAYUPN010000038.1, read on the forward strand.
AGCAGGTGCGGCGACGCCGGCGCGAGCCGGCCCAGGCGGTCGGCGGCAGCCACCGCGCGCTGCGCGGCCGGCGCGGCATCGGCGGCGTGGATCAGGTAGTGGTTGAGGCCGGTGTGATCGGGGTGCAGTTGCAGTGCCTGCTCCAGGCGCGCCACCAGCTCGCCGATGCGGCCGGCCGCCTGCCCGGTGGCGGGGCTCCACCAGTTGCCCGGCGTGGCCACGAGTTCGGCTTCGGCGTACAGGCTCAGCAGCTCGGCATCGGCCGGCGCCGCGTCGACCAGGCGGCGCAGGCGCTCGGCGTAGGCCGTGTCCAGCGGATGGGCGGGTTCTTCGTCGCCACTGGCGCCGGTGCCGGGGCCGCAGCGCTCGGCCAGCAGCGGCGCAGTGTCGCGGGCCTGACTGGCGTGGCCGTAGCGCACCGCCAACGCGTCGATGAGCGCGCGCTCCTGCGCCGGCGCGTTGGCGGCGTGGCGCAGCGCGTGGCCCAGGTAGCGCAGCGCTTCGTCGGTCTTCGCGCGGCTGGTGTCGTTGATGTTGGGGCCCAGCTGCCAGGCCACGCCCCAGGCGCACATCCGGCAGGCCGGGTCCTGCGCCAGCGCGGCCTTGAACATGCGCACGGCTTCAGCTTCATTGAAGGCATAGGCCTGCAGCACGCCCTGGGTGAACAGGCGCTGTGCCTCGGGCGACGCGGTCGACACGGTCCATCGCAGGTGGCCGAAGCCGGGCAGATCCGGGGCCCGTGCCGTCAGGTCGGGTTGCAGCGGCACGGCGCACGCCGCCATCACCACCACCAGCGCTGCGCCGGCTGCGCGCTTGGTCTTGTCGAGCATCGTGTCCCTCCGCTGCCTGGTGCTGGGCTTGTATGCGGCCGACTCTGCGGCGTCAAGGCTGCGTCCGTTGCGGGCCGGGGCGCCAGCGAGAATGCGGGCCATGAAGTCGATCCACCTGCTGCCTGGCAAGGAACGTTCGCTGCAACGCCGCCACCCCTGGGTCTTTGCCGGCAGCGTCGCGCGCGGCAAGGCCGACCCCGGCGAGACGGTGCGGGTCGTTGCCGCCGACGGCAGCTTCCTGGCCTGGGGCGCGTACAGCCCCAGCAGCAGCATCCGCGTGCGTGCCTGGAGCTTCGACGAGGCCGATCGCATCGACGCTGCCTTCCTGCAGCGCCGCGTCGCGCGCGCGGTGGCGTTGCGCGCGCGGCTGCCGATCGCCAGCACCGGCATGCGGCTGGTGCACGGCGAGGCCGACGGCCTGCCGGGGCTCATCGTCGACCGCTACGCCGACACGCTGAGCGTGCAGTTCTCGTCCGCCGGCAGCGAGCGCTGGAAGGCGGCGCTGGCCGACGCCCTGATGGCCGCCACGGGTGCGGCGCGCCTGTACGAACGGTCGGACGCCAGCGTGCGCGAGCTCGAAGGGCTGCTGCCGCAGACCGGCTGGCTGCGCGGTGAACCGAACAACCCCGGCGACACCACGGTGCAGATCGCAGAACACGACTGGCAGCTGACGCTGGACGTGGCGCACGGCCACAAGACCGGCTTCTACCTCGACCAGCGCGACAACCGCGCCGCCTTTGCACGCTGGGTGCGGCAGCTGGGCCTGCAGGACGTGCTCAACTGCTACTGCTACACGGGGGGCTTCAGCGTCGCGGCGTTTGCCGGCGGCGCGGCGCGCGTGACGAGTGTCGACTCGTCGGCGCCGGCGCTGGAGCGCGTGCAGGCGCACGTGCAGCTCAACGGCTTCGACGCCGCGGCCAGCAGCTGCCACGACGCAGACGTCAACGCCTTTCTGCGCGCCAGCCTCGAGGCCGGCCGCCGCTTCGACGCCATCGTGCTCGACCCGCCCAAGTTCGCGCCCACGGCCGCGCACGCCGAGCGCGCGGCGCGTGCCTACAAGGACATCAACCGGCTGGCGCTGAAGTTGCTGGCCCCGGGCGGGCTGCTCTTCACCTTCAGCTGCAGCGGCGGCATCAGTGCCGACCTGTTCCACAAGATCGTGGCCGGCGCGGCCGCCGACGCCGGTGCCGACGGCGCCATCCTGCAGCGCCTGGAGGCGAGCAGCGACCACCCGACGACGATGGAGTTCCCGGAGGGTGAGTACCTCAAAGGGCTGGCGATTCTCAAGCAGGCCTGAGGCCGCGCCCGGACCCCTTCAGGCCGGCGGCGCGAGCCTGATGCGCGGGTCGAACTTGGCGCGCTTGACGCTGAAGAAGGCTTTCACGTTGCGCACGTTGGCGTCCTGCGTGAACAGCCGCTGCACCAGCAGGTGGTAGGCGGCCATGTCGGCGACGTGCAGCACGAGCATGAAGTCGGGCCCCGGCGACACGCGGTAGCACTGCTGCACGGCGGCGTCGGCCACGGCGCGCTCCTCGAAGGCCTGCAGGTGCTCGGCGCCCTGGCGGTCGAGCGCGATCTCGACCAGCGCGGTCAGGCCTTCGGCCAGCTTGTGCGGGTTGAGCAGCGCCACGCGGCGCTCGATCACGCCTGCGTCGACCAGCCGCCGCACCCGGCGCAGCGCGGTTGCAGGCGAGGTGTGGGCGCGTTCGGCGAGGTTCTGGTTGGACAGCGAGGCGTCGGATTGCAGCAGGTCGAGCAGGCGGATGTCGGTGGCGTCGAAGTCCATTGTGAAATGATAAAGCAATCTATGTACTACTTTAGGTCGTAAAATTTCACGACATCAACAACGCGATGATTTCAGTCGAACGTGCGGCAAAAGTCGACTGAAAAATTCAATCGACCTGACCTAGCATCCGCCACCCAGTTTCAAGGAAACAACCCATGTGTGGCATCGTCGGCGCCGTCAGCACGCGCAACATCGTCCCCATCCTGCTGCAGGGACTGAAGCGGCTGGAGTACCGCGGCTACGACTCCTGCGGCGTGGCAGTGCACCAGGACGGCGAGCTGCGGCGCGCGCGCAGCACCTCGCGCGTGGCCGAACTTGAAGCCAACGTCGCCAGCGACGGCATCAGCGCCACCACCGGCATCGCGCACACACGCTGGGCCACCCACGGCGCACCGGCGGTGCACAACGCACACCCGCACTTCTCGGCCGGCCCGGGGGCCAAGGAAGCGGCCAGCGGCCGGTACGCAGAAAGCGGCCAGAGCGGCCGCGTGGCGCTGGTCCACAACGGCATCATCGAGAACCACGACGAACTGCGCGCCGAACTGCGCCAGCGCGGCTACGTCTTTGCCAGCCAGACCGACACCGAGGTCATCGCGCACCTCGTGCACAGCCTGTACGACGGCGACCTGCAGGGCGCCGTGCAGCGCGCGCTGCCGCGCCTGCGTGGCGCCTACGCGATCGCCGTCTTCTGCCGCGACGAGCCGCTGCGCGTGGTGGGTGCGCGCCAAGGCTCGCCGCTGGTGCTGGGCGTGGGCGAGCAGGGCTCGGGCGAGAACTTCCTGGCCAGCGACGCGATGGCGCTGGCCGGCGTGACGAACCAGATCGTCTACCTGGAAGAAGGCGACGTCGTCGACCTGCAGCTCGGCCGCTACTGGATCAGCAGCGCCGACGCGAGCGGTCGCTACCTGCCCGTCGACCGCCCGGTGCGCACCGTGCACGCCCACAGCGGCGCGGCCGAGCTGGGCCCCTACCGCCACTACATGCAGAAGGAGATCTTCGAGCAGCCGCGTGCGCTGGCCGACACGCTGGAGGGCGTCGAGGGCATCAGCCCCGAACTGTTTGGCGACGGCGCCCACCGCATCTTCAAGGACATTCACCGCGTGCTGATCCTGGCCTGCGGCACGAGCTACTACTCGGGCTCCACCGCGCGCTACTGGCTGGAGAGCATCGCCGCCATCCCGACCACGGTGGAAGTGGCCAGCGAATACCGCTACCGCGACAGCGTGCCCGACCCGCGCACGCTGGTCGTCACCATCAGCCAGAGCGGCGAGACCGCCGACACGCTGGCGGCGCTGAAGCACGCGCGCAGCCTGGGCATGAAGCACACGCTGACGATCTGCAACGTGGCCA
>JAYUPN010000039.1:0-5087 GCA_043760065.1 Rubrivivax sp.
CAAGTGGCCCAGGATGTTGGCGGAAGGCACCTCGACGTTGTCGAACACCATCTCGCCGGTGTGGCTGCCGCGCATGCCCAGCTTGTCGAGCTTCTGCGCAGTGCTGAATCCCTTCATGCCCTTCTCGACGATGAAGGCCGTGACGCCACGAGCACCGAGCTCGGGTTCGGTCTTGGCGTAAACCACCATGGTGTCGGCGTCGGGGCCATTGGTGATCCACATCTTGGTGCCGTTGAGGACGTAGCAGCCGCCCTTGTCTTCGGCTCTCAGCTTCATGCTGATGACGTCGGAGCCGGCGCCGGGCTCGCTCATCGCCAGCGCGCCGACATGTTCGCCGCTGATCAGCTTGGGCAGGTACTTCAACTTCTGCGCCTCGGTGCCATTGCGCTTGAGCTGGTTGACGCACAGGTTGCTGTGCGCGCCGTAGCTCAGGCCGACACTGGCGCTGGCGCGGCTGATCTCCTCCATCGCGATCATGTGCGCCAGGTAGCCCATGTTGGCGCCGCCGTAGGCTTCGGGCACGGTGATGCCGAGTACGCCGACGTCGCCCATCTTGCGCCACAGGTCCATCGGGAAGCGGTCGCTGCGGTCGATCTCGGCGGCCCGCGGCGCGATCTCGGCCTGCGCGAAATCGCGCACCGCATCGCGCAGCGCGTCGATGTCTTCACCGAGCTGGAAGTTCAGGCCTGGCAGGTTCATCGGGGGCTCCGTTCGGTTGACGTTGACGTAAACGTCAATCATACGAGAGGCGCGTGCGGACCTGCACCGGGGCGTCGGGCGCCGCAGGCGTGCCGGCCGCTCGGTGGCGACCGGCGGGTGCCGGCTTCAGGCCGGTCGCCGCCGCGGCCGCTTGGGTGCGGCACCCTGCGCCGCCAGCAGGCTGCGGCAGCGCTCTTCGTGCTGCGCGATCTCGGCCAACGTGATTTCGATGTCCTCGCGCTGCTGCTCCAGCAGCCGCCGGTGCTCGGCCAGCACCTCCAGGAAGGCGGTGAGCTGCGGCGTGGTGTCCGACGGCGAGTCGTACATGTCCACCAGCTGTTTGATCTCGAGCAGGCTCAGCCCCAGGCGCTTGCCGCGCAGCGTCAGCTTCAGCCGCGTGCGGTCGCGCTGCGTGTAGACGCGGTTGCGGCCGGCGCGCGCGGGCGTCAGCAGGCCCACGTCCTCGTAGAAGCGGATGGCGCGCGCAGTGATGTCGAACTCCAGCGCCAGCTCGGTGATGGTGTAGACCTGCTGCGCGGCGCGCGCGCTGGCCTTGCTCGGGCGCGGTGAAGGGGTCATGGGTAGACTGACGTTGACGTAAAGGTAAATTGAACACCGCGAATATACAAACATGGTTCCCGACACCCGAACCGCCCAGGAAAGCGCCCTGCACTATCCGCAGGGCGGCACGCTGCCGGCGCCGGGCACCACCATCGAGGTCGCGCCCGGCGTGCGCTGGCTGCGTATGGGGCTGCCTTTTGCGCTGAACCACATCAACCTGTGGCTGCTGCGCGATGTGCAGGACGGCATCGAAGGCTGGTCGATCGTCGACTGCGGCATCAGCAACGACGCCACGCGCAGCCACTGGCAGCAGGTCTTCGACGACGAGCTGCAGGGCCTGCCGGTGCTGCGGGTCATCGTCACGCACATGCACCCCGACCACATGGGGCTGGCGCACTGGCTGTGCGAGCGCTGGTCGACGCCCGAGCGGGACTGCAGACTGTGGATCAGCGCCACCGACTGGAACGCGGCGCGCGTGGCCAGCCAGTCCGACACCGCCTTCGGCGGCGAGGGCGCGGCACGCTTCTTCGCCCGCCACGGCCTGACCGACCCCGAGTCGCTGGCCCAGATCCGCGCGCGCACCAGCTACTACTCGAGCATGGTGCCGCAGGTGCCGCGCCAGTACCGGCGGCTGCTCGACGGCATGGTGCTCGGCGTCAACGGCAGGGTCTGGCACTGCATCGTCGGCTACGGCCATGCACCGGAACACATCGCGCTGCACTGCCCCGAGCACAGCGTGCTGATCGCGGGCGACATGGTGCTGCCGCGCATCAGCACCAACGTCAGCGTCATCGACCTCGAGCCCGAGGCGAATCCGCTGCCGCTGTATCTGGACTCGATCGCGCGCCTGAAGTCGCTGCCGGCCGACACGCTGGTGCTGCCCTCGCACGGCTTGCCGTTCACCGGCCTGCACACCCGCATCGACCAGCTGCACCAGCACCACGCAGAACGTTATGCCGAAGTGCTGGCCGCTTGCGCCGACCAGCCCGGCAGCGCCGCCGACATGCTGCCGGTGCTGTTCAAGCGATCACTGGACCTGCACCAGACGACGTTTGCAATGGGCGAGGCGGTGGCGCACCTGCACGCGCTGGCCGAAGACGGCCGCCTGCGGGCGGTGCCCGGTGCCGACGGCGTGATGCGCTTCCAGACCGTCGCTCAGGCGCCGGGCGCGGCGGCGGGCGGGGCCTGATCGTTCCAGGCCCGGGCGCTCACTCCAGCACCGGCAACACCTCGTGGCGCAGCACGCCACGCGCCTGCTCGTAGTCGGGCAGCGCGGCGCGCACCACGTCCCAGAACGCCGGGCCGTGGTTCATCTCGCGCAGGTGGGCCAGTTCGTGCGTCACCACGTAGTCGATGACCGGCACGCCGAAGTGCACCAGGCGCCAGTTCAGCCGGATCGAGCCGTCGGCGCTGGCGCTGCCCCAGCGCGTCGATGCCGAACTCAGCGACAGCCGCGCCATGCGCACGCCCAGGCGCTGCGCAAAGATCGCGCAGCGCTCGTCGAAGATGCGCCGCGCCTGGCGCTGCAGCCAGCTTTGAACGGCGTCGCGGATCTGGTCGGCGTCGGCGGCCTGCGGCAGCCCCAGGTGCAGCGTCAGGCGCGGCACGCCGGGCAGCGCCTGGGCGTCGGTGTGCAGCACCGCGCCGGTGGTGCGCGGGTCCAGCACCAGGATCACCGGCTCGCCCAGGAAGGGGATCGACGTGCCCTCGCGCCAGTCGACACGCGCCGCGTCGAGCCGGGCTGCGCGCTCGCGCTGCTCCTGCAGCTTGCGCAGGATCCACTTGGCCTTTTCGCGCAGTGCCGTTTCGATCTCGCCGACACCCACCCAGCGCGGTGCGCTAACGCTCAAGCCTTCGGCGGCGACGACGAAGCCGATGCTGCACCGGCGCGAACGGCGCAGTTCGTAGCCCACCGCGTGGCCGGCGAGCAGCAGTTCGCGGTGCGTGCGCGGGTGGCGGAATTCGACGCGCTCCGTCGCCGGGACCGCTGCGCTGGCCGCGAGGGTGGATGCGGCGCCCGCGCCTGGCGCCGGCGCCTGGGGCTGCACGGCGCGCGGCGCGGCCGGCGGAGCCTCGTCAAACAGCGACAGCTGCTCGGGTGGCAAGGCGGCGGGCCGGTTGGGCATGGGGCGCGATTCTAGGCGGCACCGGCCGCCGGTGCGCCGCCGCCGGGCTTCAGGCCGGCAGGCGGTCGAGCGCGGGCATGACGCCCAGCACGGCAGCGCAGGTGCCCAGGATGGGGGTCATCGCGTGTGCTTCGGGGTGGCGCCGGGGCTCGCGCCCAGCCCCATCGAGCGCGCGATCACTTCCTTCATGATCTCGTTGGTGCCGCCGTAGATGCGCTGCACGCGCGCATCGACGAAAGCGCGCGCGATCGGGTACTCGAGCATGTAGCCGTAGCCGCCGAAGAGCTGCACGCACTCGTCGACGACGCGGTTCTCCAGGTCGCTGAGCCAGTACTTGGCCATCGACGCGGTGGCGGTGTCCAGTTGCCCGGCCAGCAGCAGTTGCAGGCACTTGTCGACGAAGACCTGCCCGATCTGCACCTGCGTCTGCAGCTCGGCGAGCTTGAAGCGCGTGTTCTGGAACTGCGCCACCGCCTGGCCGAAGACCTTGCGCTCGCGCACGTAGGCCAGCGTCCACTCGATCGCCGCCTGCGACTTGGCCACCGCGCCGATGGCGATCTGCAGCCGCTCCCAGGGCAGTTGCTCCATCAGGCTGACAAAGCCGCGGTTCTCGGGCCCCAGCAGGTTGGAAAGCGGCACACGCACGTCGTCGAAGAAGAGCTCGGCCGTGTCCTGCGCCTTCAGGCCCACCTTCTTCAGCCGCTGGCCGGTCTTGAAGCCGGGCATGCCGCGCTCGACGAGCAGCAGGCTGGTGCCCTTGGCCCCGGCCGCGGGGTCGGTCTTGGCGACCACGATCACGAGGTCGGCGTGCCAGCCGTTGGTGATGAAGGTCTTGGAGCCGTTGAGCAGGTAGTGCTCGCCCTGGCGCAGGGCGGTCGTCATCACGCCCTGCAGGTCGGAGCCGGCCGCGGGCTCGCTCATCGCGATGGCGCCGATCATCTCGCCGCGCGCCATCGGCGGCAGGAAACGCTGCTTCTGCGCTTCGCTGCCGTAGTGCAGCAGGTAGGGCGCCACGATCTCGTTGTGCAGCCCGTAGCCGATGCCGCTGTAGCCGCCGCGCGCCAGCTCCTCCATCTGCACCACCGAGTACAGCCGGTCGGCGCCTGCGCCGCCGTAGGCCTCGGGCACCGTCATGCACAGGAAACCGTGGGCGCCGGCCTTCAGCCAGACCTCGCGGTCGACGAAGCCCTGCTCTTCCCACTGGGCATGGAAGGGCGCGATCTCGCGCTCGGCAAAGCGCCGGAAGCTGTCGCGGAAGGCCTCGTGCTCGGCGCTGAAGAGCGTGCGTGGGATCATCGGCGGCCGGTGGTGCTCAGCTGCGCGCGTAGGCCTCGGGGTCGAGGCGCCGCATCTCGGCTTCGATCCAGGTCTCGACCTCGCGCATCATCTCGTCGGGCTCGCGGCCGGCGCTGCTGATCGGCTTGCCGATCGAGACGTCGACGACGCCGGGCCGCAGCAGGAAGCTCTTGCGCGGCCAGCACTTGGCGCTGCTGGCGGCGATCGGCACCACCGGCACCCCGGTGGCGATGGCCAGCCGGGTCGCGCCGCTCTTGTACACGCCCTGGCTGCCGCGCGGCGTGCGCGTGCCTTCGGGAAACATGATGACCCAGATGCCTTCGGCCGCCATCCGCTTGCCCTGCGCCGCCACCTTGGCCCAGGCTTCGGAACGTTTGCTGCGGTCGATGTGGATCATGTCCAGCC
>JAYUPN010000040.1:0-14222 GCA_043760065.1 Rubrivivax sp.
CTGTTGGCGGTGCTGATGTTGCGGGGCCCCCAGACAGCGGCCGAGTTGCGCTTGAACTGCGAACGGCTGCACCGCTTTGCCGACATTTCATCGGTCGAAGGTTTTCTGGAAGAACTGGCCGCCAAAGCCACGCCCATGGTCGTGAAATTACCGCGTGCCGCTGGCGAGCGTGAAGCGCGCTGGGCGCACCTGCTGTGCGGCGAGGTCAGCCTGCCGGACGGCCGTGCCGCGGCAGCCGACGAAGGCGTCGGCGCCGGCGAGATCGCCGCGCTGCGCGCCGAGCAGACGCGGCTGGCCGCCGAAGTGGGCGAACTGCGCCAGTTGGTGCAGCGCATGGCCCGCGAGCTGGGCATCGAGCCGGGCTGAGCCGATGCGTTTCGACCTGCCGCAGCAGAAGAAGCTGATCCACGAGGTCGTCGTGCCGCTGCGCTGGGGCGACATGGACGTCATGGGCCACATCAACAACACGCTCTACTTCCGCTACATGGAGATCTGCCGGCTGGACTGGCTGTTCAAGTCCGGCGTCAGCATGGGCTCGCAGGGCCAGGGCCCGGTGATCGTCAACGCGTTCTGCAACTTCCTGCGCCAGCTCGAGTTTCCCGGCGACGTGCGGGTGACGATGTTCGTCGCCAACCCGGGCCGCAGCAGCGTCGAGTCGTACCACACGCTGCAGCGCACCGACGAGCCCGGGGTGGTCTACGCCGAAGGCGGGGCGCGTTTGGTCTGGACCGACTTCACGGCCAAGAAGTCGGCGCCGATGCCCGACTGGTTCCGCCACCACGTCGAGTGACCGGCGTGCCTGCCGCCATGAAGCCACGGCGCGCCTGGGCGCACGAAGCGATCCGCCGCATCGAGGCTGATTACCAGCGCAGCAGCGACACGCACCTGATCCCGCTGCCGCTGCCTGGCTTCCCCGGCGTCGACCTGTACCTGAAGGACGAGTCGAGCCACCCCACCGGCAGCCTCAAACACCGGCTGGCGCGCAGCCTCTTCCTGCACGCGCTGTGCAACGGCTGGCTGCACGAGGGCTCCACCGTGGTCGAGGCCTCCAGCGGCAGCACGGCGATCAGCGAGGCCTACTTCGCGCGCCTGCTCGGTCTGCCCTTCATCGCCGTGATGCCGCGCGCCACCAGCCCGCAGAAGATCGCCGCGATCCGTTTCCACGGCGGCCAGTGCCACTTGGTCGACGACCCGCACGCGGTGTACGCCGAAGCGCAGCGCCTGGCGCGCGAAGGTGCGGGCCACTACATGGACCAGTTCACCTACGCCGAACGCGCCACCGACTGGCGCGCCAACAACAACATCGCCGAAAGCATCTACACGCAGATGCAGCGCGAGCCGCATCCGTGCCCGGCCTGGATCGTGGCCAGCGCCGGCACCGGCGGCACGCTGGCCACCATCGGCCGCTACGTGCACTACTGCCGTCACGCGACAAGCGTGTGCGGTGTCGACGCCGAGCGCAGCGTGTTCTTCGACCACTACGTCGGCGGCGACCCGGGCCTGAGCATCGAGCAAGGCTCGCGCATCGAAGGCATCGGCCGGCCGCGTGTCGAAGCGTCCTTCGTGCCCGGCGTGCTCGACGCGATGGTCAAGGTGCCCGACCTGTGGAGCCTGGCGGCGATGCACGCGTTGAGCGTGCGCCTGAACCGGCGCGTCGGCGGCAGCACCGGCACCAACCTGGTGGCGGCGCTGGCCTGCGCGCAGTCGCTGGCCGACGCGGGGCAGGGTGGCTCGATCGTCACGCTGCTGTGCGACGACGGCGAACGCTACCGCCACAGCTACTACGACGACGCCTGGCTGCAGGCCCAGGGACTGGACTGCGACGCCGAGAGCGATGCCATCGACGCCATCATCGACCGTGGCACGTGGCCCGAAGACCTGCGCCGGCAGTGGCGGCTGGCCGGCAGCCTGGCCTGATCAGGGCACGGCGCTGTAGGGGCCGCCGACCTCCAGCGCCTTGAGGTACGCCGGCCGGGCATGGATGCGCGCCAGCCAGTCGGTGAGTCGGGGATGCTGCTGGCCGTCCAGGCCGGCGCGTGCCGCTGCCGCTTCCAGCGGATAGCTCATCTGGATGTCGGCGGCACTGAACTCGTCGCCGGCGAACCAGGGCCGCGTCGCCAACTCCACCTCCATGAAGGCGAGCAGCCGTTTCAGGTTGGGGCCGATGAAGGCGGCAGTCACCTTGTCGGCGATGCCGCGCACCACCGGCTTGACGAAAAAGGGCACCGGCGCCTCGCGCACCTTGTCGAACACCAGCTTGAGCAGCAGCGGCGGCATCAGGCTGCCTTCGGCAAAGTGCAGCCAGTAGCTGTAGCGCAGCTGCTCGGGCGTGCCCGGCGCCGGGCGCAGGCGGCCCTGGCCGTGCTTGTCGATCAGGTACTCGACGATGGCGCCCGATTCGGCCACCGTCGTGCGGCCTTCGGTGATGACCGGCGACATGCCCAGCGGGTGCACCTTGGCCAGTTCCGGCGGCGCCAGCATGGTCTTCGGATGGCGGGCGTAGCGCTGGACTTTGTAGCGCAGCCCCAGTTCCTCCAGCAGCCACAACACCCGTTGCGACCGTGAGTTCTCAAGGTGGTGGACGGTGATCATGCGCCGGATTGTGGGGCCGGCGCCCACGCACCTATTCGAGCGCCACCAGCTTGTGCCTGAGCGCCACCAGCACGGCCTCGGTGCGGTTGTCGGCGTGCAGCTTGGCCAGGATGTTGGTGACGTGGAACTTCACCGTCGGCATCGCGATCGACAGCGCGCTGGAGATGTCCAGGTTGGACAGGCCCCGCGCCAGCAGCGCCAGCAGTTCGCGCTCGCGCAGCGTGAGGTCGGTGCCCGGAGGGTTCGACTTCTGGCTGGCCACCAGCGCGTCGGTGACTTCGGGCGCCAGCACGCGGTGGCCGCGGTGCGCCATCTGGATCACGGTCAGCAGCTCCTGCGACGAGGCGTTCTTCAGCAGATAGCCCGACGCGCCGGCGTCCATCGCGCGGTGCACTTCGGCGGTGTCGAGCAGGCTGGTGAGGACGACGAACTTGGTGCGCGGCAGAATCGGCCGCAGCGCGGTGATGGCGGCGACGCCGTCCATGCGCGGCATCACGAGGTCGATCAGCACCACGTCGGGCGCCAGCGAGGGCGCCGCGCGCACGGCATCGCTGCCGTCGGATGCGTCACCCACCCAGAGCAGGCCTTGCTCGGCCCGCAACATCGACTGCAGGCCATGACGGATCATGGGGTGGTCGTCTACAACGAAGACTCGGATCATTTCCATGTTTGCCTCGGGTTCGGTTGATCTTGGGGGTCAGTCCGGTGCCCTCTGAGGGTGCACTCTTGATGCTGGGGTCGGCACCCGCGCAAGCAGCGCGGCGGTGCACGAGGTTCCACCCGGTGCGGGTGTTGTGCAGCGCTGCGACGCGTACCGTCAGCTTCTGGCTGACGTTGTCGGGCGGGTGGGCGGCTGGCTGCATGGCGATGTGCAATCGATTTGTGCAATCGATATTAAGGGGCCTGCAGCAGCGGAAAGCAAGACCAAGGTACGGGTGCTTGCGTTGCAATTGTTAGCTCCGACCCGGTGCTTCAGGTGGCGCCTTGCAACAACTTGTGAACCAGCTCGGTGGTCGTCGCGGCACGCGTCTTGCGCATCAGCCGGGCGCGGTAGACATCCACGGTGCGCGGGCTGATGTCGAGCCGCCGGCCCACCAGCTTGCTCGTCAGGCCCTGGATGAGCAGCGCCGCCACCTCGCGCTCTCGCGGCGTCAGCTCGACCGACAACACGCGCTTGCTGGACAGGTCCTCGAAGACCCAGATGCCGGCGGCGTGCGGCGAGTGCAGGTCCAGCGCGCGCCCGCTGACGTGGCACCAGAACAGATCGCCGGCGCGTTCGCCGGGGCCCCGGCCCGACAAGCGCTTCATCACGCGCTCGTCGGCGTAACGGCCTGCCAGGTCGAGTTCTGCCGCGATGCGCCGGCCGGTGCGCTCGAACTCGTCGGCAGTGGGGTAGAGGATCTCGAAGGAGTGGCCGATGATCTGTTCGCGCTCGGCGCCGAAGATCGCCAACAGTTCCTGGTTGCAGTCGATCATCTGCCGCTGCCGCGACAGCACCAGGCCGACCGGTGCAAATTCGAAGGCGCTGCGGTAGTCCAGGGCGGCAGTGTTCACGTCGCCGCTCACAGCAAGGCGTAGGTGGTGGTGGCGTGGGCGGCGAGTTCGCCCTCGGCGGTGCGCACCTCGACCTCGCCGAAGACCAGGCTGCGGCCCAGCCGCAGCACGCGGGCGACCACGCACACGCTGCCGCTGTCGCCGGCGACCGGGCGCAGAAAGCTGGTCTGCAGCTGCACCGTGGTCATGGGCTTGAAGGCGCCGATGCGCGTCATCACCGCCAGCACCATCGCCGTGTCGCAGGCGGCCATCATCGTCTGCCCGCACAGCACGCCGCCGGCGTGCACGTGCCGCGGCGCCACGGGCAGCTTGAGGGTGACCTCGCCGGCGCGGGCCTGCAGCACGCGCAGGTCGAGCTGCTGCACCCAGGGCGCGAAGACGGTGCTCAGGGCCTCCTGCAAGGCCTGCAGCTCGGCGGCGGATGGTTCGATGGCGGTGTTGGCAGGGGGCATGGCTGCAGCTCCGAGGGATGTTCGTTAGGCGATCTTACGTAATCGCTACGTAGTGCCTTACGTAGTACGCTGCACGCCGTCGGCGCCGTGGTGTGCCTGCAGGAGTCGAGACCCATGAACAAGATCTTCCCCAGCGCAGCTGCGGCGCTGGCCGGCGTGGCCCGGGATGGCCAGTTGCTCGCCGTCGGCGGCTTCGGCTTGTGCGGCATCCCCGAGGCGTTGATCGATGCCTTGCGCGACAGCGGCGCCAAGAACCTCACCGTCATCAGCAACAACGCCGGCGTCGACGGCTTTGGCCTGGGCAAGCTGCTGGAGACGCGGCAGATCAAGAAGATGATCAGCAGCTACGTCGGCGAGAACAAGGAGTTCGAGCGCCAGTACCTGGCCGGCGAGCTCGAGCTCGAGTTCACGCCGCAGGGCACGCTGGCCGAGAAGCTGCGTGCCGGCGGCGCCGGCATCCCGGCCTTCTTCACGCGCACCGGCGTTGGCACCATCGTCGCCGACGGCAAGGAGCTGCGCGAGTTCGACGGTCACACCTACGTCATGGAGCGGGCGCTGCTGCCCGACGTGTCGCTGGTCAAGGCCTGGAAGGCCGACACCTCGGGTAACCTGGTGTTCCGCCTCACGGCGCGCAACTTCAACCCGGCGGTGGCGATGGCCGGCAAGCTGACCATCGTCGAGGTCGAGGAGATCGTGCCCGTGGGCGCGCTGGAGCCCGACGCGATCCACCTGCCGGGCATCTACGTTCACCGCATCGTGCTCAACGCCGCGCCCGAGAAGCGCATCGAGAAGCGCACCATCACCGACACCTCGAAAGCGGGAGCCTGACATGGCCTGGACACACGACCAGATGGCGGCGCGCGCTGCCCAGGAACTGAGCGACGGCTTCTACGTCAATCTCGGCATCGGATTGCCCACGCTGGTGGCCAACTTCGTGCCGGCGGAGATCGAGGTCTGGCTGCAGAGCGAAAACGGCATGCTCGGCATCGGGCCCTTCCCGACCGAGGACCAGGTCGACGCCGACCTCATCAACGCCGGCAAGCAGACCGTGACCACCATCGCCGGCAGCAGCATCTTCGGCAGCCACGACAGCTTCGCGATGATCCGCGGCGGCAAGATCGACCTGTCGATCCTGGGCGCGATGCAGGTCAGCGAGCACGGCGACCTGGCCAACTGGATGATCCCCGGCAAGATGGTCAAGGGCATGGGCGGCGCGATGGACCTCGTGGCCGGCGTGCGCAGCGTCGTCGTGCTGATGGAGCACGTGGCGAAGAAGAAGGACGGCAGCATCGACCTCAAGATCCTGCCCAAGTGCACGTTGCCGCTGACCGGCGTCGGCGTCGTCGACCGCATCGTCACCGACCTGGCGGTGATGGACGTCACCCCGCACGGCCTGAAGGTGGTGGAAATGGCGCCGGGCGTGACGCGCGAAGAGCTGCAGAGCAAGACCGGCGTGCCGCTGCACTGAGCTTCACTAAGATCCGGGCCAGCCCTTCACCGCTGGCCCCATGTACAAACATCCGCTGATCGCCTGCGCGCTGGCCTTGTCCGGCTGCGCGGCGCTGCCACCGCCGGCCCAGGTGCCGGTGCTGCCCGAAGGCGGTTCGGGCTGGACTGCGAAGAGCGGCGTCACCTCCAGCCGTTTCATGGTCGCCGCGGCCAACCCGCTGGCCACCGACGCCGGCTATCGCATGCTGCGTGCCGGCGGCTCCGCGCTCGACGCCGCGATCGCGGTGCAGATGGTGTTGACGCTGGTGGAGCCGCAGTCCAGCGGCATCGGCGGCGGCGCCTTCCTGATGCACTGGGACGGCCGCGCCGTGCAGGCCTGGGACGGCCGCGAGACGGCGCCGGCGGCCGCCGACGAGCGCCTGTTCCTCGGTGCCGACGGCAAGCCGGTGCCCTTTGCGCAGGCCGTGATCGGCGGCCGCGCCGTGGCCACACCGGGCGCCGTGCGCATGCTCGAAGCCGCGCACCGCGAGCACGGGCAGCTGCCGTGGGCACGACTGTTCGATCAAGCGATCGCGCTGGCCGACGGCGGCTTTGCGATGAGCCCGCGGCTGCACACGCAACTCAAGGCTGAACAGGCGCTGCGCCGCGATCCGCTGGCCCGCGCCTACTTCTACGGCAGCAACGGCGAACCGCATCCGGTGGGCCACGTGCTGCGCAACCCGGCGCTGGCAGCGGTGCTGCGCGCACTGGCGGCGCAAGGCAGCGACGCCCTGCACCGCGGCAGGGCCGCGGCCGACCTGGTGGCGCGCGTGCGAAACCACGCCGTGCCGGGGCGCCTGAGCGAGCACGACCTGGCCGCCTACCGGCCGCGCCAACGTGAAGCGATGTGCAGCGACTGGCTGACCGTCTACCGCGTCTGCGGCTTCCCGCCGCCGTCGTCGGGCCACCTGGCGGTGATGCAGATCCTGGGCTTGATGGAACGCCTGCCGGCGCCGCCGCAGCCGCTGCAGGCCGGCGTGCCCGGCGCTGACTGGCTGCACCTGTACACCGAAGCCTCTCGCCTGGCCTACGCCGACCGCGCGATGTACGTCGCCGACCCCGACTTCGCGCCGGCACCCGGCGGCCGCTGGACGAGCCTGCTCGACGACGCCTACCTGCGCCAGCGCGCCGCGCTCGTCGGTGCGCAGAGCATGCAGGTCGCGTTGCCGGGCCAGCCGGGCGGCGCGGTCGCTGCGCTGGCGCCGATGCCCGAGCAGCCCGAACACGGCACCAGCCACATCAGCGTCGTCGACAGCCAAGGCCGCGCGGTGGCGATGACCACCACCATCGAAGCGGCTTTCGGCGCGCGGCTGATGAGCGACGGCGGCAGCGGCCTGCCCGGCGGCTTCTTGCTCAACAACCAGATGACCGACTTCTCGACCGCGCCCGCCGACGCCCAGGGCCGGCCGATCGCCAACCGCATCGAGCCCGGCAAGCGGCCGCGCAGCAGCATGAGCCCGACGCTGGTCTTCGACCGGCGCGACGGCCGGCTGCTGATGACGCTGGGTTCGCCCGGCGGGCCGGCGATCATCCACTTCACGGCCAAGGCGCTGATCGGCACGCTGCAATGGGGCCTGAGCCCGCAACAGGCGATCGACCTGCCCAACGTCGGCAGCTTCAACGGGCCCACGCTGCTGGAGAAAGGGCTCTTCTCGAGATCCACAATCGAGGCGCTGCGGGCCCGCGGGCACGTCGTGAATGAGATCGAGCTCACGAGCGGCCTGCAGGCCATCCAGCGCACGCCGCTGGGCTTGAGCGGCGGCGCCGACCCGCGGCGCGAAGGCGCAGTCAGAGGAGATTGAAGTGGCAGTCCTGTTCGACCCCGCGCGCCACGAGCCCTTGAACGCGCCCGCATGGAGCGAAGGCCTGGCTCGCGATGCGATTGCACGCATCACACGCGAGACGTTCGAGGCCTTCGATCCGGCCCTGGGCTGGCCTGCGCACCCGCGGGACGACCCCGCGACACCCGAGACGCGGTTCCACGAGATCTACTTCGGCTCGGGCGGCGTGATCTGGGCCCTGGAGCACCTGGCGCGCTCCGGTGCCGTGGCACGCCAGCGCGACTTCTTGCCTTTCGTCGAAGGGATCGTGGCGCGCAACCGCGCCCAGATCGGCGAACCACAGCATGGCACGCAGTCCTTCCTGATAGGCGACGCGGGCCTGCTGATGCTGCAGTGGACGCTGGCGCCGAGCGAAGCCGTGGCAGTGCAGCTGCTGCAAGTGGTTCGCAGCAACTTGCGCAACACCGCGCTGGAGCAGCTGTGGGGATCGCCGGGCACGCTGCTGGCCTCGATCTTCATGGCCGAGGCGACTGGCCGCGCCGAGTGGATCGAGGTGCTGCGCGAAGGCGTGCAGATCCTGTGGCAGCAGATGGAGCCACACGAAGAAGCCGGCGGGTCGTGGCTGTGGGTGCAGGACCTCTACGGCCGGCGCTACCCGATGCTGGGCGCAGGGCATGGATTCGCCGGCAATGTGTTCCCGGCCTTTCGCGGCGCGGCGTGGCTCGACCCGGCGCTGGTGCAAGGCTTCGCCGACCGTGCGCTGCAGACGCTGCAGGCCACGGCGCTGCGCGACGACGGCCGCATCAACTGGCACCCGATGGTCGCCGCCGCCGACAAGGTGAACGGCAAGCTGCCGCTGGTGCAGGACTGCCATGGCGCGCCCGGCATCGTCTGCCGCCTCGCTGCGGCACCGCGCAGCCCGGGGTGGGACGAACTGCTGCTGGGCGCCGGTGAGTTGACCTGGCATGCCGGACCCTTGAGCAAGGGCGTGGCCTTCTGCCACGGCACCGCCGGCAGCGCGTTGGCCCTGCTCAAGCTGTGGCGCAGGACCGGCGATGGGCTGTGGCTCGATCGCGCCCGCGCGCTGGCGATGCACGCTCTGGGCCAATCCGAGGCGCACCGGCTGCAGTACGGCAGGCACCGGTACTCGCTATGGACCGGCGACCTCGGGCTGGCCTGCGTGCTGTGGGCCTGCGTGCAGGGCAGCGACGGCTTCCCCACCCTCGACGTGGTGTGAGCCGCGTTCGACTGCCTTCAGAACCGATGCATTCCGTCACCCCCTTCACCCGCGAAGCCGGCAGCGGCGTGACGGTGATCTGCCTGCACTCCAACGCCAGCAGCTCGGGGCAGTGGCGCGGCCTGATGGAATTGCTGGCAGCGCGCTTTCGCGTCGTCGCGCCCGACCTGCTGGGTGCCGGGCGCAGCCCGCCGTGGACAGCAGACTTTGCCGCCACGCTGGACAGCGAACTCGCGCTGCTGGCCCCTGTGCTGGCGGCTGCCGGCGAGCGCTTCCACCTCGTCGGTCACTCCTACGGCGCTGCGCTGGCCACGCGCATCGCGTTGCTGGCACGCGATCGCGTGGCCACGCTGTCGCTGTTCGAGCCGACGCTGTTCGGGCTGCTCGACCAGGAACAGCTGGGCGGCGCGGCAGCCGCTGGCATCCGCCACGCGGCCGCGGCAGCAGCGGCTGCGGTGGCTCGCGACGACCTCGACGGCGCCGGCCGCGCCTTCATCGATTACTGGCTCGGCGCCGGGGCCTGGGACGCGATGCCGGCCGAGCGGCGCTCACCGGTGGCGGCGTCGATGCGGCCCATGGCCCACTGGGCCACGGCGCTGTTTGCCGAACCCCTGACGCTGCCCGAGCTGGCCGCCTTGCAGCTGCCGGTGCTGCTGCTGGGTGGCAGCACCTCGCCGCCGGCGGCCAGTGAAGTGCTGCGCCTGTTGCGCCGGGCCTGGCCGCAGGCCGAATCGAAGACGTTTGCGGCTGTCGGGCACATGGGCCCGGTGACGCATGCCGACATCGTCAACCGCGAGATCGAGCGCTTCCTGCGCGCGCGGTGAAGAGCGTGCCGGCGCTGCTCAAGGCCGCTGCAGTGCGCGCGCCGTTTCGGTGACGAGCCCCGGCCCCTGGTAGATGAGACCGGTGTAGATCTGCACCAGGTCGGCGCCGGCCTCGACCTTGGCGCGCGCGTCGGCGCCGCTCATCACGCCGCCGACGCCGATGATTGGATAGTCCGCGCCTAGCGCATGGCGCAGCAGCCGGATGACGCGGTTGCTGGCTTCGAAGACCGGGCTGCCGCTCAGGCCACCAACCTCGCCCGCGTGCTGCAGGCCCTGCACCGCGTCGCGCGCCACCGTCGTGTTGGTGGCGACGGCGCCGTCGACGCCGTGCTTGCGCAGCGCGGCGGCGATGACGTCGACCTGCTGCGGGTCGAGGTCGGGCGCAATCTTCACGAACATCGGCACGTGCTTGCCGTGCTGCTGCGCCAGTTCCTCGCGCCGCGTCTGCAGCAGCGACAGCAGGAAGTCCAGCGCCGCGTCGCCTTGCAGTTCACGCAGGTTGCGCGTGTTGGGGCTGCTGATGTTGACCGTCACGTAGTCGGCGTGCGGGTAGACGGCGGCAAGGCCGATCAGGTAGTCGTCCACCGCGCGCTCGATCGGCGTGCTGGCGTTCTTGCCGATGTTCAGGCCGACGATGCCGCCGCCGGCGCGAAAGCTGTGCGCGCGCCGGACGTTGGCCAGGAAGGCGTCGAGCCCCTCGTTGTTGAAGCCCAGGCGGTTGATCAGCGCCTGCCGCGCCGGCAGTCGGAACAAACGCGGCCTGGCGTTGCCCGGCTGCGCCAGCGGCGTCACGCTGCCGACCTCGATGAAGCCGAAACCCATCGCGCCCAGGCCGTCGATGCAGCGGCCGTTCTTGTCCAGCCCGGCGGCCAGGCCGACGCGGTTGGGGAACTGCAGGCCGGCCACCGTCACCGGATCGGCCACGCGCGGCTGCGACCACAGGCACTGCGCCGGCGTGTTCTGCAAGCGGGCGATGGCAGCGAGCGTGAGTTCGTGGGCGGCTTCGGGGTCCAGCCCGAAGAGAAAAGGGCGCGTCAGCGCGTAGGGAACAAGGGCCATGCCGGCGATTGTCTCAGGCACCGTCGCGCGGCCCGCCCGGGGCCAGCCGCGATGCCGATAATCCGGCGATGAACCAAGATCAACTCAAAGCCCTCGTCGGCCGCGCCGCGCTGGCGCACGTTGTGCCCGGACAGCTGGTGGGCGTGGGCACCGGCAGCACGGTCAACCACTTCATCGACGCGCTGGCCGGCATCAAGCACCAGCTGCGCGGCGCGGTGTCCAGCTCCGAGCAGAGCACGGCGCGGCTGCGCGCGCACGGCATCCTGGTGCTGGAGGCGGCCGAGGTCGAGCGGCTGCCGGTCTACGTCGACGGTGCCGACGAGATCGACCCCACGGGCTGCATGATCAAGGGCGGCGGCGCGGCGCTGACGCGCGAGAAGATCGTCGCCGACCTGGCCGAACGCTTCGTCTGCATCGCCGACGCCAGCAAGCAGGTGCCGGTGCTGGGCGCGTTCCCGCTGCCGGTCGAGGTGATCGGCATGGCCGCGCTTCAGATCACGCGGCGCTTTGCCCGCCTGGGCGGCGTGGCCACGCTGCGACCGGGCGTGACCACCGACAACGGCCACCCGATCCTGGACGTGCGCGGCCTGTCGATCACCGACCCGGCGGCGATGGAGGCCGAGATCAACCAGTGGCCGGGTGTGATCTGCGTCGGCATCTTCGCCCGCCACCGGGCCAGCGTCTGTCTGCTGGGCACTGCACAAGGCGTGCAGACGCTGGTGTTCTAATCGGGTCCAGTTTCTCCACCTCCCGCGACACCCAAGGAAGCGCTTTGGCCAAACCCAACTATTCGTTCGAGAAGCGCCAACGCGAGCTGGCGAAGAAGAAGAAGAAGGAAGAGAAAGAGAAGGAAAAGGCCGCGCGCAAGGCCGCCGGCCTGCCGCCGCTGGCCGACGAACCGGAAGAAACCGACCCACCAGCCGCGCCCGGTCAGACCGGCTGATCCCGCGCGCGCCGCGCGGCGCGCACGATCCAGCGCCCGGGGTCGACGGCGTCGACCAGGTCCTGCTCCAGCGGCCACGGCGCGCCGGTGGCCATCGCGGCCACCAGGCGGCCCAGCAGCGGCGCCAGCGTCAGGCCCCGCGCGCCCAGGGCCGTCAACACGAACAAGCCGGGCTCGCGCGGCAGCAGCCGCGCCTGATCCAGCCGCTGACCGGGGCTCATCGTGGCGGCCGGCAACGCGCCGGCGATCGGCAGGCGGTCGTCGGCATGCAGCCGCCAGCCCACGCGCCCTTGCCATGTCGACCCGCCGCCCGGCGGAACCAGGCCGCACAGCTGCTGCAGGCGGTCCAGGTTGTGCCGGTGGTCCGACGCGCGAACGGCGGGGTCGTCGTCGCCTTCCTGCCGCGTCGCGCCGCACAGCAGGCCGCCGGACAAGGGCAGGGCATAACCGTCACCTGCCACGGGCCGCCGCAGCGGCGACGGCGCGTCCAGCGTCCAGTGCGTGACCTGGCCGCGCGACGGCTTCCAAGGCCAGGGTGCCAGCCCGAGCGGCTGCAGCAGCGCGCCGGCGCCGGCCGCGTTGCACAGCACCACCACGGCCGAGCGCGCCAGGCATCGGCCCGCCGCATCGTGCACGCCCCAGGAGCCGCCTTCGCGCAGCAGCGACTGCGCCGTCGCGCCCGTGTGCAGCGCGACGCCCGGCGTGCGCAGGGCCTCGCCCACCCACTGCGGCGGCGACAGCCAGCCGCCGCCCGGGTAGTGCCAGCAAGGCCCGGGCAGCGGCACGCCAGCCAGCGCCGACGCCGCGGCTGCGTCGAGCAGTTCGACGTAGCCTGGAGGCAGCCCCAGCCGCTGCAGCACCGCCTGCAGGTGCGTCAGGTCTGCGTGCTGTCCGGCCAGGCGCAGCAAGCCCTCGACCTGGCCCTCGACGCGCCCGCTGTCCACGGCGGTACGGTAGGCCGACGCCGCGGCCAGTGCGGCCGCCCGGTACAGCCGCGCGTAGCTGCCGTCGTCGCGGTTGACGGTGCCGTGGAACAGGCCCGCAGGATTGCCCGACGCGGCCTGCGCCGCTGCGTCCGCCTGCTCCAGCACGCTGACCTGCAGGCCGAGGCGGGCCAGCGCCTGCGCCGCGGCTGCGCCGGCCAGGCCCGCCCCGACGACCACGGCGTCCGCTGAAGGCAGCGCCGGGCTCGGCAGCCGGCGCGGCACGAAGCGCGGCCGGTAGCGGGCGGCGGTGATCTCACCCTTGCCGCCGACGCCGGGCGCGGTGCGGACTTCGAATCCTGCTGCCGTCAGTCCAGCGTGGACCTCGCGCGCCACGCTCCAGGTGGCGGCAGTCGCGCCGTCGGCAGCCAGGCGGCCGACGGCCTTCATCACCTGCGGCGTCCACATCGGCGCGTCGTGCGCCGGCGCAAAGCCGTCGAGGTAGATCGCGTCGGCGGCCAGGCGCAGCGCCGGCAGCAGGGTCTGCACGTCGCCCAGCGCCAGCGTCAACTGCACGCGGCCTTCGTCGAAGTCGAACAGGTGCAGGTTGGGCGTCAGCGGCGGCCAGCACCGCACCAGTTCAGCGGCCAGTTCGGGCAGCGGCGAGTCGGCGTGCGCGCGTTCCAGGTCGTCGCGGCTGGGCGGGTGCAATTCGACCGCCACCACGAGCAGGCGCTGGCAGCGCGCCGGGTCGCGCCGCCAGGCGTCCCAGGTGGCGAGGAAGTTGTTGCCGAGACCGAAGCCGGTCTCCAGGACCACGAATCGCTCGCGCCCTGCCCAGCGCCCGGGCAGGCCGTTGCCGTGCAGGAAGACGTGGCGGGCCTGCACCAGAGCGCCCGGGCGCGGGTGGTAGAGCTCGCCGAAGTCGGGCGCCGTTGGCGGCGCGCCGGGCGCGTCGGCGAAGTGGATCCGTGCCGGATCGATCGGCCGCGTCCGCACGGCGGCTCAGGCGGCGCGGGCGCGGTCGCCCAGCCAGTGCAGCAGCGGCTCGCGTACACCCTGCAGTCCACGGTAGGCGAGCACCTCGGGGCTCATGCTCGCGATGGCATCGTGCAGTGCCCGGGCCCGCGCGGGCGAGTCGAGCACGTCGGCCAGCGGCTGCACCTGGACGTGGATCGTGAACACTGCTTGCGTCAGCGCCGGCAGCGGGATGAAGGTCTGGCGCTCGGTGCGCCACCAGGCCTGCTGCACGGGCGTCTGCTGCCAGCGTTCACGCGCCGTGCGTGCCGGGTGGGCGTGCAGCCGCGGCTGGTCGGTGACGTTCCAGACGAAGCGCTCCCAGCGCTCGGGCCCGCAGACCAACCGCGTC
>JAYUPN010000041.1:0-5081 GCA_043760065.1 Rubrivivax sp.
CTCAGCTCCATGCCGGGCAGCCCTTGCGTCACGCCATCGCACATCGCCGGCACGCCGCCGGCGACCTGCACCGTGGCGCCTTGGCGGCGCGCTTCGTCGCGGATCAGCGCCGGGTAGCTCTCGTAGGGCTGGTGCGCCGACAGCATGTCGTTGTAGGCCGTGACCACGCCCAGGTGCGGCGCGCGCTCGGCCACGACGCGGAACTTGTCGTGGGCCGGCAGCGCGGCAAAGGCGTGCGCGACGTTGGCGCAGCCCATGCGCTCGGCGCCCGGGGGACGGCCGACGAGGCGGTCGATGCGCGCCAGGTAGGCGGCGCGGCTGGCCGTGCTGCGCTCGGCGATGCGTTGGGTGACGGCCCGGATCACCGGATGCAGGGCGGGCGGCGATGTAACCATGTTCATGATTATGATGTAACCTAGTTACATCGTCAATCTTCATTGCCGCCCCGCGCCCGCGCCGCGGGTCGTGCGATGCTTGCGGCCGTGACCGAAACCATCGCTCCCGAGCTGATCCTGCGCGACCCCGCTGCTGCGCTGCAGCGGTTGCGGCACCAGTGGCAGGCCGAGCTGCAGCGCTCGCGCAGCAGCGAGCGCTGGATCTTCGGCTACGCGTCCCTCATCTGGCGCCCGGAGTTCGACGCTGCCGAGCACCGCAGTGCGCTGCTGCACGGTTGGCATCGCGCGCTGCGCATGCGTTCGCGCGTCAACCGCGGCACGCCGCAGCAGCCCGGCCTGGTCTTCGCGCTGTTGCCCGGCGGCGCCTGCCGCGGTGTCGTCTACCGGCTGCGCCCCGAGCAGGCCGAGGCCGAACTCGACCGCCTGTGGGCGCGCGAGATGCCCACCGGCGTCTACGACGCGCGGCTGCTGCCGTGCCGCACGCCGCACGGCCCGGTGATGGCGCTGGCCTTCACGCTCAGCCGGCGCAGCGAGTCCTGTCTGCCGCGCCTGCCCGACGACGAGGTGACGCACATCCTGCGCCACGCCAGCGGCCGCTACGGCACCACGCTGGAGTACCTGGCCGAGACCGCCACCGCGCTGCGCAACCGCGGCGTGCGTGACCGCGAGATCGAGCGGCTGATGGCGCTGGCGCAGCGGCGGGGGCTGTTGCCGGCGTCCTGATCAGCCCTTGAAGATGGCCGCGAGGTCGACCTCTTCGGTGGCCCCTTCGAGCTTCATGCCGCTCTCGATGTGGTCCAGGTGTTCGAGCATCAGCTTCTCGGCGCGCGCGGCGTCGCGGCGCGCGATGGCCTCGATGATCTGCGAGTGCTCGTCGGCGCGGCAACTCGTCGACGTGGGCGCGTCGTACAGGAAGATCATCAGGCAGGTCAGAGCCACTCAGCAAGGGGTACGTTTTCCGGGGGCAAGGTCAGCCCCCGGCCACCTGCCCGGACCCGGAGCCGGCTTGCAACGCCGCCAGGTCGGCCGGCGTGTCGACGTCCATCAGCACGCCTGGATCGTCGACCTCCTGCCCGTGCGCCGGGTAGCGCGCCACGACGCGGCGCGCGCCGTCGTCGTTGTCGAGCAGGATCAGCTCGGAGTACAGCTCGGCGGCAAATCCCACCGGGTGACCGCGCCGGCCCTTGAACTGGGCGTGGACCACGGGGTGCTGTTCCAGCGCCGTGGCCACCGCCAGCAGCGTGCCCGGGCGCACCAGTGGCATGTCGCCCGGCAGCACCAGCCAGCCCGGCGCACCCGAGCGTTCGGCCACGCCGGCGGCGATGGTGTAGCCCATGCCGCGCGCGGCTTCGCCGTCGCTGAGCACGAGGATGTCGCGCGCGGCCACCTGCTGCCCCACCAGCGGCGCCAGCGCGGCCGTGGTGACGACGATCACCGGCAGCTGGGTCTGGATCGCGTGGCGCAGCGTCGTGCCCAGCACGGTGCCGCCGTCGAATGGCTGCTCCAGCTTGTGCCGGGGGCCGCCGAAGCGACTGCCACGCCCTGCAGCGGGGACGACGATGGTCGGTCTGAAGCGCATTTGTTGTCATGGAGCCCGCGCTGCCGAGCGCAGCTGCAGGCGTCCTCCTTAACCCGGAGAATGGCGACGCGACCCCGGCGCAGGTAGTGGGAGCTTCACTTACGTCGTTCCCCGTAAGGGATGGCCCCGTGAACCGCGCGCCAGCGCACCGCCCGCTGCGCAGTTGCAGCCGGTTACGAGCCGCGCCGGCCGTGCCGCCTTCCTATACTGCAGCGATGGATATCGCCGCGCTGCGCAAGAGCTACGAGAAGGACGAGCTGGACGAATCCGCGTCGGCGGCCGACCCGCTGCAGCAGTTCCAGCGCTGGTTCGACCAGGCCTTGAGCTCCCAGCTGCCCGAACCCAACGCCATGACCCTGGCCACCGTCGGCGCCGACGGCCGGCCTTCGACGCGCATCGTGCTCGTCAAGGGCTTCGATGCGCGCGGCATCGTCTGGTACACCAATTGCGACAGCCGCAAAGGGCGGGAACTGGCCGAGCGGCCGCTGGCCGCGCTGCAATTTCACTGGGTCGAGCTCGAGCGCGTGGTGCGCATCGAAGGCGCGGTGGACAAGACGAGCGCCGAGGAGTCCGACGCCTACTACGCGACGCGGCCACTCGACTCGCGCCTGGGCGCCTGGGCTTCGCCGCAAAGCCAGGTCATCGCCTCGCGCGCCGTGCTGGTTGCGGGCGCGGCCAAGGTGGCGGCGCGTTATGCGCTGAACCCGCCGCGGCCGCCGCACTGGGGCGGTTACCGGCTGCTGCCCGATCGCTGGGAGTTCTGGCAGGGCCGCAAGAGCCGCCTGCACGACCGGCTGCGCTACCGGCTCGAAGACGGGGCCTGGATCCGCGAACGGCTGGCGCCCTGAGCCCGCCGTGCGCGGCGCTGCCCCGCGTCACGGTGGCGCAGGCAGCGGCGGCGGCGGTATCCCCGGCGGCTCGGCCAGCTGCCGCACCACGCGCTGCGGGAACGGGATCTCGACCCGCGCTTCCTGCAGCAGCCGCAACACCGCCAGGTTGACGGCCGATCGCACGTTGCCCTGCCCGTTGTAGGCATCGGCGATCCAGAACGTCAGCGTCAGCTCCAGGCCGTCGCTGGCGAAGGCCGTCAGCAGCGCCGCCGGTTCCGGGTCGGGCAGGACACGCGGCACGGCCGCCAGCGCGCGGCACAACTGCGGCATCAGCGCTTCGACATCGGTGCCGTAGGCGACCTGCACGACGGTGTTCATCTGCACCTTGGGGTCGGCCAGCGACGAGTTCTCGACCCGCTGCGTGATCATCATCTCGTTGGGCACGATGCTCTCGCGGCCGTTGAGCGCGCGGATCACGGTGTAGCGCGTGGTGATGTCGGAGATGCGGCCTTCGAAGTTGTCGACCTTGACCATGTCGCCGATGCGCATGCTGCGTTCGGCCAGGATGACGAAGCCGCTGATGTAGTTGGCGGCCAGCTTCTGCAGCCCGAATCCGATGCCGACGCCGATGGCGCCGCCCAGCACGCCGAGCGCGGTGAGGTCGATGCCCGCGGCCGACAGTGCGAACACGAGGCCGACGAAGAGCAGCACCGCGCGCAAGGCGTTGGCCGCCATCTTGCGGATGCTGATGTTGTCGGTGGCGCCGCGCAGCAGCCGCGCTTCGAGCAGCGAACTGACCCACAGCGCCAGCAGCAGCGCCAGCACCGCCGAGATCGCGCCTTCAAGCATGTTGCGCACCGAGACCTGCGCGCCGCCGAGCTTCCAGGTGATTTCGTCGAGTTCCTTCAGCAGCAGCGGCAGCACGCCGGTGACCCACAGCACGACGGCGATCCAGGCCAGCCACGACACGCTGCGCTCGACGACGCGCATCAGCGCCGAGTCCGGAAACGTCACGCCCAGCACGCGCACCGTCAGGCGGATCGCGGCCAGCGAAACCATGATCGGCACCACCAGCCTGAAGACGGCGATCGGCAGCTGGTCCTGCAGCAGCCAGCGCGCCAGCAGCGCCAGCAGCAGCGCCAGGGCCGGGAACAGCGCGCCGTCGACGATGCGCTCGCCGAACCAGGTCGAGCCCGGCGTCGCCTCGGCGCCGCGCAGCAGCCGCACCACGGCCCAGGCCAGCAGCAGGCAGCCGAAGAAGATGCCGAGCTCGATCAGCGCGCTGGGCGCGAGCAGCGCGGCGGCGAGCTGGCCAAACTCCGCGGCCGGGAGCCATGCATTCATGTCGACGGCCAGAGCGGGCTCAGGCCACGTCGGCCAGCACGCGCACGTGCGCGGCCACGCTGCGCGCCAGCGCGCTCAGGCTGTAGCCGCCTTCCAGGCACGACACGATGCGGCCCTGCGAGTGGCGGCGCGCCACCTGCATCAGCTCGCGCGTGATCCAGGTGTAGTCGTCCTCGACCAGCGCCAGCTGCCCCAGCTCGTCCTCGCGGTGGGCGTCGAAACCGGCGCTGATGAACAGCATCTGCGGCTCGAAGCGGTCCAGCGCCGGGATCCACATGTCCAGGATCGTCTGCCGGATCGCCGGCCCGCGCGTGTACGGTGCCACCGGCACGTTGACCATGTTGGTGCCCTTGGGCACCGCGCCGCTGTAGGGGTACAGCGGGTGCTGGAAGAAGCTGCACATCAGCACGCGGTCGTCGCCGGCGATGATGTCCTCGGTGCCGTTGCCGTGGTGGACGTCGAAGTCGATGATCGCCACTCGCTGCAGGCCGTGCACGTCGAGCGCGTGGCGCGCGGCGATGGCGACGTTGTTGAAGAAGCAGAAGCCCATCGTCTCGTCGCGCGTGGCGTGGTGGCCCGGCGGGCGCACGGCGCAGAAGGCGTTTTTGGCACGGCCGGCCAGCACGTCGTCGGTGGCGGCCACCGCGGCGCCGGCGGCATGCAGCGCCGCCGACAGCGTGCCGGGGCAGGCGATGGTGTCGGGGTCCAGTGCCCGCGCTTCGCCGCCGGCCTGCACCCGCAGCAGCAGGTCGCTGATCTCGGTCACGTAACGCGTCGTGTGGGCGCGTTCGATCTGCTCGGCAGTGGCCGGCAGCGCCTCGTGGAAGTCCAGCGCCACGTCCAGCCCGGTGGCGCGCAGGTGGTCGGTGATGGCGTCCAGGCGCTGCGGGCACTCCGGGTGTCCGGCGCCCATGTCGTGGCCGCGGCAGGCGG
>JAYUPN010000042.1:0-5070 GCA_043760065.1 Rubrivivax sp.
CCGGGCAAGACGCTGATCGAGGCGCCGACCGCCGGCGCCAGCGCGACGTGCAAGAGCTGCGCCCACTGCCCGTGGATGGCGATGAACGCGCTGCAAGGCGTCGTCGCGTGCCTGGAGACCGGAACCGGCGAGATCGAGGTGCCGGAGCCGATCCGCACGCAGGCGCTCGGCTGCATCGACCGGATGCTCGACTACACCGCGCGCCATCCCGAGGCGCTGCGCCAGCCCGGCCTCGTCCCCGGCCTCGTTCCCGGCCTCATCCCCGACATCGGCGCCGCCTGAGCATGGTCGCCACCGACGAGACGCTCGACCAGGCCCGCGCGCGCAACATTGCCGACGCCCTCGCCGAGGACATCGGAACCTGCGACTGGACCGGGCTGCTGGTGCCGGCACGGCGTCGGGTGCGGGCCCGCGTCATTGCGCGCGAGGCCGCGGTGCTGTGCGGCAGCGACTGGTTCGAAGGCGTCGTGCGCCGACTCGACCCGCAGGCGCGGATCGACTGGCACCTGCGCGACGGCGAGACGACCGCGGCCGACCGGCCGGTGGTCGACATCGAGGCCGACGCCCGCGCGCTGCTCGCGGCCGAGCGGCCGGCGCTGAACTTCCTACAGCTGCTGAGCGCGACCGCGACCGAGACCCGCCGGCATGTCGACGCGGTGGCCGGCGCGTCGCCGAATCCGCACGGCTGCGCGATCCTGGACACGCGCAAGACGATCCCCGGGCTGCGCCTGGCGCAGAAGTACGCGGTGCGGGTCGGCGGCGGGCGCAACCAGCGGCTGGCGCTCTACGCCGGGATCCTGATCAAGGAGAACCACATCGCTGCGGCCGGCGGCATTGCACCGGTGCTCGCCAGCGCGCTGGCACTCGACGCCGGGGTCGACATCCAGATCGAGGTCGAGTCGATCGCGCAACTCGGCGAGGCACTGGCCGCCGGCGCGAAGAGCGTGCTGCTCGACAACTTCGACCTGCCGCGGATGCGCGAGGCGGTCGCTGTCACCGGCGGGCGGGCGCTGCTGGAGGTCTCGGGCGGGGTGCAATTGGAACAGTTGCGCACCATCGCCGCGACCGGCGTCGACCGGATCTCGATCGGCCACCTGACGAAGGACGTGCGGGCGATCGACTTCTCGCTGCGCGTCGGTGGCCCGGTCTGAGGCTTTGAGCTTCAGCGAGCGCAGGAGCGGCCGATAACTCGTTCAGGTCCTTTGTCGAAAGTGCAGCGATGAGCGTCGATTTCAGCTCGATCCACAACCACACCGAACAGGCCGTGTTTGCTGCAGTGATCGCCGCCGCGCAGCGCTTTCCCGGGCTCGCGCAGCGGCCGGAACTGCTGGCCGACGCCGCCTGCGTCGCGCTGAACCGGCTGCCGCCGCGCTACATCCGCCACAGCGTCCACCTGTCGTTCTACGCCACCGACCGCGACCGCGAACTCAGCGACCAGGCGATCGTCGAGGCGGTCGACTTCGCGTGCGGCTTCGTGCAGGCGCGCGTCGCGATGGGCGCGCGGGCCTGATCAGCGGCGCTGGCTGCTGCGCGCCGGCCGCGTCAGCACGGTCGGGAAGCTGACCGGCAGCGCGTCGGGGAAGTCGCGGCTGAAGTGCAAACCACGGCTCTCGTGACGGCGCAGCGCGGATCGCACGATCAGCTCGGCGCTGACCACGAGGTTGCGCAGTTCGAGCAGATCGCGGTTGACGCGGAAGTTCGCGTAGTAGTCGTCGATCTCGTCGCGCAGCAGCTTGATCCGGTGCAGCGCCCGCTCGAGGCGCTTGGTCGTGCGAACGATGCCGACGTAGTTCCACATCACGAGCCGCAACTCGTCCCAGTTGTGCGAGATAACGACCTGCTCGTCGGCGTCCTCGACCTGGCTCTCGTCCCACGGCGGCAGATCGGGCGCCGCGGGCAGATCCGTCGCCAGCACCCGCGCCGCGCAGCCACGCCCGATGACGACGCATTCGAGCAGCGAATTGCTGGCCAGCCGGTTCGCGCCGTGCAGTCCGGTGTAAGTGGTCTCGCCGACCGCGTACAGGTCCGGCAGGTCGGTCCGGCCGTCGAGATCGGTGACGACGCCGCCGCAGGCGTAGTGCGCCGCCGGAACGACCGGAATCGGATCGCGGGCGATATCGATGCCAAGCTGCAGACAACGCGCATGGACCGTCGGGAAGTGCTGCTTCAGGAACGTCTCGCCGAGATGCCGGGCATCGAGCCAGACGTGGTCGATGCCGTGCTTCTTCATCTCGAAGTCGATCGCGCGGGCCACGATGTCGCGCGGCGCGAGTTCGCCGCGTTCGTCGTGCGCGGCCATGAAGCGCTCGCCCGGCCCGTCGGCGCTCGGCAGCCGCAGCCATGCGCCCTCGCCGCGCAGCGCCTCGGTGATCAGGAAGCTGCGTTCCTGCGGGTGGTACAGGCAGGTCGGATGGAACTGGATGAATTCCATGTTGCCGACCCGGCAGCCGGCGCGCCACGCCATCGCCACGCCGTCGCCGGTCGCGGTGTCCGGGTTGCTCGTGTAGCGGTAGACCTTGCCGACACCCCCGGTCGCCAGCACGACGGCGCTAGCGGCCAGCGTCTCGACCCGTCCGCCTTCGATGTCCAGCGCGTAGAGCCCGTAGCAGCGCGGCGCCTCGGCGCGCCGCAGGTGGCGCGAGGTCACGACGTCGACCGCCATCCAGCGCTCGCGCAGCTGGATGTTCGGATGCAACTGCGCCCGAGCCAGCAGCGCGTCGTGGATCGCCTTGCCGGTGGCGTCGGCAGCGTGCGCGATACGGCGCACCGCGTGGCCGCCTTCGCGCGTCAGGTGCAATCCGAGCGGGCCGCCCGGATCGGGGGAGAACGGCACGCCGGCGGCGACCAGCCATTCGATCGCGGCAGCGCTGTGTTCGGCCACGAATCGCGCGGTGTGTTCGTCGACCAGCCCCGCGCCGGCCTCCTGCGTGTCGCGCACGTGCGACGCGACGCTGTCGTCGGCACCGAGCACGCCGACGATGCCGCCCTGCGCCCATGCGGTTGCACCTTCGTGCAGGCGTCGCTTGGCCAGCACGATGACCGGCCGGTCGTCGGCCACCTGAAGCGCCACGGTCAATCCGGCCAGGCCGGCGCCGACGACGACGACCGGTACCGGACCAGCGGAGCGAGGATGAAGCATGGACCCGACCGACCTGACGCGATGACCTCGGAAGCCGTCATTCTAGGAGCGCCGTGCTCGTCCCCGAGGGGGATGGCCGCGGCGCCCGGCGCGCCTATCATGGACCGGATGCCCCGGACCTTCGCATGAGCGACCGCGCCCCAGCCGCGCCTGCACTGCGCAATGACGAGTTGCTGTCCCCGGTGACGCAGATCGTCGGCAACCGCGCCGACTACCTCGGCGAAGGGCAGTCGGACGTCGGCCAGCGCGTCGCCGACGACAAGCTTGAACTGTTCGTCAACGGCGACCCGGCGCAGGCCATGCTGCAGCAGTTCGCCCAGCTCGCGCCGGACTTCATCGTGCTGCACGACATCGGCGTCAGTACGTCGCTGCGCCTGCTGTCGGCAATCGCATCGGCCACCGGCAGCAAGCTGCAACAGCTCTCGACCCGCCGCCAGGGCCATGGCGTGGCGCTGGCGACACTGCGCTTCGTCGAGATCGCCGGTCGCGGCAGCGGCCGGCTACGGCTCTACACGACCGACATTGATGCCGATTCGCAGGCCCGACGTGCGCTCGCCGCAGTGCTGCTCGGACACAGCCACCTGGGCGTGCTGATGGTCGGCGAGCTGCCACCGCACGCGCTGGACACCGCGCTGCAGCCGCTGCGCGATGCGATCCGCATCGGACCGTGGCCGAACCGCCATCTGCTGCTGGTGCCGCTCGGCGCCCCGGCAGCGCTGGCGGCGCAAGCGGCCTCGCTGGCAGGCCCGCCGGGCCTGGCGGTGCACGTGACGCCGCAGCCGATGCGGCCGAACGATGCCTGGTCGTACGTCACCGGCGCGTGGAACCGGCTGCGCGACGGTGGCGTCGAGCCTCCACCCCGCCTGGTCGCCCGCCTGGTCGCCCACCCGGTCGCCCGCCCGGTCGCCCACCGTGCGCCTGCGGTGCCGCCGCCGCAGGACGCGCCGACCGACATGATGCCGCTGCGGATGCCGAATCCTGCCGCGGCCGACCTCGCCCCCGGCCGCTGGGACGACTACCTGCGCGCCTGCAGCGCGATCAAGGGGCTGATGAGCGCCTGTGTCTTCGACTTCCGCACGGTGCGCGCGCTCGCGCACTGCGGCTCCCGCCCGGAGCCCGAGCGGCTCGTGACGCAGGGGATGTCGCTGTGGACCGCGATGGCCGAGAGCAGTCGCGGCCTCGGCCTCGGCCCGTCGCAGCCCGATGCCGCCATCACGCTGACCGGCCACCACCTGCTGCTGCACCCGCTGCCCGGCCATCCCGGCATCCTGTTGCACGCGGTACTCGACGCCAGCGTCGCCAACCTGACGCTGGCGCGGATGCAGCTACAGCGGATCGACGCGACCGTGCTGGCCGCGCCGACGAAGCTCTAAGCTTTCGCCCGGGTCAGTCCCGGGTCAATGGACGACGCGTTCGAAGACGAACGCACCGTCCTCGACGTCGACCGGAATCACGTCGCGTGGGCCGAAGCGGCCCTGCAGGATCAGCTTGCTGACCGGGTTCTCGATCCGCTGCTGGATCGCGCGTTTCAGGGGCCGGGCGCCGAACACCGGGTCGAAGCCGACCTTGGCCAGCGTCGCGAGCGCCGCCAGCGACACGTCGAGCTTCATGTCCAGCTTCTCGAGCCGCGTCCCGAGCAGCCGCAGCTGGATGCGCGCGATGCTCTCGATGTGCTTCTCGTTCAGCGCATGGAAGACCACCGTCTCGTCGATGCGGTTCAGGAACTCGGGCCGGAAGTGCTGCTTGACCTCGGCCCAGACCGCGTCGCGGATGTCCGCGCTGGGCTGCCCCGCCATCTGCATGATCATCTGCGAGCCGAGGTTGCTGGTCATCACGATCACGGTGTTCTTGAAGTCCACCGTGCGGCCCTGCCCATCGGTCAGGCGGCCATCGTCCAGCACTTGCAAGAGCACGTTGAAGACATCCGGGTG
>JAYUPN010000043.1:0-5069 GCA_043760065.1 Rubrivivax sp.
CAAGCCCAGGGCTTGCTCCCTGGGCGCAGGAGGTGATACCCGGCGGTGCCGGTTTCTCGCGCGTTGCAGCCGACGACCTTCTGCCGCCCACGCTCCTAGCCAACGCTACGGCTTGTTCAGGCGGCGGATCAGGCTTGACGTGTCCCAGCGCCGCCCGCCCATCGCCTGCACCTCGCCGTAGAACTGGTCCACCAGCGCCGTCACCGGCAGCAGCGCGCCGTTGCGCCGCGCTTCGTCCAGCACCAGGCCCAGGTCCTTGCGCATCCAGTCGACCGCGAAGCCGAAGTCGAACTGGTCCGCCAGCATCGTCTTGCCGCGGTTGTCCAGCTGCCAGCTCTGTGCCGCGCCCTTGCCGATGACGTCCAGCACCTGCTGCATGTCCAGCCCCGCGCGCTGACCAAAGGCCAGCGCCTCGGCCAGGCCCTGCACCAGGCCGGCGATGCAGATCTGGTTGACCATCTTGGCCAGCTGCCCCGAGCCGCTGGCGCCCAGCAGCGTCACGGCCTTGGCAAAACACATCGCCAGCGGACGCATGGTCTCGAAAGGCGCGGTGTCGCCGCCGCACATCACGGTCAGCGCGCCGTTGACGGCGCCGGCCTGGCCGCCCGAGACCGGGGCGTCGATGAAGTGCAGGCCCAGCGCGCGCGCTGCCGCATGCAGTTCGCGCGCGACCTCGGCCGAGGCCGTGGTGTGGTCGACGAAAACCGCACCCGGCGCCATGCCGGCGAAGGCGCCGTCGGTGCCCAGCGTGACGCTGCGCAGGTCGGCGTCGTTGCCGACGCAGGCGAAGACGATGTCGGCACCGGCGGCGGCCTCGCGCGGCGTCGGCGCGCTGCGTCCGCCGTGCGCCGCGACCCAGTCCGCGGCCTTGGCCGGCGTGCGGTTGTAGACGGTGACGGCGTGCCCGGCGCGTGCCAGGTGCCCGGCCATCGGGTGGCCCATGACGCCGAGGCCCAGGAAGGCGAGGCGGCGCGGCGGGATCGATTCGTAACTGCGGGGTGTGTTCATCCCGCGATGCTGCCACGGCACGCGCGGCTTCAACCAAGCCCAAGCCACGGAACCGGCTTTGCCGGGCCGTAGGCGAACGGCCCCCTCGGGGGGTGGCGAGGACGCGAAGCGCCCGCAGCCCGGGGGCCCTTGTTCACATCACCTTCATGTGCTCGGTGCCCGCCGCCAGGTCGGTGTTGCGCGCGCGTGCGCTCTGCAGCTTGATCTGCAGCCGCAGGTCGTTGACGCTGTCGGCGTTGCGCAAGGCGTCCTCGTAGGTGACGTGGCGGTTCTCGTAGAGGTCGAACAGGCTCTGGTCGAAGGTCTGCATGCCGAGCTCGCGGCTGCGCTTCATCAGTTCCTTGATCTCGGCGATCTCGCCCTTGAAGATCAGGTCGCCGACCAGCGGCGTGTTGAGCAGGATCTCCACCGCCGCCACGCGCCCGCGGCCCTGTTCGCGCGGCAGCAGGCGCTGGCTGATCAGCGCCTTCAGGTTCAGCGACAGGTCCATCAGCAGCTGCTGGCGGCGCTCTTCGGGGAAGAAGTTGATGATGCGGTCCAGCGCCTGGTTGGCGCTGTTGGCGTGCAGCGTGGCCAGGCACAGGTGGCCGGTCTCGGCGAAGGCGATGGCGTGGTCCATCGTCTCGCGGTCGCGGATCTCGCCCATCAGGATGACGTCGGGCGCCTGGCGCAGCGTGTTCTTGAGCGCCGCCTCCCAGCTGTCGGTGTCGATGCCCAGCTCACGCTGCGTGACGATGCAGTTCTTGTGCGCGTGCACAAACTCCACCGGGTCCTCGACGGTGATGATGTGGCCGAAGGAGTTTTCGTTGCGGTGGTCGACGATGGCCGCCAGCGAGGTGCTCTTGCCGGAACCCGTGGCGCCGACGAAGACCACCAGGCCGCGCTTGGACAGGCTGACTTCCTTCAGCACCACCGGCAGGCCCAGGCCGTCGATGGTGGGCAGCGTGGCCGGGATCGTGCGGAACACGAGTCCGACCTGCCCCTGCTGCACGAAGGCGTTGACGCGGAAGCGCCCCACGCCCTGCGGGCTGATCGCGAAATTGCACTCCTTGGTGCGCTCGAACTCGGCGCCCTGCTTGTCGTTCATGACCGCGCGCGTCAGCGCCAGCGTGTGCTGGCCGGTCAGCGGTTGCGGGCTGACCTTGGTGACCTTGCCGTCGACCTTGATGGCCGGCGGAAAGTCGGCGGTCAGGAAGAGGTCGGAGCCGTTGCGGCTGACCATCAGCCGCAGCAAATCATTGACGAACTTGGATGCCTGGTCGCGTTCCATATCGATCCTCAGTTTGCGCAGCGGTCGAAGCCGCCGCGATCAAGCTTCCCCGCACGGAACCGGCTTTGCCGGGCCGTCGCGGGACGGCCCCCTCGGGGGGGTGAGGGCCGCGGCTCCAAGCCCGCCTGCGCGGGCTTGGACGGCCCGAACGGCGCCGCCTGCGGCGGCGCGTGGAGCGCCAGCGAGCTCGGTGGCATCATCTACCCGGGGAAGTTTTCGGGAATTTTGGCTTTGGAGCGGGCCTCGGCCGGCGAGATGAGGTTGCGCCGGACGATGTCGGCCAGGTTCTGGTCCAGCGTCTGCATGCCCAGGTTCTGGCCGGTCTGGATCGAGCTGTACATCTGCGCGATCTTGTTCTCGCGGATCAGGTTCTTGATCGCGCTGGTGCCCAGCATGATCTCGTGCGCGGCGACGCGGCCGCTGCCGTCCTTCAACTTGCACAGCGTCTGCGAGATCACCGCCACCAGCGACTCCGACAGCATCGCGCGCACCATCTCCTTCT
The DNA here is from genome assembly GCA_043760065.1 of Rubrivivax sp. Lineage (GTDB taxonomy): Bacteria > Pseudomonadota > Gammaproteobacteria > Burkholderiales > Burkholderiaceae_C > Rubrivivax. The sequence continues at coordinate 2,781 of JAYUPN010000043.1, forward strand.
CGGCCGCGGGGAAGACGTCGACCACCCGGTCGACGGTCTTGGCGGCGCTGCTGGTGTGCAGCGTGCCGAACACCAGGTGGCCGGTCTCGGCGGCGGTCAGCGCCAGGCGGATGGTCTCGAGGTCACGCAACTCGCCGACCAGGATCGCGTCCGGGTCCTCGCGCAGCGCGCTGCGCAGCGCGTTGTTGAAGCTCAGCGTGTGCGGGCCGACCTCCCGTTGGTTGATCAAACACTTCTTGCTCTCGTGCACGAACTCGATCGGGTCTTCCACCGTCAGCACGTGGCCGTACTCGTTTTCATTCAGGTGGTTGACCATCGCCGCCAGCGTGGTGCTCTTGCCCGAGCCCGTCGGCCCCGTCACCAGCACCATGCCGCGCGGGCGCAGGGCCAGTTCGGCAAAGACCTTCGGCGTGCCGAGTTGCTCCAGCGACAGGATCTTGCTCGGGATGGTGCGGAAGACCGCGCCGGCGCCGCGGTTCTGGTTGAAGGCATTGACGCGAAAGCGCGCCAGGCCCTGGATCTCGAACGAGAAGTCGCACTCCAGCGTGTCCTCGTAGTGCTTGCGCTGGGCGTCGTTCATGATGTCGTAGACCATGGCGTGCACCGCCTTGTGGTCCAGCGCCTCGACGTTGATGCGGCGCACGTCGCCATGCACGCGGATCATCGGCGGCAGGCCGGCCGAGAGGTGCAGGTCCGACGCCTTGTTCTTGACCGAGAAAGCCAGCAGCTGGGTGATGTCCATGGGTGGGGTGTGCGGCCGGCGCCAAACCGGCGGTTCAGAATGCGGCGCAGCAGTGCACGCTGCGATCTCGGGGGATTATGGGCAGCATCGGAAGCAACCTGCAAGAAGTGAAGCGGCGCATGACAGCCGCTTGCGTCAGCGCCGGACGCGATGCCGACCTTGTCACGCGCGCCCCTGGCGCCGGCCTGGCGCAGGGCGTCACGCTGCTGGCGGTCAGCAAGACCGCTGCCGCCGAGGCGGTGCGCGAAGCCGCCGCGGCCGGGCAGCACGCCTTCGGCGAGAACTACGTGCAGGAGGCGCTGGCCAAGATCGAGGCCCTGGCCGACCTGCGGCCGCAGCTGCAGTGGCACCTGATCGGCCCGCTGCAGAGCAACAAGACGCGTCCGGTGGCCGAGGCCTTCGACTGGGTGCACAGCGTCGACCGCCTGAAGATCGCGCAGCGCCTGGCCGAGCAGCGGCCCGCCCGGCTGCCGCCACTGAACATCTGTCTGCAGGTCAACATCAGCGGCGAAGCCAGCAAGAGCGGCCTGCTGCCGGCCGACGTCGCGGCCGTGGCACAGGCCGTGGCCGCGCTGCCGCGCGAGCGCCTCGTGCTGCGCGGGCTGATGGCGATCCCCGAGCCGGCGGCGGACTTCGCGGCGCAGCGCGCGCCGCACCGCGCGCTGCGCGAGCTGATGGCGGCGCTCAATGCCGCCGGCCTGGGGCTGGCCACGCTGTCGATGGGCATGAGCGCCGACCTCGAAGCCGCGGTGGTCGAGGGGGCAACGCTGGTGCGCGTGGGCAGCGCCATCTTCGGCGCGCGCGGCTGAACGAAGCGGCGGCCCGATCAGCGCGGCTTGCCGTGCAAGACCGCACGGCAAAAGCGCACGACTGCACTGCCCACGCCTGGTTACGAACTGCTACATCGGTCCATACTGACGCCATCCCAAGACGCAGGGGTGGCCTCGGTCAGCTGCGTGCCTGGAAACCCTGCGGGGGTGGCATCGAGCCAACCGCGGCGGCAAGCAGTTCAGTCCCAACGCGCAGCCTGCACCAGGCCGCGACCCTCGCCACCCAGGGGAATCCCAATGAGCTTTGTCTCCCATTTTGTCGTCCTGATCGAAAGCCGCCGGCTGGCCAAAGCCGTTGTCGCCACGATCACGTCCATTTCGGTGCTGCTGTCGGGCTTCGGCCTGACAGCCGCCCACGCCGCGCCCGGCCAGGGCCACGGTCACCGGCACAAGGTCTCGAAGGACCTGCAAGCCGCAGTGGATGCCAACCACACACCCAAGGCACGCTGGGCCCGTGACAGCAATGGCCGGCGCATGGTGCAGGTGGTGTTTGTCAGCAGCGACGCCGACCCGGCCATGACCGCACTGCGTGCCGAGATCAAACAAGCGGGCGGCATCATCGACGCCCACATGCCCGGCCTGCGCATGCTGACGGCCACGCTGCCGGCCAGGCAGCTGGCCAAGGTCGCCGAGCGCGCCGACGTCAAGTTTGCTGTGCCCAACCGCGAAACCAAGCGCAGCGCCAGCACCCTGGAAACCATCACCGGCGCCACGACC
>JAYUPN010000044.1:0-13998 GCA_043760065.1 Rubrivivax sp.
GGCCGCTGTGGCACAGGAGGCACAGCCCCTGCTGGCGGCTGCCGACGACGGCACGGCCACGTGCGGCGTCGCCTGGCGTGTCGGTCAGCGGCAGCGGCATGCCGTCGCCGACGACCACGCCGCCGGCGCCGAGCACCGCTGCCGCCAGCAGCGCGCCCAGCGCCATCAGGCCCTCAGGCTCTGGTTCTTCAGCGGCAGCTCGCGGATGCGCTTGCCGGTGGCGGCGAAGATGGCGTTGAGCACCGCCGGCGCCGCGACCGCGATCGTCGGCTCGCCGACGCCACCCCAGAAGCCGCCGCTGCCCATGATCACGGTCTCGACCTTGGGCATGTCGGCCATGCGCATCACCGGGTAGGTGTCGAAGTTCTTCTGCACGATGGCGCCGTCCTTGACCGTGCATTCACCGAACAGCGCCGCGCTCAGGCCGTAGACGAAGCTGCCCTCGACCTGGGCCTCGATCTGCTGCGGGTTGACGGCGTAGCCCGGGTCGGTGGCGGCCACGATGCGGTGCACCTTGAGCACGCCGCCCGGGCTGACGCTGACCTCGGCGCAGGCCGCGACGTAACTGCCGAAGCCGTGCGTCTGGCAGAGGCCGCGGAAGACCTTCTGCCCGTTCACGTCGGGCGCCGGGCGGCCCCAGCCGGCGCGCTCGGCGGCGGCGTTGAGCACCGCCAGGTGCTTGGGGTGGTTCTTCATCAGCTCGCGCCGCAGCGCCAGCGGGTCCTTGCCCGTGGCGTGCGCGATCTCGTCGATGAAACACTCGAGGTAGATCGCGTTCTGGTTCAGGTTGACGCCGCGCCAGAAGCCCGGCGGCACGTGCGGGTTGCGCATCGCGTGGTCGATCAGCAGGTGCGGCACGGTGTAGCCGATCATGGCCTCGCCGCCGCCGTTGTTGAGACCCTGGAAGACCACCGGGTCGAGGCCGTCGCGCACGTTCTGCGGGAAGATCCCGGCCAGGATGCTCTGCCCCGAGATGCGCATGTGCAGCGCGTTGAGGTTGCCCTGCGCGTCCAGCCCCGCCGTCAGCTTGCACTGCGTGATCGGGTGGTACAGGCCGTGCGTCATGTCCTCCTCGCGGCTCCACAGCAGCTTGACCGGCGTGCCGGGCAGCTCCTTGGCGATGGCCACCGCCTGGCGCACCCAGTCGTGCACCGCGCCGCGGCGGCCGAAGCCCCCACCGAGGTGGATCTTGTAGACCTCGCACTGCGCCGGCGGCAGCCCGGCGGCTTCGGCCGCGGCGGCCAGCGCCGCTTCGCCGTTCTGCGTCGGCGTCCAGACCTCGCAGCGCTCGGGCGTCCCCGTCGAAGACACGGAGATCTTGGCCGTGGCGTTCATCGGCTCCATCGTGGCGTGGTTCTGGTGCGGGTAGGCATACACCGCCTCGATGCGGCGCGCCGCGCCGGCCAGCGCCTGCCGGGCGTCGCCGGTGCGGTGGCCCGCAGCCGCCTGCTCGGCGTCCAGCCCGGCCTTCAACGTGGCGTTGAAGGCCGCCTGCTGCACGCCGGCGTGGGGGCCCAGGTCCCAGTCGATGTTGAGTGCCGTGACCGCCTTCTGCGCCCGCCACCAGGTGTCGGCCACCACCGCGACGGCGTTGTCACCGACCTTGACGACCTTCTTCACGCCCGGCATGCCCGCCACCTGCGCGGCGTCGAAGCTGCGCACCTTGCCGCCGAAGACGGGGCAGGCGCGGATCGACGCGCTCAGCATGCCGGGCAATTGCAGATCGGCGCCGTAGATTCGCTTGCCGTTGGTCTTGTCCACGGTGTCCAGGCGCGCCATGCGCTTGCCCACCAGCTTCCAGTCCTTGGGGTCCTTGAGCTTGACGTCGGTCGGCGCCGTCAGCTTGCCCGCTGCCGCGGCGACCTTGCCGTAGCTCGTGCGCCGGCCCGACGCGCCGTGGCTGATGACGCCGCCAGCGGCCGTGCACTCGGCGGCCGGCACCTTCCACTCGTCGGCCGCTGCCTGCACCAGCATCATGCGCGCCGTGGCGCCGCCCTTGCGCACGTAGTCCTGGCTCTCGCGGATGCCGCGGCTGCCGCCGGTGCTGTAGTTGCCCCAGACGCGCTTGCGCGCCAGGTTCTGGACCGGCGTCGGGTACTCGGTGGTGACGCGCGCCCAGTCGCAGTCCAGCTCCTCGGCCACCAGCTGCGCCAGGCCGGTCAGCGTGCCCTGCCCCATCTCGCTGCGCGCGATGCGGATGATGATCTTCTCGTCGGGCTGCACGACGACCCAGGCGTTGACCTCGGGCGGCGTGCCCTGCGCGGCGGCGGCGGTGGCAAAGCCGAAGACCAGCGAACCCGCGGCTGCGGTGGCGGCGGCCGTGGTGCCGATAAATTCGCGTCGATTCAGGGGGGTGCTCATGTCAGACGCTCCGGGCCACGTGGACGATGTCCAGGCCGGCGGTCTTGATCTCGCCCGCCGCCTGCTTGATGGCCGCGCGCACGCGGTTGTAGGTGCCGCAGCGGCAGATGTTGGTCATCGCCGCGTCGATGTCGGCATCGGTCGGGCGCGGCTTGTCCTTGAGCAGCGCGGCGGCGGCCATCAGCATGCCGCTCTGGCAGTAGCCGCACTGCGGCACGTCGTTGTCGACCCAGGCCTTCTGCAGTGCATGCGCGCCCTGCGGATGCAGGCCTTCGATCGTGACCACCTTCTGGCTGGCCTGCACGGCGCTGACCGGCAGCACGCAGCTGCGCACCGGCGCGCCGTCGATGTGCACCGTGCACGAGCCGCACTGCGCGATGCCGCAGCCGTACTTGGTGCCGGTCAGGCCGAGTTGTTCGCGCAGCACCCACAACAAGGGGGTGTCGGACTCGGCGTTGTGCTCGCGCACCTGGCCGTTGACGTTGAGCTTTGCCACGGGACGTTCTGCTGAGCGCTGGATGAGGATGGCGGTCAACGATGATGCGACCCCGCTGGCCGCCCCCCACCCGGGTTACCGAGCATGTGGCCGGCGCACCGCGAGCGAGTCGCGGTGATCGAAGGCCGCGGCCGCCCAATCTGGCGGCGGCTGCCGCAGCAGCTGCGCGGCGGCGAGCGCGCCCATGGCGGCGCTGGTCTGGATGCCGTAGCCGCCCTGCGCGGCGAGCCAGAAGAAGCCTTCGGCCTGCGGGTCGAAGCCGCCCACCAGGTCACCATCGCTCACAAAGGATCGCAGGCCGGCCCAGGTGCGGCGCGGGCGGCGGATCGTCAGCGTCGTCGCCGCCTCGATGCGTGCGATGCCGGTGGCGATGTCCAGTTCCTCGGGCAGCACGTCGTGCGGCGGCACCGGGTCGGCGTTGGCGGGCGAGCCCAGCAGCAGGCCGGCATCGGGCTTGAAGTAGAAGCCTTCGTCGACGTCGGCCACGCAGGGCCAGTGCACGCTGGCGACACCGGGCGGGGCATCGAAGACGAAGGCCGAACGGCGCCGCGGCTGGATGCCGATCGGCGCCAGGCCGGCGCGGGCGGCCAGCACGTCGACCCAGGCGCCCGCGGCGTTGACCACCTGCGCGGCGGTGAAGCGGCCCGCGGTGGTCTCGATGCACCAGCGGCCACCGCTGCGCCGCATCGACAGGACCTCGGCGCTGCACACCAGCCGCGCACCCCGGCTGCGGGCGCCGCGCAGGAAACCCTGGTGCAGCGCGTGCACGTCGAGGTCCATCGCCGCCGGGTCGAACACGGCCTGCGCCACGGCCTCGGGGCGCAGCGCGCCCACGAGGGCCCGTGCCTGCTGCGTGTCCAGCCTTTCGGCCGCGCAGCCCTCGGCGCACAAGGTGGCGTGCATCTCGTGCAGCGCGTCGAGTCGGTCGGCGCGGGCAATGGTCAGCGCGCCGCGCGGGGTGATCAGCGGCACCTCGGCAAAACCGGCCGGCGGCGCGCTCAGGAACGGGCGGCTGGCACGCGTCAGCGCGCGCACCTGCGGCGTGCCGTAACTCTCCATGAACATCGCCGCGCTGCGGCCGGTGCTGTGCATCGCCGGCTGCACCTCGCGCTCCAGCAGCAGCACACGGGCGCCGGCGGCGGCAAAGTAGGCCAGCGACACGCCGGCGATGCCGGCGCCGACGACGGCGATGTCGACGTCGGTGGATGCGCTTGGCTCGCTCATCGCGCGCCTTCAGACAGGGCGGCCCTCATGGCGACGAGCATAGACCGACTGCGACGCTCTCACCGTCGATGCCGGGGCGGGCCATCGCCCGACCTGCCGCTGCGCCCACGGCTGGGCGCGACCGCGGCCCCCGGCGCGCCCAGGTGCTGGTTCAGCAGCTCGACCAGCAACGTGCCGGCCTGCTCCAGCAGCGGCCCGCGAGGGCGTTGCGCCGATGTCGCCAGCCACAGGCTGGTGGCCAGCCGCTGGCGCCCGCCCAGGCTGACGGGGTGGACGACGAAGTCCTGGGCATGACCGCTGGCCGCGACCGCGTTCAGGCTCAGCACCGCGTGCAGCGCGTGGCGCTGCACGAGGTCCAGGATCGCCGGCACGCTCTCGATCTCCAGCGCCACGCGCGGCTTCAGCGCGGCCTCGGCCAGCACGGTCTCCAGCCGCATGCGGATGGCATGCGGGCGGCTGGGGATCACCAGTTCGCGGGCCGCCAGTTGCGCCAGCGTCAGCGCTGCGCCCTGCGCCGCGGCGCGCGAGCGCGCCGGCCGCGCCGAGACCAGGAACAGCGGCTCCTGCAGCACCGGCAGCAGGTCGATGGCCGCCGAGGGCGTGGCGTTGTAGACCACCGCGCAGTCGACGCGGCCCTGCGCCAGCCACTCCAGCGTGTAGGTCGACAGGCCCTCGACGACGCTGAGCGTGGCGCGCGGAAAGTGCTGGCGAAAGGCCTCCACCAGCGGCACCGTCAGCGTGCGGCTGACGCTGGGCGGCAGGCCGATGCACAGCAGGCCCGAGGCCGCGCCGCGCTGGTCCTCGAGGTCCAGCCGCGCCCGCTCCACCTGCTGCAGGATGCCGCGGCCGTGCGCCAGCAGGCGCGCTCCGCCCGGCGTGAGCGTGACGCCGCGGCCGTTGCGGTCGAACAGGCCCTGGCGCAGTTCGACTTCGAGCGACCGCACCTGGCGGCTGAGTGCGGGCTGCGCGACGCGCAGCACGCTGGCGGCACGTGTGAAGCTGCCGAGTTCGGCGACCTGCACGAAGTAGGCGATCTGCTTGAGGTCCACCCGGTCATGATATGCCGCTTCGGCCTAACAGCTAGTTCCGGGATCGCATTGCTGCATGGCCGGGCAGCGGCAAGAATCCAGCTCCATGACGATCACCGGCATCTCCTCGATGGCCACCCGCGGCGTGCTGGCGGAACTGGCCTCGGCCTACGCGCAGCGCAGCGGCCACGAGGTGGCGATCGAAGCCGTGGGCGGCGTCGACGCCGCCCGGCGCGTGCAGGCGGGCGAAGCCTTCGACGCCGTGTTCCTGGCCGCCGACGCCATCGACAAGCTGATCACTTCCGGCCCCGTGCGCGCCGGCAGCCGCGTCGACCTGGTGCGGTCTGCCGTCGCCGTGGCCGTGCGCGAAGGTGCACCGCGGCCCGACCTGGGCAGCGAAGCCGCCGTCAGGCAGGCGGTGCAGGCAGCCCACAGCATCAGCTACTCCACCGGACCGAGCGGCGTCTACCTGACGCAGCTGTTCGCGCGCTGGGGCATCGCCGACGAGATCCGCCGCCGCCTGGTGCAGGCACCACCGGGCGTGCCGGTGGGGTCTCTGGTGGCGCGCGGCGAAGTGGAGCTCGGCTTCCAGCAGCTCAGCGAGCTGATGCACGTGGACGGCATCACCGTGGTGGGCACGCTGCCGGCCGACATCAGCTTCATCACCACCTTCAGCGGCGCCGTCTGCGCCACGTCGGCGCAGCCCGATGCGGCACGCGCGCTGCTGGACTTTCTGGCCGCACCCGAGACCGCCGCGGTCAAGCGCCGCCACGGCATGGATCCGGCGTGAATCCCCTTCTTCGAGCGAGCCCTTCATGATCATCGACTGCCACGGCCACTACACCACCGCGCCCAAGGCGCTGGAGAACTGGCGCAACGCGCAGATCGCCGGCATCAAGGACCCGTCGGCGATGCCGCGTGCCGCCGGCCTGAAGATCAGCGACGACGAGCTGCGCGAGAGCATCGAGACCAACCAGCTGCGCTTGATGAAGGAGCGTGGCAGCGACCTCACGATCTTCAGCCCACGCGCCAGCTTCATGGCCCACCACATCGGCGACTTCCAGGTCTCGGCAACCTGGAGCGCGATCTGCAACGAGCTGTGCTTTCGCGTCAGCCAGCTCTTCCCCGACTCGTTCATCCCGGCGGCGATGCTGCCGCAGAGCCCCGGCGTCGACCCGAGCAGCTGCATCCCCGAACTGGTGAAGTGCGCCCTGCAGTACGGCAACGTCGGCATCAACCTCAACCCCGACCCGAGCGGCGGCCACTGGACGAGCCCGCCGCTGACCGACCGCCACTGGTACCCCATCTACGAGAAGATGGTCGAGTACGACCTGCCGGCGATGATCCACGTCAGCAGCAGCTGCAACGCCTGCTTCCACGCCACCGGCGCGCACTACCTCAACGCCGACACCACCGCCTTCATGCAGTGCCTGCAGGGCGACCTGTTCAAGGACTTCCCGAGCTTGCGCTTCGTGATCCCGCACGGCGGCGGCGCGGTGCCGTACCACTGGGGGCGCTACCGCGGTCTGGCGCAGGAGCTGAAGAAGCCGCTGCTGCAGGAGCACCTGATGAAGAACATCTTCTTCGACACCTGCGTCTACCACCAGCCGGGCATCGACCTGCTGACGAAGGTGATCCCGGTCGACAACATCCTGTTCGCCAGCGAGATGATCGGCGCCGTGCGCGGCATCGACCCTGAGACCGGCCACTATTTCGACGACACCAAACGCTACATCGAAGCCAGCACGATCGTCGTCGGCAGCGACCGCCACAAGATCTACGAAGGCAACGCCCGCCGCGTCTACCCGCGGCTGGACGCGGCCCTCAAGCAGAAGGGACTCTGACCATGTTCGAACTCGGCGTCGTCAAACGCAACATCACGCGCGCCGACCGCACGGCCGCCGACGCGCTGGCCGCCTTCGGCAGCGCCACCGTGCACGAAGCGATGGGCCGCGTCGGCCTGCTGCACCCGACCATGCGGCCGATCTACGCCGGCGCCCAGGTCTCGGGCACCGCCGTCACCGTGCTGCTGCAGCCGGGCGACAACTGGATGATGCACGTCGCGGCCGAGCAGATCCGCGAAGGCGACATCGTCGTCGCCGCCGTCACCGCGCCGTGCACCGACGGCTACTTCGGCGACCTGCTGGCGACCTCGTTCATGGCGCGCGGCGCGCGTGCGCTGGTCATCGACGGCGGCGTGCGCGACGTCAAGACGCTGCAGCAGATGGGCTTCCCGGTCTGGAGCCGCGCCATCAGCAGCAAGGGCACGATCAAGGCCACGCTGGGTTCGGTGAACATCGCCGTCGTCTGCGCCGGCATGCTGGTCACACCCGGCGACGTGATCGTCGCCGACGACGATGGCGTGGTCGTGGTGCCGGCGGCGATGGCGGTGGCGACAGCCGCCGCGGCCGCCCAGCGCGAAGCGCTGGAGGCCGACAAGCGCGCCAAGCTTGCCGCCGGCGTGCTGGGCCTGGACATGTACAACATGCGCGAGCCGTTGGCCCGGGCCGGCCTGAAGTACATCGATTGACGACCATGCACATCGCACTCATCGGCTACGGCGAAGTCGGCAAGATCCTGGCCGAGGACCTGCGTGCGCGGGGACAAGCCGTCACAGCGTTCGACCTCCTGCTGCACCGCGAGACCGGTGCGCCGATGCAGCAGCACGCGGCAGACCATGGCGTGGTGCTGGCCGACAGCCACGCGCGGGCGGTGCAGGGCGCCGAACTGGTCATCTCCGCAGTCACTGCCAGCCAGGCGGTGGCCGTGGCGAAAGCCTGCGCCCCAGCCGTCGGCGGCGCCTTCTTTCTCGACTTCAATTCGGCGTCGCCCGGCGCCAAGTCCGAAGCGGCACGCCATGTCGACGGCGCCGGCGGCCGCTACGTCGAAGGCGCGGTGATGACGCTGATCAGCGGCTACCGCATCCAGGTGCCGCTGCTGCTGGGCGGCCCGCACGCTGATGCGCTGCTGCCGCTGCTGGCGCCGCTGGGTTTTGCGGCGCGCGTGGCCAGTGACCGGCTCGGCGTGGCCAGCGCCACCAAGCTGTGCCGCAGCGTGATGATCAAGGGCCTGGAGGCCATGCTCATCGAGAGCCTGACCACGGCGCGCCACTACGGCGTGGAGGATGCGGTCATCGCTTCGCTGTGTGAGACCTACCCCGGCGTCGACTGGCAGCAGCAGGCCGGCTACGCCTTCCAGCGCGTCATCGAACACGGCCGCCGGCGCGGCGAGGAGATGCTCGAAGCCGCGCGCACGGTGCGCGACGCCGGGCTGCAGCCGCTGTCTGCTGCCGGCACGGCGCAGCGTGACAGCTCGATGGCCGAGCTCGGCGACGCCGGCGTCTTCGGCCTGCGCGGCACGCCGGGCTTTGCGCGCAGTGCCGACTGGCGCACCGAGGCCGACCGCATCCTGGCGTGCGGCGCGCCAACGAATCAGGCAGCGAAGGACGGGGCATGAAGACGCAGGTCGTGATCATCGGCAGCGGCCCGGCCGGCCTGCTGTTGTCGGAGTCGCTGCACCGCCAGGGCATCGAGAGCATCGTGCTGGAGCGCTCCAGCCGCGAGCACGTGCTGTCGCGCATCCGCGCCGGCGTGCTGGAGAGCACCACGGTCGACGTGCTGCGCGACAACGGCCTGGCCGAGCGCCTGGACCGCGAAGGCCACGCCCACGACGGCATGCGCATCGCCTGGGCCGGCCGCGACTCGTTTTTCGTCGACACCTTCAGCACGCTGGGCCGGCGCTTCATGGTCTACGGCCAGACGCAGATCCAGGAAGACCTGTTCGCCGCCGCCGACCGCCGGCGCCAACCGGTGCTGTGCGAGGTGCAGGACGTGGTGCTGCACGGCTTCGACGGCAGCCCGGGCGCGCAGCCGCACGTCGCCTTCGTGCACGGCGGCCAGGCGCAGCGCATCGACTGCGAGTTCATCGCCGGCTGCGACGGCTTCCACGGCGTCTCGCGCAAGAGCATCCCGGCCAGCGTGCTGAAGGAATACGAGAAGGTCTACCCCTTCGGCTGGCTGGGCGTGATGGCGCGCGTGAAGCCGCTGCCCGACGTGACCTACGCCAACCACCCGCGCGGCTTTGCGCTGGCCAGCTACCGCAGCGAGCTGCTGTCACGCTTCTACATCCAGGTGCCGCTGGATCATCAGGTGCAGGACTGGCCCGACGAACGCTTCTGGCCCGAGCTGAAGGCACGCTTCCCGGCCGAGATGGCGGCGGCCATCACCGAAGGGCCGTCGATCGAGAAGAGCATCGCGCCGCTGCGCAGCTTCGTCGCCGAGCCCATGCGCCACGGCAATCTGTTCCTGGTCGGCGACGCCGCGCACATCGTGCCGCCCACCGGCGCCAAGGGCCTGAACCTGGCCGCCAGCGACGTGTTCTACCTGTCGCGCGCGCTCGGCCGCTGGTACGGCCAGGGTGACAAAGCGCTGATCGACGGCTACAGCGCAATGGCGCTGCGCCGCGTCTGGAGCAGCGTGCGCACCTCCTGGTACCTGACCAACCTGCTGCACCGATTCCCGCAGGCCGGCGAGTTCGACCAGAAGGCGCAGGAGGTCGAGCTGGACTACCTCAAGGGCTCGCGCTTCGCGCAAGCCGCGCTGGCCGAGCAGTACGCCGGCCTGCCTTTCGAACCCGCCCCCTGACCGCGTCGACGGACCGCCCCATGACCTTCGAAAAGACCCCCGGCTGGCTGGACTGGTACGCCGGCCCCAGCAAGCCCCGCTTCCAGCTGCCCGCCGGCAGCGTCGACGCGCACTGCCACGTCTTCGGCCCCGGCGCGCAGTTCCCCTTCGCGCCCGAGCGCAAGTACACGCCCTGCGACGCGTCCAGGCAGCAGCTCTTCGCGCTGCGCGACCACCTCGGCTTCGCGCGCAACGTCATCGTGCAGGCCACCTGCCACGGCGCCGACAACCGCGCGCTGGTCGACGCCTGCATCGCCAGCAACGGCAAGGCGCGCGGCGTGGCCACCGTCAAGCGCAGCGTCTCCGACGCCGAACTGCAGGCCCTGCACGCGGCCGGCGTGCGCGGCGTGCGCTTCAACTTCGTCAAGCGGCTGGTCGACTTCACGCCCAAGGACGAGCTGCTCGAGATCGCCCAGCGCATCAAGGCGCTGGGCTGGCACGTGGTGATCTACTTCGAGGCCGTCGACCTGCCCGAGCTGTGGGACTTCTTCGCCGCCGTGCACGACGAGGTCGGCGTGCCGGTGGTCGTCGACCACATGGGCCGGCCCGATGTCGGCAAGCCGGTCGACGGGCCCGAGTTCGAGCTCTTCGTCAGGTTCATGAGCGAGCACGCCAGGGTCTGGTGCAAGGTCAGCTGCCCCGAGCGGCTGTCGCTGTCCGGCCCCAAGGCGCTGCACGGCGAAGAGGCCGCTGGTCTTCCCCCGTACCGTGACGTCGTGCCCTTCGCGCGTCGCATCGTGCAGACCTTCCCGAGCCGCGTGCTCTGGGGCACCGACTGGCCGCACCCGAACCTCAAGGACCACATGCCCGACGACGGCCTGCTGGTCGACTTCATCCCGTACATCGCGCCCACCGCGGACTTGCAACGCCGACTGCTGGTCGACAACCCGATGCGCCTGTACTGGCCCGAGGAAACATGAGCCCCCAGGCTTGTCGCTTCGCGCCTTCGCCACCCCCCGAGGGGGCTCTTGCAGCGGCCCGGCCGAGCCGGTTCCGCGCAAGGCCTTGATCGGACACCTTGAGAGACTTCGCATGGCCTTGGAAAAACCCTACCTCGACGTGCCCGGCACGACCATCTTCGACGCCGAGCAGTCGCGCAAGGGCTACCACCTCAACCAGTTCTGCATGAGCCTGATGAAGGCCGCCAACCGCGAACGCTTCAAGGCCGACATGCGCGCCTACCTCGACGAGTGGCCGATGAGCGAAGAACAGAAGCAGGCCGTGCTGGCGCGCGACCTCAACCGCTGCATCGCCGCCGGCGGCAACATCTACTTCCTGGCCAAGATCGGCGCCACACTGGGCAAGAGCTTCCAGCAGATGGCCGGCAGCATGACCGGCATGAGCGAAGAGGAGTACCGCGACATGATGATCAAGGGCGGGCGCTCGGTCGAAGGCAATCGCTTCAAGGGCGAGGACGGCAGCGCGCAGCCACAGCACCAGCCGCAGGGCAGCGGCAAGGGGGCGCTCTGATGGCCCGCATCACCGCCAGCGTCTACACCAGCCACGTGCCCGCCATCGGCGCCGCGCTCGACCTGGGCAAGCACAACGAGCCTTACTGGCAGCCGGTGTTCGCAGGCTACGACTTCTCCAAGCAGTGGATGAAGGACAACCGGCCCGACGTGATCTTCCTCGTCTACAACGACCACGCCACGGCCTTCAGCCTGGAGATGATCCCGACCTTCGCCATCGGCACCGCGGCCGAGTTCCAGCCTGCCGACGAAGGCTGGGGGCCGCGTCCGGTGCCCACCGTCATCGGCCACCCGGAGCTCGCCAGCCACATCGCGCAGAGCGTGATCCAGGACGACTTCGACCTCACCATCGTCAACCGCATGGACGTCGACCACGGCCTGACGGTGCCGCTGAGCCTGATGTGCGGCCAGCCTCCGCAGCACAACTTCGCCTGGCCGTGCCCGGTGATCCCCTTCGCCGTCAACGTCGTGCAGTACCCGGTGCCCAGTGGCCGGCGCTGCTACAACCTGGGCCGCGCCATCCGCAAGGCCGTCGAGAGCTATGACGAGCCGCTGAACGTGCAGGTCTGGGGCACCGGCGGCATGAGCCACCAGCTGCAGGGCCCGCGCGCCGGCCTGATCAACCGCGAGTGGGACCACGGCTTCCTGGACCGCCTGATCGCCGACCCGGCCGACCTGTCCACGCTGCCGCACATCGACTACGTGCGCGAAGCCGGCAGCGAGGGCATCGAGCTCGTGATGTGGCTCATTGCGCGCGGCGCGATGAGCGACAAGCCGCCTCGCGTGGTGCACCGCTTCTATCACGTGCCCGCGTCGAACACGGCGGTGGGCCACCTCATTCTGGAAAACACATGACGATCAAAGTTGCCCTTGCCGGCGCCGGCGCCTTCGGCATCAAGCACCTCGACGCGATCAAGCTCATCGACGGCGTGGAGTGCGTGTCGCTGGTCAGCCGCGAGCTGGCCAAGACGCAGGAAGTGGCCGACAAGTACGGCATCCGCCACGTCAGCACAGAGCTCGCCGACAGCCTGGCGATCCGCGAGGTCGACGCCGTCATCCTGTGCACGCCGACGCAGATGCACGCCGCGCAGTCGATCGCCTGCCTGCAGGCGGGCAAGCACGTGCAGGTGGAGATCCCGCTGGCCGACAGCTGGCAGGACGCACAGGCCGTGGCCGCGCGGGCCGCCAGCAGCAAGCTGGTCGCGATGTGCGGCCACACGCGGCGCTTCAACCCGAGCCACCAGTGGCTGCACCAGAAGATCGGCGCCGGCGACTTCCACATCCAGCAGATGGACGTGCAGACCTACTTCTTCCGCCGCAGCAACATGAACGCGCTCGGCCAGGCCCGCAGCTGGACCGACCACCTGCTGTGGCACCACGCCGCGCACACGGTGGACCTGTTCGCGTACCAGGCCGCCAGCCCGATCGTCAGGGCCAACGCCATCCAGGGACCGATCCATCCGGTGCTGGGCATCGCGATGGACATGAGCATCCAGCTCCAGGCCGCGAACGGCGCCATCTGCACGCTGTCGCTCAGCTTCAACAACGACGGACCGCTGGGCACCTTCTTCCGCTACATCGGCGACACCGGCACCTACCTCGCGCGCTACGACGACCTGTTCAACGGCAAGGAAGAGCGCATCGACGTCAGCCAGGGCTATGTGTCGATGAACGGCATCGAGCTGCAGGACCGTGAATTCTTCGCCGCCATCCAGGAGGGGCGCGAACCCAACGCCAGCGTGGCCCAGGTGCTGCCGTGCTACCGGGTGCTGCATCAGCTGGAGCAGCAACTCCTCGCGGCCTGAACGCCGCGGCGACTGCGGTCGCGCAGGGGACGTCAATGACAGAGGGCCGCACGGCATAACCGTGCGGCCCTGATCGGTTGCACGGGCCGGCGAACCGGCCCCGTTGCGGGCCTACGCGCCCGAACGCTGCCTCGACGCGCGTTGACGCACCACGCCCACCAGGCCGAAGGCGCCGAAGAGCATCAGCAAGCTCGTCGTCGGCTCGGGAATCGGGCCGTAGAGGGCCTGGATGCCAGCGATGTCGTCGGCCGTCAGCGTGCGGCGCGGGCCGCCGTAGAAAGCTTCCATCACCGAGCCGATCACCGTCGAGTGGCCCAGGCCCAGCGCATGACCCGCTTCGTGCAGCGCCACCGTGTAGAAGTCGATGGAACCCGCCGCACCACCGTCGGACCAGACGTTGCCGTTGTCGAAGTGCATGTCGCCCGCAATGTTGCCGCCCAGGCCGAAGAACGCCTCGTTGCCGGGCTGGTAGGCGTGCGCCAGCACGTTGGACCCCACGTTGCCGTCGATGAAGATGCCGCCGGCGCGGATGTGGCCGGCTCCGCCCGCCGCACCTGCTGCGCCCAGGCCACCGCCACCGTCAGCCACCTGCCCAAGATTGACGAATCCAGAGACCGCGGCCCAGGCACTCAGCACCTGCCCGATGACGGTGACTTCCGAAACGCCATCGGCATAAAGCGCCGTGAGCGCCGTCGTCATGGCGCCGCCATGCGCGTCGAAACCGGACGCGTCGATCAGCCCGGCGGCCATCACGCTCCAACTCGCGCTGCCCGGCGATGGTGCGCCACCGGTCGCCACCGTGCCGCCACCCACCGTCCACTTGGTGGTCAGCACCGTGAAGTCACTGCCGGTGCTGGTGCCGCCGTAGTTGGCGTAGCCGGCGAAGGCGCTGGACGTGCAGAACGCGGCAGCAGCAGCGAGCACCAGCGCGGA
>JAYUPN010000045.1:0-5010 GCA_043760065.1 Rubrivivax sp.
GCCCAGTAGTAGCGGTGCATCAGCACCTCGCTGCTGCGCTGGCTGTCGCTGGACTTGTAGCCGAAGCTCTCGGCCACCGCGGTCTGCAGGTCGAACACCAGGCGGTCCTCGCGCCGGCCGGCCACCTGGTGCAGCCGGGCGCGGATCAGCTTGAGCACACCTTCGTGCTTGCGCAACTGGCTGGCTTCGAAGGGCGTGATCAGCCCGGTGCCGGCCAGCTCGCTCCACGTCCGGCCCAGGCCCGCGGCGCGCGCGACCCAGATCACGACCTGCAGGTCGCGCAGCCCGCCGGGGCTTTCCTTGCAGTTGGGTTCCAGCGCGTAGGGCGTGCCCTGGTACTTGACGTGGCGCTGGCGCAGCTCCAGCGTCTTGGCGCGCAGGAAGGCGCGCGGGTCCATCGCCCGGTCCTGCGCGCTGCGGAACTGCGTGTACAGGCGCCGCGCGCCGCACACCAGGCGCGACTCGAGCAGCGCCGTCTGCACCGTCACGTCGCGCCCGGCTTCGGCCACGCATTCGGCCACGGTGCGCACGGAAGAACCGATCTCGAGCCCGATGTCCCAGCATGCGGTGACGAAGGCTTCGATCGCGCCGCGCTCGGACTCGCCAGGCTCGACCGGCAACAGCACCAGCACGTCGACGTCCGAGTGCGGAAACAGCTCGCAGCGGCCATAACCCCCCACGGCCACCAGCGCCGCCTGCGCCGGCAGGCCCGACTGCAGCCACAGCGCCGTCAGCGTGGCGTCGACATGGCGCGCCAGGGCGCGGATCAAGCGCAGCGCTGCCGGCGCGGTGGCGCGCGACTGCTCGAAGTGCTCGAGCAGCGCGGCCTTGCCGTCGCGGAACCGCGTGCGCAGGGCGACCACGCTGCCTGCGGTCTGAGGCACGGCCGACATGGCCCTCGGCTCAGGTCGTCAGCGCCACCGGCTGCCCGTAGCCGGCCGGCGCAAAGGCCGGCGGCGGCGGGCTGCCGGCACTCACCGTCAGCACCTCGTAGCCGCTCTCGGTGACGAGCACGGTGTGCTCCCACTGGGCCGACAGCGAGCGGTCGCGCGTGACGATCGTCCAGCCGTCGTAGGGCCGGGTGCCCTTGCGGTCTTCCTTGATGTCGCGCTTGCCGGCGTTGATCATGGGCTCGATGGTGAAGATCATGCCCGGGACAAGTTCCTCGAGCGTATGCGGTCGCCCGTAGTGCAGCACCTGCGGTTCTTCGTGGAAGCGCGCGCCGACGCCGTGGCCGCAGAACTCGCGCACGACGCTGAAGCCGGCGTTCTCGGCGAAGGTCTGGATGGCGTGGCCGATGTCGCCCAGCCGCGCCCCGGGCTTGACCTTGACGATGCCTTTCCACATCGCTTCGAAGGTGAGCTGGCACAGCCGCCGCGCCGCGATGCTGCCGTCGCCGACGACGTACATGCGGCTGTTGTCGCCGTGCCAGCCGTCCTTGATGACGGTGACGTCGATGTTGACGATGTCCCCGTCCTTCAGCGGCCGGTTGTCGGGGATGCCGTGGCAGACCACGTCGTTGAGGCTGCTGCACAGCGAAGCCGGGTACGCCGGGTAACCCGGCGGCTGGTAGCCCAGCGTGGCCGGGATGCCGCCCTGCACCTGCACCATGTGCTCGTGCGCCAGGCGATCGAGTTCGAGCGTCGTGACGCCGGGGCGGACGTGCGGCGTCAGCATGTCCAGCACTTCGCTGGCCAGCCGGCCGGCCAGCCGCATGCCTTCGATCTCGGCGGGGGTCTTGATGGGGATTGCCATCGGCCGATTATCCCACCGGGCCCTAAAATCCCGGGCTTTCCTCCCAGCCCGACATCGGGACAGCATGAGGCACGCCGGACCGCCGCAGCGGCGAATCCCGGGTGCACAGCACGAAGGCACCCTCTTGACCGCCACGCCCCAGACATTGATGCACTTCGAGGGTGGCAGTGCGCTCTCGGACTTCCGCGCCCAGGCGCTGCTGGCCCGGTTGCAGGCCGCCTGCCCACGGATCACGGGCGTCGCGGCGCGGTTCGTGCACTGGGTGGCCTTCGACCAGGCGCCCGATCGTGCCGCGCTCGACAAGCTGCAGGCGCTGCTGCGCTACGGCGACGCCTTCGACGGCCCTGCGACGGGCGAGCGTGTCGTCGTGATGCCGCGCCTGGGCACCGTCTCACCCTGGGCCAGCAAGGCCACCGACATCGCGCGCAATTGCGGATTCGGCGCCGGCGGCGCCGCGGCTGGCTTGCAGTTGCACCGCGTCGAGCGCGTCACCGAGTTCACGCTGACGCTCAAGAGCGGCCTGCTCGGCGCCGCCAAGCCGTTGAGCGCCGACGAACGCGCCGCCGTGTCCGCGCTGCTGCACGACCGCATGACCGAGCACGTGGCCTTCGAGCGCGAAGCCGCGGCGCATCTCTTCGACGCGCAGCAGGCCGCGCCGCTGGTGCACGTCGACGTGCTGGGCCGGGGTCTGGAAGGGGGAATGAAGGCGCTGCAGCGCGCCAACGTCGAATTCGGCCTCGCGCTGTCGGACGACGAGATGCAGTACCTGGTGGAAGCCTTCACGCGGCTCGCCCGCAACCCCAGCGACGTCGAGCTGATGATGTTCGCGCAGGCCAACAGCGAACACTGCCGGCACAAGATCTTCAACGCCCGCTTCACGGTCGACGGCGCGCCGCAGCCGCACAGCCTGTTCGGCATGATCCGCCACACCGAGAAGACCTCGCCGCAGCACACCGTGGTGGCCTACGACGACAACGCCGCAGTGATGGAGGGCCGCGTGATCGAGCGCTGGCTGCCGCAGGGCTTCACCAACGCGCCGCAGTACGGCGCGCGCCAGGACACGGCGCACGTGCTGATGAAGGTCGAGACGCACAACCATCCCACTGCCATCAGCCCCTTCCCCGGCGCCAGCACCGGTGCCGGCGGCGAGATCCGCGACGAAGGCGCCACCGGCCGTGGTGCGCGGCCCAAGGCCGGGCTGACCGGCTTCAGCGTCAGCAACCTGCACCTGCCCGACACCCGCGAGCCGTGGGAGCGCAACCCCGTCGGCAAGCCCCTGCACATCGCCAGCGCGCTGCAGATCATGACCGAGGGCCCGCTCGGCGGTGCCGCCTTCAACAACGAGTTCGGACGGCCCAACCTGGGCGGCTACTTCCGCGTCTTCGAGCAGGACGTGGCCGGCGTGCGCCGCGGCTACCACAAGCCGATCATGATCGCCGGCGGCCTGGGCTCGATCAGCGCCGGGCAGGTCCAGAAGCTGCGCTTCGGCGCCGGCACGCTGCTGGTGCAGCTGGGCGGGCCGGGCATGCGCATCGGCATGGGTGGCGGCGCCGCCAGCTCGATGGCCGCCGGCACCAACACCGCGGCGCTGGACTTCGACAGCGTGCAGCGCGGCAACCCCGAGATCGAACGCCGCGCGCAGGAGGTCATCAACCACTGCTGGGCACTGGGGGAGATGAACCCGGTGCTGGCGATCCACGACGTTGGCGCCGGCGGCATCAGCAATGCCTTCCCCGAACTCGTCGACGGCGCCGGCATGGGCGCCACTTTCGACCTGCGGCGCGTGCCGCTGGAAGAGAGCGGCCTGGCGCCGAAGGAGATCTGGTGCAACGAGAGCCAGGAACGCTACGTGCTGGCGGTGAACCCCGACCTGATGCCGTTGTTCACGCAGATGGCCGAGCGCGAGCGCTGCCCCTTCGCGGTGGTCGGCGTGACCACCGAAGCGCGTGAGCTGATTCTCGAGGACGGCCCCGGCGGCGAGCGTGTCATTCAGATGCCGATGGATGTGCTGCTGGGCAAGCCGCCCAAGCTGCACCGCGACGTGCAGCGCGTGGTGCGCACCGAGGCGGCGCTGGACCTCACGGGCGTCAAGCTCGAGCAGGTCATGCTGGACGTGCTGCGCCACCCGACGGTGGCCAGCAAGCGCTTCTTGCTGAGCATCGGCGACCGCACGGTCGGCGGCTTGAGCCACCGCGACCCGATGGTCGGCCCCTGGCAGGTGCCGGTGGCCGATTGCGCGGTGACGCTGGCCGACTTTGCTGGCTTTGCCGGCGAGGCGATGGCGATGGGCGAGCGCACGCCGCTGGCCGCGCTCAGCGGCCCGGCCAGCGGCCGCATGGCGGTGGGCGAGGCGATCACCAATCTGCTGGCGGCGCCGATCGAACTCTCGCGCGTCAAGCTCAGCGCCAACTGGATGGCCGCCTGCGGCGAGCCAGGCGAGGACGCCGCGCTCTTCGACACCGTCAAGGCCGTGGGCCTGGAGCTGTGCCCGGCGCTGGGCGTCGGCATCCCGGTGGGCAAGGATTCGCTGTCGATGCGCACGCGCTGGCACGACGGGCAGGTCAGCCGGCAGGTGACGGCACCGGTGTCGCTGATCGTCACCGCCTTCGCCACGCTGGCCGACGTGCGCGGCACGCTGACACCGCAACTGCAGCCTGGCGACACGACGCTGGTGCTGATCGACCTGGGCCAGGGGCGTGCGCGCATGGCCGGCAGCATGCTGGCGCAGGTGCTGGGCCGGTTCGGCGACGTTGTGCCCGACCTCGACGATGCGCAGCCGTTGAAGCAGCTGGTGGCCGCGATCAATGCCTTGCGCGCGCAGGGCCGCATCCTGGCCTACCACGACCGCAGCGACGGCGGCCTGTGGGCGGCGGTGTGCGAGATGGCCTTTGCCGGCCACCTGGGCGTGAGCCTGAACGTCGACCTCCTGGTCACCGAAGGCGATGGCATCGCCGACAGCCGGGCCGAGGTCGGCGACTCGAAGAACTGGGCCGGACAGGTGAGCGAGCGGCGCAACGAGCTGACGCTGAAGGCGCTGTTCAACGAAGAGCTGGGCGTGATCATCCAGGTGCCCACCGCCGTGCGCAACGAGGTCATGGCCACGCTGCGCGAACACGACCTGAGCCGCCACGCGCACCTCATCGGCAAGCCCAACGATCGCGGCACGGTCGAGGTCTGGCGCGACGCGAAGTCCGTGTTCAGCGCGCCGCTGCGCGCGTTACAGCAGGCCTGGGACGACACGAGTTGGCGCATCGC
>JAYUPN010000046.1:0-5003 GCA_043760065.1 Rubrivivax sp.
ACCAGCTCTTCGGCGCCGAGCCGGCGGCGCGCACCCTGGGCCTGGGCATGACCGGCAGCCTGGCCGGCATCGCCAACCGCGTCTCGCATCTGCTGAACCTGCACGGCCCCAGCCTGACGCTGGACAGCATGTGCTCTTCGTCGCTCACCGCCATCCACCTGGCCTGCCAGGATCTGCGCGATGGCCGCACCGGGCTGGCCATTGCCGGGGGCGTGAGCCTGAGCCTGCATCCGGGCAAGTACACCACGCTCAGTGCGAAGGGCCTGATCGCGCCGGCCGCGCAGCAGCAGGCCTTCGGCGCCGGTGGCCATGGCTACATCCCCGGCGAGGCAGTGGGCGCCGTGCTGCTGAAACGGCTGGAAGATGCCGAACGCGACGGCGACATGATCCACGCCGTCATCAAGGGCAGCGCCATCAACCACGGCGGGCGCGGCCACGGCTATCACGTGCCCAGCCCGCAGGCGCAGCGTGCCGCCATCACGGACGCGCTGCAACAGGCCGGCGTGTCGCCGCGCGCGGTGAGTTGCATCGAGGCCCACGGCACCGGCACCTTGCTGGGAGACCCCATCGAAGTGGCTGCGCTGGCCAAGGCCTTCCGCAGCGCCACGCCGGACTGCGGCTATTGCGCCATCGGTTCGCTGAAGTCCAACATCGGCCACGCCGAAGCCGCGGCCGGCATGGCCAGCCTGACCAAAGTGCTGCTGCAGTTGCGCCACCGCACGCTGGTGCCCACGCTGCTGGACGGCCCCGGCAACCCGAACATCGACTTTGCCGCCACGCCCTTCCGCGTGGTGCGCGAGGCCGGGCCCTGGCAGGCGCCGCTGATTGACGGTGTGGCAGCGCCGCGTGTGGCCGGTATCTCGGCTTTTGGTGCCGGTGGTGCCAACGCGCACCTGGTGGTGGCGGAGTACGTGGCGTCGGCCCACGCGGCCGATCTGGAGGACGAAGACGGGCCGGTTGCCGTGGTGCTGTCGGCGCGCACGCCGGCCGCGCTGTGGCGCAGTGCCGCGCGCCTGCTGGCGGCGCTGGAATCGCCCGGGAATGGTTCCGAGGCGGGCCCTGCGCCCACGCTGCGCGAGATCGCCTACGTGCTGCAGACCGGGCGCGAGGCCATGGCCGAACGGCTGGGCCTGGTGGTCGCATCCAGGGCCGAACTGGTGGCGCGGCTGCGTGATGTAGTGCGCCAGGAAGAGGGCACCGCCAGCGTCTTCCGCGGCTGCGCACCCTCGGCCCTGGCCGGCGGTGCCTGGCAGCCGCTGGCGGCCGACGAGGACATGCAAGCGGCCGTGCAGGCCTGGTTGTCCACGCGGCGTTGTGCGCAAGTGCTGGCGCTGTGGGTGCAGGGCCTGCAGGTCGATTGGCAAGCGCACTACGCTGGCGCGGCCCCGCGCCGTTGCAGCCTGCCCAGCTACCCCTTCGCGCGCGACCGCCACTGGTGGGACAGCGTGGCCACCGCCGCACCCGCGCCAGCCCTGGCATCGGCGCCGCAGCGGGCACCAGCCGGTTTTGCCGAGGTCGCCGCCATGGCCGGCACGGCCAGCGACAAGCTGATGGCCTTCCTGGCCGTGGTGCTGGGCAACGTGCTGGACGCCGAAGGCCCCGCCATCGGCGCAGACACGTCGCTGGCCGCGCTGCACCTGGGTTCGCTGCATGTGGTGCGCAGCGTCGAAATCCTGCAGGCCGCCTTCGGTGACTCGGTGCCGGTGACCGCGTTCTACGAATGCGACACCGTGGGCCAGTTGCGTGACCGCCTGGCCGACCGGCTGTCGCTGGAAGCCGCGGCCATCGTGCGCGCCGCCTTGGCCCTGTCGGCCACGCCGCCGGCAGACGCCGGCACCCGCTTTGCGTTGACCGACATGCAGCAGGCCTTTGTGATCGGCCGCGAACTGCCCACCTTCGGCCAGCGCGTGGGCAGCACGGTGTACTTCGAACTGCAGGCCGCGGGTGACATCGACGAAGGCCGCCTGGGCGACGCCTGGCAGCGCCTGCTGCAGCACCACGAGGCACTGCGCGTCCGCGTCACCGAAGACCTGCAGCAGGACATCGAAGCCACGGTGCCGCGCACGCCCATCGCCGTGCTCGATCTGGCGGCGCTGCAGCCAGCGCAGCGCGACGCACAGCGTGCGGGGTTGCGGCGCGAAATGTCCGAGCAGGTGTGGGCGCTGTCGCAGTGGCCGTACTTTGACCTGCGCGTCAGCCGCGGCACGGGCGGCGACATGCTGCATGTGGCCATTGATGAACTGCTGGTCGACGGCTACAGCGCGCAGTTGCTGGCGCGCCAGCTGGTGCAGCTGGTGCAGGAACCCGCCGCTGTGCTGCCCGCACTGGCCTGCTCGTACCGCGATCACCTGCGTCACGGCGCGTCACTGCCCGGCACGCCGGGCCATGCCGAGGGCATGGCCTACTGGCAGCGCAAGCTGGCCGGCATGCCACCCGCACCGCAGCTGGCCTGCGCCGCGTCGTCGTCGGCAGCGGCCAAGGTGCACACCTTGCAGGGGCGGCTGGACGCGGCGCCCTGGGCGCGCATCCAGCAGGCGGCCGCGCGCCTGCGCTGCTACCCCAGCGCGGCGCTGCTGGCGGCTTTCGTGGACACGCTGCGGCAGCACACCGGCCAGCCGGCCTTCAGCCTCACGCTGACCCACATGAACCGCCTGGCCGTGCACCGCGATGTGATGTCGCTGGCCGGCCTGTTCATCCAGAGCAATGTGTTCATCGCCGACACCGGGCCAGGCAGCAGCTTTGAAGCCCGCCTGCTGCAGACCCAGGCGCAGCTGAACACCGACGCGCCGCACGCCCACATCGGCGCCCGCCCGGCGCTGCAGGCCTTGCGCCAGGCCCGTACCGAGGCCCGGGCCACCGGGGCTGCCATGCCGCCGGTGGTCTTCACCAGCCTGGTGGGCGCTGCCTTCCAGGGCCTGCCGGCCGGCAGTGGCTGGAAGACCGGCGCCGTCATCAATACCACGCCCCAGGTGCACCTGGACCACCAGTTGCTGGAAGAGGACGGCGCCCTGGTCTGGCGTTGGTACGTGGCCGATGCGCTGCACGCGCAGGCCGATGTGCACGCACTGTTCCAGGACTTCGGTGCGCGACTGCAGCGCCTTGCCGATGCGGCCGAGCACTGGTCCGTGGCCGACGACGAGCCGCCGTTCCCGCTGACCAACCAGCAGGTGGCCTACGCCTTCGGCCGCGGTTCCAGCTTGCGCCACGGCGGCAAGGGCTGCGTGTTCCATGCCGAGTACGACATCGACGCCTTGGACCTGCCGCGCCTGGCCTGCGCCTGGAACCGCGTGCTGCGCCTGCACCCGATGCTGCACACGATCGTGCGCTCCGATGGCACGCAGCAGTTGAGCCGCGGCGTGGCTGACACGGTGATCGCCGACGTGGCTCCCGGCGCATCGCCGCAAGCCTTCGAGCATGCCTGTGCCAGCACCCGCCAGGCCATGCTGGCCACGGTGTTCCCGCTGGACAGCGACCGCTTCTTCGCGTTGGCTGTCTGTCGCCATCCGGACGGCATGGGCCGGCTGTTCATCAACATCGACCTGCTGGTGGCCGATGGGCCCAGCCTGATGCGCATCGTCGGCCAGCTATTCCAGGCCTACCAGCAGCCCGACGTGCCGCTGGCTGCAGGCGGCACCAGCTTCCGTGCTCATGTGCTGCAGCGCCAGGCGGCGCGCGACAGCCCCGCGTTCACCCGTGACACGGCCTACTGGCGGCACAAGTTCGAATCGCTGCCCAGCGGCCCGACCTTCGCGCGCGATGCCGTTGCCGCACCCACGCGCCAGCTGTCACGCCGGGTGGCACTGCAGGCCCGGCTGCGCCGTGCGGCGGATGTGCAGGGCTGCGGCCTGGGCGCATTGCTGCTGGCCGCCTACGGCCAGACTTTGCTGGAATGGAACGGTGGCCAAGCGCTGGCCGTGGTGACGGTGCATTGGGACCGCGACCCCGCGCGCCCCGAACTGCAGGGCGTGGTGGGCGACTTCACACGCTTGGGCTGGGTGTCTTTCGCGCCCGGCGCCTGGGGCGCTGCCGACTGTCTGGCCCGCACGCGGCGGCAGCTGGAAGCCGACGCCGCCCACCCCGCGGCCGATGGCCTGGAAGCCCTGCGCCGCCAGCGCGGCCTGTCCTTCCCCGTGGTCTTCACCGACCTCGTTCCCGGCGGCCACGCTGCGGCGCTGTCGCAGCCGGGCGTGCGGCCTGTGTATGCGGTGTCGCACACACCGCAGGTCACCTTGGACAGCATCAGCACGATGCTTGGCGACGACGAACTGCTGCTGCAGTGGGACACCAGCATCGGCGACGAAAGCCAGGCTGCCGCAATGTTCGAGCGCTATGTCGAACGGCTGCAGACCTGGGCTGCCGAATGGGCCGAAGCGCCCGCGGTGGTAGCGCTGCCCGCAGCGGCGCCAGCCGATGGAGAGTGCCTGCACCACGCCATTGAACGCACCGCCGCGCTGCACCCGCAACAGCTGGCGGTGCGCGCCGGCGAAGGCTCCATCACCTACGCCGAACTCGAACGCCGCAGTGCCCATTGCGCACGCTGGCTGCGCCGCCAGGGCGTGGGCGCCGACAGCGTGGTGGCCGTATTGATGGAGCGTTCCATCGAGATGGTGGTGGCCCTGGTAGCGGTGCTGCGCGCCGGTGCCGCCTACCTGCCGCTGGACACCAAGTTCCCGCGTGCCCGCAACCAGCTGATCCTGCAGGATGCCGGCGTGCGCTGCATCCTGACCCAGGACATGTTTGCCGCCGCCTGGCGCGAGCAGTTCGCGGTGCATTGCCCGCAGGGGCCTTGGGACGTGGATGAAGCCGACGCTGGCATCACCTTGCCCGCCGATGTCGGCCCCGCGCACCTGGCCTACGTCATCTACACCTCGGGCTCCACCGGGCGGCCCAAGGGCTGCATGATCGAACACCGCGCCATCATCAACCGGCTGCAGTGGATGCAGCGCCGGTTCCCGCTGGGGGTGGGTGACGTGGTGTTGCAGAAGACGCCCTATACCTTCGAC
>JAYUPN010000047.1:0-4942 GCA_043760065.1 Rubrivivax sp.
AGCCAGCGGTACCAGTGGTTGCCGATCGCGACGTGTCCGACCTCGTCGCGCAGGATCACGTCCAGGATCTCCACCGCGCGCAGGTCGCCGGCCTTGCGCAGGCGGGCCTGCATCGGCGGCGTCGCGTCCAGGCCGCGCGCTTCCAGCGTGCGCGGCACCAGCGCCATGCGGGCGGTGATGTCGTGCGCGGTGCGCTCGGTCATCGCCCACAGGCCGTCGTGCGCCGGCAAGTCGCCATAGCTGCATCCCAGCGTGCCCAGGTGCTCGGCCAGCAGGCCGAAGTGCAGCGCTTCCTCGGCCGCCACGTGAAGCCAGTCGCGGTAGTAGGCCTGCGGCATGCCGGCGAAGCGCCAGACGGCGTCCAGCGCCAGGTTGATGGCATTGAGTTCGATGTGCGCCACCGCGTGCAGCAGCGCGGCGCGGCCCTCGGGTGTGAAGGGCGAACGCGGCTTCACGGCAGCCGGCGCCACCAGCGGCGGGCGCGCCGTGCGGCCCGGCAGCGGCGCGTTGCAGTGCAGCGCCGCCGCGGCGTCGACGTGGCCGTGCGGCGCCGGATGCAGTGCATGCGCCGCGGCCGCCTTGGCAGCGGGTTCGGCCAGCAACAAGACCTTCAAGGCGGCCGATCGAAGCTCCATCTCTAGAATTATCGGCCTTGCCCCCAGCGGCAGATCAGGATCCAGCATGGCCATCTACCAGATCGGGGACGACGCACCCCAGCTCGCGCCCACCGCCTGGGTCGCCGACAGCGCCCAGGTCATCGGCCGCGTGCGCATGGCCGCGGGCAGCAGCGTCTGGTACGGCGCCGTGCTGCGCGGCGACAACGACTGGATCACGCTGGGCGCGCGCAGCAACGTCCAGGACGGCAGCGTGCTGCACACCGACATGGGATTCCCGCTCGTGCTGGGCAGCGACGTGACGGTCGGTCACCAGGTCATGCTGCACGGCTGCACCGTCGGCGACGGTTCGCTGATCGGCATCCAGGCCGTCGTGCTCAACGGCGCGAAGATCGGCAGGAACTGCCTCGTCGGCGCCGGCTCGGTCGTCACCGAGGGCAAGGAGTTCCCGGACAACAGCCTGATCCTGGGCAGCCCGGCCAAGGTGGTGCGGCAGATCTCGCCCGAGCAGGCCGAGCGCATCCGGTACGGTGCCGTGCACTACGTCGAGAACGCCGAACGCCATCGAACGAAACTCAGGAAGCTGGCCTGATGAGCGCACTGACCAAGTTCCTCTACGAGGGCCTGCCGGTGCGCGGCATGGTCGTGCGGCTGACCGATGCCTGGCACGAAGTGCTGCGCCGGCGCCAGACCGTCGGCCCGCATCCGGTGGAGCTGCGCGCGCTGCTGGGCGAGATGACGGCCGCCGGCGTGCTGATGCAGGCCAACATCAAGTTCAACGGCGCCTTGGTGCTGCAGGTCTTCGGCGACGGCCCGGTCAAGCTGGCGGTGGTCGAGGTGCAGCCGGACCTGAGTTTCCGCTCCACCGCCAAGCTGGTGGGCGAGGTGCCGACGGGCGCGCGGCTGCAAGCCATGCTCAACGTGCACGGCCAGGGCCGCTGCGCCATCACGCTCGACCCCAAGGACAAGCTGCCGGGTCAGCAGCCGTACCAGGGCGTGGTGCCTCTTTTTGACACGACTGATGGTGACCAGCGCGAGCCGCTGCAGCAGGTGCAGCAGGTGCTGGAGCACTACATGCTGCAGTCCGAGCAGCTCGACACGCGGCTGGTGCTGGCGGCCAACGACGAGGTGGCCGCCGGGTTGCTGATCCAGCGCATGCCGGTGCGGGGCGAGGGCAACCTCGAAGGCGGCGCGGGCACCGTCGCGCGCCGCAACGAAGACGACATCGGCCTCAGCGATGCCTTCAACCGCATCGCCCTGCTCGCCGCCACGCTGACGCGCGAGGAACTGCTGACGCTGCCCAGCGAGCAGATCCTGCACCGACTGTTCTGGGAAGAGACGCTGCGCGTCTTCGAGCCCGCGACGCCGCGCTTCGCCTGCACCTGCTCGCGCGAGCGGGTGCGCAACATGCTGCGCGGGCTGGGGCGCGAAGAGAGCGACAGCCTGATCGCCGAGCGCGGCGAGGTCGAGGTCGGCTGCGAGTTCTGCGGCCTGCAGTACCGCTTCGACGCCGTCGACGTGGGCGAGATGTTCACGCCGGGGCGCGACCAGCCGCCGGTCATCGCGGGGGTGCAGTGATGTTGCTGGCCGTGTTCAAGGCGCTGCACGTGCTGGCCGTCGTGCTGTGGGTCGGCGGCATGGCCTTCGCGCACTTCTTCCTGCGCCCGTCGCTGGCGGTGCTGGAGCCGCCGCAGCGCGTGCGGCTGATGCACGCCGTGCTCGGCCACTTCTTCAAGGCCGTGCTGTGGGCGGCTGGCCTCATCCTCTTCAGCGGCCTGTGGATCATCGGCGCCAGCGCCCACCTGGCCACGCGCGCCGGCGGCCGTTTCCAGTGGCCGCTGGACTGGGTGCTGATGACGGCGGTGGGGCTGCTGATGATCGCCATCTTCGGCCACATCCGCTTCGTGCTGTGGAAGCGCCTGGACCGCGCGGTGCAGGCCGGCGACATCCCAGCCGGCGGCGCGGCACTGGCCGCGATCCGGCCGTGGGTGGGCGTGAACCTGGCGCTCGGCGTGGCGCTGATCGCCGCCGTGCTGATCTACTGAGACGAGAGCCGGCGCAGCGCGCGTTCCTGGTCGGGCAGGCAACATTCGCAGGACCAGGCGCGGCGCTGCGGTTCACCTTCACGCAGGCCGGTGAAGCGCCCGTCCTTGCGGCCTGCGGCAGGCAAGCGCAGCAGCGGCGCCACCGCCGCCAGCGCCTGCGCCAGGCGCAGCTCACCCTGTCCGCCGACCACCGCGTAGCCGATGCCGTGCAGCAGCAGCAACTCGCGCAGCGCGGCGTCCACCGGCTCCTGCACGTGCGGGCCTTCGCGCTGCAAGCCGTCGTCGACCCACGGCAGGTCGATGGCCGTCAGCAGCGTCATCGACACGCTGCGGCGGTGCAAGAGCGCCGCGCGCTCGTCGAGCGTGCGGTCGCCGAAGACCAGGCGGCTGTAGACCGCGGTCATCAGCGCCGTGGTGTCGCAGACGACGATGTCGTGAGCTTGCGCCGCGGCGTCGATCTGCTCGTGCTGCGCGCGCAGGATGCTGGCCTGCTCATGCGCCTGCGGCGTGCGGCCGCTGCGCTCGCACCACTGCCGCAGCACCTCGGGCACCCAGGCCACGCGAGTCCCGGTGTCGGCGGCCAGGCGCTGCGCCAGCGCCGCGGCCAGCGTCGTCTTGCCGGTGCTCTCGGCGCCGAGGATGGCGATGCACAGCGCTTCAGCCATGGTCGCGCTCCAGGCGCCGCCACGCGCGCCAGCCCACCAGCGACAGCAAGGCGAAGAGGGCGTAGAGCAGCACCGTCAGCCACAGGCCCTTGTAGGCGAAGAGGGCGATGCTGACCAGGTTGACGACCAGCCAGACGGGCCAGTTCTCCACCACCTTGCGCGCCAGCAGCACCTGCCCGGTGAGGCTGCCCGCCGTCGGCAAGGCGTCGAACCACGGCACGTCGCTGTCGGTGGCGTGGCTGAGCAGCAGCGCCAGCGCCGGCCAGGCCGCCAGCGTGAGGGCCAGCGCCAGGACTCGATCCCGGCTGCCCAGCCGGTGCACGCGCAGCGGCGCGCCCGCGCCCGTCGTGCCGCGCAGCCACTGCCACCAGCCCCAGCCGGCCAAGGCGACGAAGACAAACTGCAGGCCCGCTTCGCCGTAGAGCTTGCTGTCGGCAAAGAGCAGCGCATACATCAGCGAGCTCAGGATCGCCAGCGGCCAGCCCACCGGGTTGACGCGCAGGTTGGCCCACACCATCAGCAGCGCCAGCACGAAGGCCGCGATCTCGAGCCACGTGATCGGGCTGCCCCACAGCGCGAAGGCCGGTGCCAGCGCGGGCCGTGCAGCCTGAAGCAGCGCCTCAACCAAGGCGCACCGTCACTGCTTCTTGGTCGTGACCTGGACCAGGATCTCGTCGGGCCGCACCATGCCCAGCTCGGCGCGCGCCTTCTCCTCGACCATCTCCAGGCCTTCCTTGAGGTCGCTGACTTCGGCCGCCATGCGCGCATTGCGCTCGCGCGCCGCGTGATTGGCCTGGCGCTGCACGTCGAGCTGCTTCTGCAGGCTCCAGACGTAGGGCAGGTTGCCCTTGCCGAACCACAGGTCGCCCTGCACCACCACCAGCAGGCCGACCAGGATGAACGGGATCCACTTCACGCCTGCGGCCCCGGTCGGCTACTTCAAGTTATAGAAGGCACTGCGGCCGGGGTAACTGGCGACGTCGCCCATGTCTTCCTCGATGCGCAGCAACTGGTTGTACTTGGCCATGCGGTCGCTGCGGCTCAAGCTGCCGGTCTTGATCTGGCCGGCATTGCTGCCCACCGCGATATCGGCGATGGTGCTGTCCTCGGTCTCGCCGCTGCGGTGGCTGATGACGTTGGTCCAGCCGGCGCGCTTGGCCATCTCGATGGCCGAGAAGGTTTCGGTCAGCGTGCCGATCTGGTTGATCTTGATCAGGATCGAGTTGGCTACGCCTTCGTCGATGCCGCGCTGCAGGATCTTGGTGTTGGTCACGAAGAGGTCGTCGCCGACCAGCTGCACCTTCTTGCCCAGGCGGTTGTTGAGGTGCTTCCAGCCCTCCCAGTCGCCTTCGTGCATGCCGTCTTCGATGCTGATGATCGGGTACTTGTCGACCCAGGTCGCCAGGATGTCGGTCCACTCGGCGGCGCTGAGCTGCAGGCCTTCGCCTTCGAGGTGGTAGACCTTGGTGCCGTTGGCGCCGTCCTTGTAGAACTCGCTGGCGGCGCAGTCCAGCCCGAGCGCGATCTGCGTGCCGGCGGTGTAGCCGGCCTTGTCGATAGCCTCCAGGATGAGCTGGATGGCGGCCTCGTGGCTGGCCACGTTGGGCGCGAAGCCGCC
>JAYUPN010000048.1:0-4935 GCA_043760065.1 Rubrivivax sp.
GCGCCACCGCCCAGCCCCACTGGCGCACGAAGGCGCTCAGGCCCAGCATCAGCGTCGTCAAGAGCGGCAGCGCGCGCTTGGAACTGGTGAAGGTGTTGGCGATCTGCGGCACGACCCAGGTCACGAGCACGATGACGATGATCAGCGCGACGATCGAGACGATGGTCGGGTAGAGCATCGCGCCCAGCACCTTGGTGCGCAGCGCCTGCTGCTGCTCCTGGTCGTCGGCCAGCCGCTCAAGCACCGGCCCCAGCGCGCCGCTCTGTTCGCCGGCCGCGACGACGGCGCGGTAGACCTCGTCGAACTCGCGCGGCGCCGTGGCCAGCGCGCGCGCGAAGGTGCTGCCGGCGTTGACCTCGCTCTTCAGGTGCGCCACCAGCTCGCGCTGGCGGTCGGTCTCGCTCTCGTCGGCCAGCGCCGTCAGTGCACGTTCCAGCGGCAGGCCGCTGCCGACCAGTCCGGCGAGCTGGCGCGTCCACACCGCGCGGCCGGTGGCCGAGAAGACGCGGCGGGTGAATTTCGGCGCCGTGCCGTCGGTGCTGGCCGCCGTCACCGGCGTCACCGCCAGCGGCACCAGGTCGCGCGATCGAAGCTGCGCGCGTGCCGCCTTGGCGTTGTCGGCTTCCAGCAGGCCGCCGGCGGCCTTGCCTTTGGCGTCCAGGGCTTCGAAGCGGTAGGCGGGCATCGCGGGTGAGCTCAGTCTCGGGTCACGCGGACCACTTCTTCGAGCGACGTGACACCGCTCTGAACCAGCCGCTCGCCGTCCTCGCGCATCGAACGCAGGCCGGCGGCGCGCGCCGCAGCGGCCAGTTCGGCTTCGGCGGCGCGGTTGTGCACCAGCGCCTGCACCGCCGTGTCCACGGTCATCAACTCGTAGACCCCGGTGCGGCCCTTGTAGCCGGTGTGCGCACAATGGGCGCAGCCCACCGGGTGCCAGCGCGGCGCGCCGCCTTCGCCGCCTTCGCCTTCAGCGTCCTGGCGCTTGCACTTGGGGCACAGCTTGCGCACCAGCCGCTGCGCCAGCACGCCGAGCAGGCTGCTGCTGAGCAAGAAGGGCTCGACGCCCATGTCGATCAGCCGTGTCACGCTGCTCGGCGCGTCGTTGGTGTGCACGGTGGCCAGCACCAGGTGGCCGGTCAGGCTGGCCTGGATCGCGATCTGCGCGGTTTCGAAGTCGCGGATCTCGCCGATCATGATGACGTCCGGGTCCTGGCGCAGGATCGCGCGCAGCGCCTTGGCAAACGTCAGGTCGATCTTCGGGTTGACCTGCGTCTGGCCGATGCCGGGCAGCTCGTACTCCACCGGGTCCTCCACCGTCAGCACGTTGGTGGTGGCGGTGTCGACGCGGCCGAGCGACGCGTACAGCGTCGTCGTCTTGCCCGAGCCCGTGGGCCCGGTGACGAGCACGATGCCGTGCGGCTGCTGGATCAGCTTGGCAAAGGAGCGCAGCACCTCGCCGTCCATCCCGAGGCCCTCGAGCGTGAAGCGGCTCTCGGTCTTGTCCAGCAGCCGCAACACCGCACGTTCGCCGTGCGACGAAGGCAGCGTGCTGACGCGCACGTCGATGGCGCGACCGCCGATGCGCAGCGAGATGCGACCGTCCTGCGGCAGCCGCTTTTCTGCGATGTCGAGCTCGGCCATGATCTTCAGCCGGCTGATCATCGCCGCGTGCAGCGCCTTGTTGGGCTGCACCACCTCGCGCAGCGTGCCGTCGACGCGAAAGCGCACCGAGCTGCTGCGCTCGTAGGGCTCGATGTGGATGTCGGAGGCGCCGTCCTTGGCCGCCTGCGTCAGCAGCGCGTTGAGCATGCGGATGATCGGCGCGTCGTCGGCCGCTTCCAGCAGGTCTTCCACCGCCGGCAGCTCCTGCATCATGCGGCTCAGGTCGACACCGCTCTCGACCTCGCCGATGACAGCCGCGGCGCTGCTCTCGCCACCGGCGTAGGCGGCCGCGATGCGCTGGCCCAGCGTGGCCGTGGCCTCGTGCTCGAAGCGCGCGACGTCGAAGTGGCGCGTGACCTCGGCCAGCGCCGACGCCGGCGTCGTCTCGCCGGCCCACAGCAGCAGTTGCCCGCCGTCGTCCTCGAGCAGCAACGTGTGCGCCTTGGCGAATGAGTAGGGCAGCGGGTGTCGCGTGGCCATCGGCGTGCTTCGCTGCGGCTCAGGGCGCCTTGGCCGGCGGCGGGCCCAGCGGCACCGCCGCCGGACCTGATGGCGGCAGCACCGACGGCGCGCGCAGCGGCGGCAGCACCGGCGACTCGTTGATCGGCATCACGACACTCGGCTCGGGCTGGCTCGCCTTTTGCTCGCCGCGGATCTGCTCGTAGCGGTCGACCGACAGCTTGTTGGCGCTCTCGGCGTCGCGCAGCACCACCGGGCGCAGGAAGACCATCAGGTTGGTGCGCTTGCGCTCGCGGCTCTCGCTGCGGAAGAGGCCGCCGATGAACGGCAGGTCCCCGAGCAGCGGCACCTTGCTCTTGTTGGTGACGAAGCGGTCCTCGATCAGGCCGCCCAGCACCAGGATCGCGCCGTCGTCCACGACGACCGTGTTCTCGATGCTGCGCTTGGTCGTCGACGGGCCGGCGTTGGTCGTGCCGGCAGCGGTGGTTTCCTTGACGCTGCTCTGCTCCTGGAAGATCGTCATGCGCACCGCGCCACCCTCGCCGATCTGCGGCCGGATGCGCAGCGTGATGCCGACGTCCTTGCGCTCGATGGTCTGGAACGGGTTGGTGTTGGCGCCGCCACCGCCGGTGCTGGTGAACTGTCCGGTGATGAAGGGCACGTTTTCGCCGACCACGATCTTGGCCTCTTCGTTGTCCAGCGTGATCAGGTTCGGGGTGCTGACGATGTTGGTCTCGCTCTGCGTCTGCAGCATGCGCGCGATGGCGGCCAGCGAGGTCACGCCGTTGATCACGCTCAGCAGGCCGACGTTCAGGCCCTGGCCCAGGTTGATCTGCCCCTGCGCGGCCGAGGTGTTGATGTCGATGATGCCGGGCCGGCCGCTGCCACTGAAGTTGGTGCCGGTGACGACGCCGAACTTGTCGCCGCTCTTGCCCAGCAGGCCCTGCCACTGGAAGCCGAAGTCGGCCGAGTCCGAAGGCGCGACCTCGACGATCATGCTTTCGATGTAGACCTGCGCACGCCGCGTGTCGAGCTGGTCGATCAGCGCGCGCACCTGCTTGTACAGCGGCTCGGGCGCCGTGATGACGAGCGAGTTGGTGGCCGGATCGGCCTGGATGAAGCCACCGGTGCTGGGCTGCGCGGCGCCGGTGACGGCGCTGGTGGCCTGCGGCGATGCACCTTGCGCGCCCGGCTGGTTGACGCCGGGTGTGGGCGTCGGCGCCGAGGGCGTGCTGCCGCTGGTGCCGCTGCCGGTGGCGCCGAAGGCCGCGCGCACCACGGTGGCCAGGCGGGCAGCGTCGGCGTTCTTCAGGTGCACGACCCACATGCCGCCGCCGGGGCCGACCAGGTTGTTGGGGCGGTCCAGCCGCGCGATGGTGGCGCGCAGCGCCGCCAGCTTGGACGGATTGGAGGCGCGGATGATCAGCGCATTGGCGCGCGAGTCGGCGACCACCGTGACGCCGCTGCCGGCGCCGCCCGGAATACCGGGCACGCTGGGCCCGCCGCCGGCGTCGCTCAGCCGCTGCACCAGCGGCGCCAGGTCCGCCGCCACCGCATGCTGCATCTGCACGACCTCGACCTCGGTGCCCGAAGCCACGTCCAGCGCGGCGATGATCTTGGCGATGCGCTGCAGGTTCTCGGCGTAGTCGGTGATCACCAGCGCGTTGCTGCCGGGGTTGGCGTTGATGGTGTTGTTGGCGCTGATCAGCGGCCGCAGCACGGCCACCAGGTTGTTCGGGTTCTCGTAACGCAGCGGGAAGATCTGCGTGATGACCTGGTCGCCGCGCACCGAGACCTCGCCGACGCTGACGGTGCCGGCCTGCAGCTTGGCGTCGGCCTCGGGCACGACCTTGAGCAGGCCGCCGGCCTCGACCACCGCAAACCCCAGGCCGCGCAGCGCCGACAGGTAGCTGGCGAAGGCGTCGCGCACGCTCTGCGGCTGTTCGCTGTAGACGGTGATGCTGCCCTTGACGCGCGGGTCGACGACGATCGGGCGGTCGATCATGGCGGCGAAGGCGCGCGTCACGGCCTCGACGTCGGCATTGACGAAGTTCACCGTCACCGGCGCGCGGCTCTTCGGCGCGATGCGCGGCGT
Organism: Rubrivivax sp.; assembly: GCA_043760065.1. Classification (GTDB taxonomy): domain Bacteria; phylum Pseudomonadota; class Gammaproteobacteria; order Burkholderiales; family Burkholderiaceae_C; genus Rubrivivax. Next base: position 4,217 of record JAYUPN010000048.1, read on the forward strand.
GGCGTTCTGCGCCAGCGCCGGCGGCAGCGCCAGCGACAACGCCAGCAGCACGGCCAGCGCCTGCCCGGCGCGGCGCGCGAAAGGGTCGCGCGAACCCGCGGGCGGGCTGGCGCGGGACGGCGCTTGGTTCATGGTCATCCGATCGAAATGAGAGACAGCGCGCCCTGGCGGCGGCCGATGATGTTGAGCAGGTTGCCGAGCGCCGCTTCCGCGCCCGGCGCGGCGCTGGCCTGGCCGTTGAAGCGCAGCTTGGACGCCGACCACTGCCCGCTGCCCGACAGCTGCAGCACGCCGCTGGTGGTGCTGAGCCGCAGCTGCGCCGTGTCGCCCTGCGGATCGCCTTGCAGCACGAGCCGGTAGCTGCCCAGCTCTTCCAGCGTCGACAGCGTGGAGGCCAGGCCGCGCAGCTGCAGCTCACCCTGGCCGCTGAAGATCCAGCGCCCCTGCACGGTCTCGGCCACCAGGCCGGCACTCGACAGCTGCAGCGTGCCCGACGGCTGCAGCGTGTTCCACGGCGTGCCCAGACCGACCAGCCAGCGCGCGGGCCACTGACCCAGCAGCACCAGCGCCGGCGCCGCACCGGCGCCGGCCGCGCCCGGCAGTTCCAGCCGCACGCGGCCGAGGCCGGGCAGCACACGCAACTTGAGTTCACCTTCGATGCAGCAGGCCTGGCGCGCGCGCAGCGCCAGCGCCGCGCCGTCCAGGCCCAGCGTCCACTG
>JAYUPN010000049.1:0-4927 GCA_043760065.1 Rubrivivax sp.
GTCAGACGGCCGGGCGGCGACGCCAGCCGATGAGGGCCGCAAGGCCGGGCAGCAGCAGCCAGGCGGCGGCCGGCTCGGGCACGGCGGTGACGTTGTCCAGGCCCAGCGTGGCGGCGATGGCTTCGCCGGGGAAGGACGCGCTGCTGCCGTGGAACAGGCGCAGTTGCCGCACGTCGCCGAGCACGGCAGCGGGGCTGCCGGTGAGCGCTGCCGCGTCGAGCGTGATGCCGCTGACGCCGGTGGCCAGGTAGTCGCCGCTCTATTGCGCGCCGGCGATCACCGCCAGCTTGCTGCTGGCGCCAGCGCCGCCCAGCGAGCCGAGCATCAGGAAGCCGTCGCCCGCGCCCGCCGGGCCGCCATCGGGCACCACCACGGGCGGCAGCAGGGCGGGTGCGCCGACGCCCCAGCCGCCGTCGGCGCCGCCGTCGAAGGTGTCGGCCATGCCCAGGCTCAGCGACCACGCCGGCGCTGCCAGCGCAAAGCCCAGGAGTGCCGGCGCGCAGCGAAGCCACCGCTTGCCCATGAGCCGCTCCTCCACTTTCAGGGCCCTTGCATGGCCCTGTGTAGCGGGTATGCGGCGGCTGCCGGGATTCGATTCCTTGCCGGCCGGCCGAGTCCCGCTCAGGCCGGTGTGCAACCGCCGCGGGCCGAGTCGGCCAACGGGCGCAGCGGGTCCTGCCGGGACAGCGCCCAGCCGTTCTTGCCGCGGCGCTTGGCTTCGTACATGGCGGCGTCGGCGCAGGCCACGAGGTCGTCTTCGGTGTTCGCGTCGGCCGGGTAGCAGGACACGCCGATGCTGCAACCGACGCGCAGCTTCGGGTCGTGCGCGGGAAAGCGCAGCTCTGCCACCGCGCCGATCAGCCGCTCGGCGACGGCCCCGGCGCCCGCCGCTTCGAGGCCGATGCACAGCACTGCGAACTCGTCGCCGCCCACGCGCGCGACGAGTTCACCGCGGCGCATCTGGCCGGCCAGGGCGCTGGCCACGGCGACCAGGATCTCGTCGCCCACCCGGTGGCCGCCCAGGTCGTTGGCGTGCTTGAAGTCGTCGAGGTCGATGAACAGCAGCGACACGGATTCACCGCTCAAGGCCGCCGCTGCAAGCGCCGACTGCAGCGCCTCGTACAGACCGCGCCGGTTGACGAGCGCGGTCAGCGGGTCGTGCAGGGCCTGCAGCGCGCGCTTCTGCATACGCCGTTCCTGCGTGACGTCGTCGTGGAACCAGATGCAGCCGCCCCCTTGTGCGCCCTGCACCACCGGCTGCAGGCGCAGCACGATGGTGCGGCCGTCGAGCGTGCGCAGCTCGCGCGGGCTGCCGAGCTGGCCGGCGGGCAGGCGCAGCATCGCCTCCAGGTGGCCGGCGTCGTCGCGACCGAGCTGCTGCGCCATCGCCGGCACGAGTTCGGCGAGCGCGCTGCCGCCGGCCGCTTCGGGCAGCGACCACAAGCGCGCAAAGGCCGCATTGGCATACAGGATCCGGCCCGCCTCGTCGACGAAGACGATGCCGCTGCGCATCGCACCCAGCAGCGTCGTCAGCCGCGACTGCTCGCTGTGCACCGCGTCCAGGTGCAGCCGCTGCTGCAGCTGGCTCTGCTGCAGTGCCGCCATGCGCTCCTTCAGCGCCGCCGCCATCGCATTGAAGCTGGCCGCGAGGCGGCCGATCTCGTCGCGCGTGTGCACCGGCACCTGGACGTCGAAGTCGCCCTGGGCCACGCGCTGGCTGGCGTGCGCCAGCCGCGCCAGGTGGCGCGTCACGGCGTAGGCGATGGCGCCCAGCACCAGCATCGACACCATGAGCGCGACGAAGCCGATCAGCAGGCTGCGCTGCAGGAAGTCCGCCCGCACCTGGCGCAGGCGCTCGGTCGACAGACCGAGGTCGAAGTGGCCCAGCCGCTGGCCGGCGATCACCACCGGCACCGCCATGTGCAGGGTCGTGTCGGCACGCTCGAGGTCGACCTCGGCGCCGTCGCGCGGCGGCAGCGCACGCGCCGGGTCCCAGCCCGAGGCGGCGACGGCGCGGCCGCGGTGGTCCCACAGCACGAGGTAGCTGATCGCGACGTCGCTGCGCACCAGGTCCAGCGTCTGCTGCAGCGACGCGTAGTCGCGTTGCGCCAGCGGCGCGGCGATGGCGTGGTCCAGCAGCGTCGCCAGCTGCCGGGCCTCGAAGCGCGCCTGCTCGGTCAACGAGCGTTGCAGCAGCCGCGAACCCGACACCAGCAGCACGAGGGACGCCGCCAGTTGCAGCAGCACGCAAACCCCGATCAGCTTGCTGCGCAGCGACCAGTCGACCCAGGGCCGCTTCATGGGCCGTTCAGCCCGGCGCTGCGATCGCCTGGCGCGTCGCTTCCAGGTCGGTGTCCAACGACTCCATCAGGCCGGCGGCGACCGCGTGCAGGCCGCTGAAGCCGGTGCTGGCGAAGAAGGCCTTGCCCTCGTCGCTGCCGGCGGCGAAGCGCAGCAGCTGATCCTTGACCGCCCTTGCCTGCGCCGGCGACAGCTTCGGACTGGCCAGGACGACGAATCCCGGCACCTCGGCGAATGTGCTCACGACCTGGAGCTGCGCCTTCACGGCGTCGGGCATGGCACGGAATTCACCGCCGCTGCACATCGCCGCTGCCGCGTCGCCACGAACGACGACGCTGCCGACGCTGTCGTCGGTGGGCGTCTTGATGGTCTTGTAGTCGCGCTCGCGCTGCAGGCCCTGGTCGGCCAGCCACTGCAGGCCGCGCAGGCTGACCAGTGACTGCGGGTTCGACAGCGCCAGCGTGCGGCCCCGCAGCTCGCTGGCGGACTGGATCGGCCGCGCGGTGGCGCAGACGAGCAGGCCTTTGATCGCCGGTGCGAAGGCCAGCAGCGGCAGGAAGCCGCGGTCCAGCTGCGCCAGCCGCGCCAGGTTGGCCGCGGTGACGACGAGGTCGTACTCGAGCGCCAGCGTTCGGCCGTGGAACAGGGTCCAGCTCGGCGCCGTCGAGACCTGCACCGGCCGTTGCAGCTCGCGGGACAGGAACTCGCGCAGGGGCTGGTACTGCAGCAGCAGCACGCGCGCGCTGATGTTGGGCAGCACGCCCACTTCGAGCGGCGGCAGCGCCTGCGCCGCAGCGCGCGCGGGCACGGCCGCACCGGTGGCCATCGCGGCGCAGAAAGCTCTTCTGCGAATCGAACGCACCATGGGGTTCTCTCCGGAACGGCGTCGGGTCATCCTGTCGCCTTCTTCAACGCAGGCTCGGCCCACACCGGGTGGCGATGATTTCGCACACGGACCTTGCCGTACCCGGACGGAAGTTGGTCATACAAGGGAAAACAGCAGGACTGATTTGTGCAGGATTCTGCGGTCTGCGCCAACACAGCCCGCCCGCGAACTTCAGCGCGCCACCCCGAGCAACTGCAGGATACGCTCGCGCACCGTGGCGGTGTGCAGTGGCAGCACCACCACGTCGCCCGGCGCCGCCCAGGCCAGCAGCGTGCGCGCCGCGGCCTCCTCATCACCCTGCTGCGACAGGCTGGCCGCGGGCAGGCCGGCTTGCAGCAGCGCGGCTTCGATCAGCGCCGGCACGCTGCCCGGCGCGCGCCCGCGCAGCATCTGCGGCAGCTCCTTGATCAGCACCCGGTCGGGGCGGCAGGCGGCCGCCGCGCGCGCCAGCCCGGCGATCGCCTCGTCGTCCCGGTTGCCGGCCTGGCCCAGCAACAACCCCAGCCGCGACGGCCGGTCGGCCGGCCGCAGCGCCTGCGCCACGGACAGCAGCTGGGCCAGGCCCTCGGGGTTGTGTGCGTAGTCCAGCAGCACGGTGGCGCCGCGGTGCGCCAGCCGCTGCAGGCGACCCGGGTTGTCGCCCGGCGCCTGCCCGAAGCTGTGCAGCACCGCCTGCACCGCGTCCAGCGGCCAGCCCATCAGCGCCGCGGCCAGTGCCGCCGCGGCCAGGTTCTCGACGTTGAAGGCCGCCGCGCCGCCCAGGCTGAGCGGCATGTCGGCGACCGCGCCGAGCTCGTGCAGATGGCCGCGCAGGCTCAGCAGCAGACGGCCGTCGCGGGCGCCGCAGGTGCTGCCGTCGTGCTGCCGCACGACGTCCAGGATCGGCGTGTCGTGTGCGCGTGCAAAGACGGCCCAGCGCGCGGCCTGCGCGTGCGGCAGCTGCGCCGCGGCGCGCAGCAGCGTGGCGTCGGCGCCGTTGAGCACCAGCGTGCCCCACTCAGTGACGGCATGGGCCAGCACGAGCTTGACCTCGGCCACGTCCTCGACGCTCTCGATGCCGTACTCGCCGAGGTGGTCGGCGCTGACGTTGGTGATCACCGCGACATCGGCCTGCGCCACCGCCAGGCCCCGGCGCAGCAGGCCACCGCGCGCGGTCTCCAACACCGCGGCGGTGACGGCCGGATGGCGCAGCACGGCACGGGCGCCGGCCGGGCCGGCGTAGTCGCCGGCCGCCACCACGAGCCCGTCGACCTGCACGCCTTCGGTGCTGCACAGGCCGGGCACGTAGCCGGCGCGCGCCGCCATCGCGGCCAAGAGCCGCGTCGTCGTGGTCTTGCCATTGCTGCCGCTGACCAGGACCTTGGGCACGGCATGCAGCGCGGCCCACGGCACGTCCATCGGCAGCGGCAGCGCGGCGCGGGCCCAGACCCTGCTGCCGGCGCCTTCACCGATCGACACCGTGTCGTCGTCCTCCAGCCAGGGCAGGCCATGCTGACGGGCGGCGCCGCGCAAGCGCTCGAGCGGCCGCGAGCGTTCGGCGGCGGCACGGCGGCGGAAGATCGCCGCGGCATCGTCGCCGGCCGGTTGCGCCAGCGCGAAGCCGGCCGTGACGTGCCCTGCATGGCCTGCCGCGGCACGCTCCCAGGCCCACTCGTTGACCTCGGTGGCGGTGAACAGACAGCCCTGCGGCGCCGCAAAGGCCAGCGCCACCGCGGCCGCGCTTTGGTGCACGCGCGGCGC
>JAYUPN010000050.1:0-4925 GCA_043760065.1 Rubrivivax sp.
CCTGCGCCCATAGGAACAACTATGGGCTTGTCGGTAGCACCACGCTGTACCGGTTTTCGCGCGTTTCGCTTCGACGCCTTCTGCCGCCCACGCTCCTAAACGCCGGCCTCGGCCAGCGCCGCGCACAGCAGGTCAAGATCAGCCTGCGTGTTGTAGGCCTGCACCGACAGCCGCACGAAGGTGTGGCCGCCGTGCTGCGTCACCGGCACCTCGATGCGGTGCTGATCGAAGAGCCAGCGGCGCAGGCCGTCGGCGTCGCTGCTGCGCACCGGGATGACGGCCATCTGCGCGAAGCTGTCGTCGGACGCCACCGGCAGCAGGCCGTTGCGGCGGATCACGCGGTGCAGCGTGTCGACGGCCAGCGCGTGGCACTGCGCGCGCCGCGCCGGCCAGTCGTGGCGGGCCTGGAAATCGATCGCCGCCGGCACCGTCAGGAAGGCCGCGAGGTCGCGCGTGCCCTGCCACTGCAGCCGGCGCTCGAAGGTGCTGCGGCCGGTGTAGGCGTCGAAGCCCGAGTGGCCACCCTCGCCGGCGACGTAACCCCAGCTGATCACCGTGGCGTCGAGCGCCGCTTGCCACTCGGGCCGCACGTGCAGGAAGGCCGAGCCCTTGGGCGCGCACAGCCACTTGTGGCAGTTGCCGGTGTAGAAGTCGGCGCCGACGGCCTGCAGGTCCAGCGCCACCTGGCCCGGCGCGTGGGCGCCGTCGATCAGCGTCGGCACGCCGGCCGCACGCGCCAGCGCGCACAGCTCGGCGACCGGGAGGATCAAGGCCGTGGTCGAGGTGATGTGGCTGGCGAAGATCATGCGCGTGCGCGGCGTGACCTGCGCCATCAGCGCCGCCGCCCAGGCTCCGGGCTCGAATGGCAGCGGCACGGTGACGCGGCGCAGCTGCGCGCCGGCGTGCCCGCAGACGACGCGCCAGGTCGCGTCGCAGGCGCCGTATTCGTGGTCGGTGCTCAGCACCTCGTCGCCGGCCTGCAGCTGCAGCGAACGGGCGACGATGTTGACGCCGGTGGTGGCGTTGGGGATGAACACCAGGTCCTCGCCCGGCGCTCCCACGTGGGCCCCCAGGCGCTGCCGCGCATCGGCCAGCAGCGCGCCCGAGCGGCGGCCCAGGAACTCGACCGGGTTGCGCTCCATCTCCAGCTGCCAGCGCTGGTGGTGCTCGAAGACCTCGCGCGGGCAGGCGCCGAAAGAACCGTGGTTGAGGAAGACCGTGTCCGGGTCGAGCAGGAAAGCGTCACGCAAGGGGTTCATCGCGGGCGCGATCTTCGCATCCCTCGCGGTGCGGTCGCGAACGGTCGCGGCTCCGCTCATGAGCGAGAATCCGCGCCCATGGCCACCGGCAGTCTGCTCGCCCTTCTCGACGACATCGCCACCATCCTGGACGATGTCGCCCTGCTCAGCAAGGTCGCGGCCAAGAAGACGGCGGGTGTGCTGGGCGACGACCTGGCGCTGAATGCCCAGCAGGTGGCCGGCGTGCGCGCCGAGCGCGAACTGCCCGTGGTCTGGGCGGTGGCCAAGGGCTCGCTGCTGAACAAGGCGATCCTGGTGCCGTCGGCGCTGGCCATCAGCGCCTTCGCGCCGTGGCTGGTGACGCCGCTGCTGATGCTGGGTGGGGCTTACCTGTGCTTCGAAGGCTTCGAGAAGATCGCGCACCGCTTCCTGCATTCCAAGGCCGAGGACGAAGCCCACCGCAGCGAACTCACGCGCGCGCTGGCCGACCCGGCGGTCGACCTCGTGCAGGTGGAGCGCGACAAGATCAGGGGCGCCGTGCGCACCGACTTCATCCTGTCGGCCGAGATCATCGTGATCTCGCTGGGCACCGTGGCCGGGACCTCGTTCGCGACCCAGGTCGGCGTGCTCGTCGGCATCGCGCTGCTGATGACGGTGGGCGTCTACGGCCTGGTGGCGGGCATCGTCAAGCTCGACGACCTGGGCCTGTGGCTGAGCCGCCGACCGGCGGCCCCGGCGCAGGGCGCGGGGCGGCTCATCGTGCGCGCAGCGCCCTGGCTGATGAAGGGGCTGTCGGTGGCCGGCACCGCAGCGATGTTCCTCGTCGGCGGCAGCATCCTGGTGCACGGCGTGCCGGCGCTGCAGCACGCCATCGAGGGTGCGGTGTCCGGCTTCGGCGGCGCCGTGCAGTGGCTGCTGCCCACCTTGGCCGATGGCGTGGTCGGCGTGCTGGCCGGTGCGCTGGTGCTCGCCGGCGTGACGCTGGCGCGCAAGCTGCGGCCGGCGCCAGCGGCGGCCTGAGGCGGCTGCCGCAGCTCGCGCAGCCTCAGCGGCCGATGGCCAGCAGTTCGACTTCGAAACGCAACACGGCGTTGGGCGGGATCTTGCCGCCGGCGCCCTTCTCGCCGTAGGCGAGCGCGGACGGGCAGGTCAGGCGCGCGGTGCTGCCCACCTTCATCAACTGCACCCCTTCGGTCCAGCACTTGATGACGCGGTCCAGCGGGAAGCTTGCCGGCTCGCCGCGCGCATAGGAGCTGTCGAACTCGCGCCCGTCGGGAAAGGTGCCGCGGTAGTGCACCTTGACGGTGTCGGTGGCGGCGGGCGAGGCGCCTTGGCCCGGCTTGAGCGTGCGGAACACCAGTCCCGAGGCGGTGGTCACGGCGCCTGTCTCCTTGGCCGCGTCCTTGAGGGTGGCGGGCTGCGCAAGTGCCGCCGGTGCCGCGGCACACAGGGCAGCGCAGAGGGCCAGCCGCAGTGCGGCGGGACGGCGGATCGGGTTCGTTGCTTGCATCGGGGTCGGACCTGCGTGGGTGGACAAGGCCGCCATCATCGCAGGAACGCGACCGGGCCCCAGGGCTTCAGGGCGCCACGAACTCGTCCTTGAACCAGCGCTCGACCATGCGCTTTTCGTAGCCGAGATCGTCGCTGCGCAGGCCGAAGAAGTAGTTCATGTCGGCCAGCCGGGCCTGACCGCTCTTGAGCGTGCGGCCGCCGGACCGCAGCGTGTAGCGCAGCTCCATCTGCGGCCAGTCGGCGCCGCCGCGCAGCACGCGCGCGTCGCGCCAGCTGAACGGGTGCAGTTCTCCCGCCAGGTTGAGGTCGGTGACCTCGATCATCAGCGTCTGCCCGTCGGGCAGACGGCGGCCGAGCTGGCTGATGTACCTGCCGAGCGCGTGCAGTTCGCGTTCGCGGTCGATGGGGTTGCGGCTGACGTCGCTGAACTGGGCGGGGTCCACCCAGCGGACCTCGACGGTGCCGGCGGCATGCGCCGGCGTCCACACGTTCAGGGCCAGCGGCAACAGCGCCGCCAGGCCGCGCAGGGTGCGTCGAAGAGCGTTCATGGCATCTCCTTCCGGTATGGTGAGAGATGCGCCATGGTGCGCCGGTTCGCGCCTCCGGTGCAGCGGCTTTTTCCTATCTTTACTTCAGGAAGACCAGCTGTCCTTGAGCGTCGTGACGCGGTTGAACACCGGCTGCTCGGGCGTGTGGTCGTGGCGGTCGGCGATGAAGTAGCCGTGGCGCTCGAACTGCAGGCGCTGCTCGCGCGCGGTGCCGGCCAGGCCGGGCTCGAGGTAGGCGCTGAGCACCTGCTTGCTGCGCGGGTTGAGCACGTCGCGGAAGTCGCGGCCGCCGGCGTCGGGCTGCGGCTCGGTGAAGAGGCGGTCGTACAGCACCACGGTGGCCGGCAGCGCGTCGTGCACGCCGACCCAGGTGATGGTGCCCTTGACCTTGACCGCGTCGGCGCCCGGCGTGCCGCTCCTGGTGTCGGGCACGACGCGCGCCAGCACTTTGGTGACGGCGCCGGCGGCGTCCTTCTCGCAGCCGGTGCACTCGACCACCATGCCGTACTTCAGCCGCACCTTGTTGCCGGGCACGACGCTGCCGTCGGGCTGCGGGCGCGGCGGGAAGAGGCGGAAGAAGCCCTTGGGCGGCGTCTCGGCGAAGTCGTCGCGCTCGATCCACACCTGCGCGCCCAGGCTGAACTGGCGCAGGCCGAGCTCGGGCCGCTGCGGGTGCGACGGCGCCTGGCAGGGCTCGACGTGGGCGGCGCTGCCGAAGACATCGGCCCAGTTGACGAGTTCCAGCGGCACGGCGTCGAGCACCGCCATCGCGCGCGGCGCCGTGCCTTCGAGATCGGCACGCAGGCACTGGTCGAGCACGGCGTAGTCGAGCCAGATGTTGGACTTGCTGGCGCCGGTGCCGTCGGCCATGGCGCGGATCGACGCCGGCGTGTAGCCGCGCCGGCGCATGCCGAAGAGCGTGGGCATGCGCGGGTCGTCCCAGCCGCTGACGATCTGCTCTTCGACCAGCGCGCGCAGCTTGCGCTTGCTGGTGATGACGTAGCTCAGGTTCAGGCGCCCGAACTCGTGCTGCCGCGGCAGCGGGCGCGCCAGCAGGCCCATGTCGGCGAGCTTGTCCAGCAGCCAGTCGTACCAGGGGCGCTGGTCCTCGAACTCCAGCGTGCAGATGCTGTGCGTGATGTTCTCCAGCGCGTCCTCGATCGGGTGCGCGTAGGCGTACATCGGGTAGATGCACCAGCGGTCGCCGGTGTTGTGGTGGGTGGCGCGCTTGATGCGGTACAGCGTCGGGTCGCGCAGGTTGATGTTCGGGCTGGCCATGTCGATCTTGGCGCGCAGCACGGCCGCGCCGTCGGGCAGTTCGCCGTCGCGCATCTGGCGCAGGCGTGCCAGGTTCTCCTCGGGCGTGCGGCTGCGGAAAGGGCTGTCGGTGCCGGGCGTGTTGAAGTCGCCGCGGGTGGCGCGCATCTCATCGGCGCTCTGCTCGTCGACGTAGGCCAGACCGGCGCCGGCGAGGGCCTCGGCGGCGCGGTACATGAAGGGAAAGTAGTCGCTGGCGTAGTACAGGTGGTTGACGCCGCCGACGTTCCAGTCGAAGCCCAGCCAGTGCACGGCCTCGATGATGGCGTCGACGTACTCCTGCTCTTCCTTCTCGGGGTTGGTGTCGTCG
>JAYUPN010000051.1:0-4919 GCA_043760065.1 Rubrivivax sp.
CGGGCAGGGGTGATTGCGGCAAGGCTGCGCCTCGACCCGCCGCGTCGCCGGCTTGGGCGCGTGGTCGACCCAGTACATGCGCAGGTCCTGCACCGACCAACAGGCCTCGGCCACCATCTCGTCGCGCGTCGGCGCGCCCTGCGGGTAGTACTGGGCGACGTGCGCGGCATAGGCTTCGTGGCTGGGCGGCATCATCAGCGCGGCGACCTGGTCGAGCATGGCGCCGAACACGTCCGCCTCTTCTTCGGTCGTCGGTTCGATCCAGATCTCGGGCAGCACCTCCATTGCGTCGAGGAAGCCTTCGCTCCACACCGCGCCGGTCTGCAATTGCTCAGTTTCCTCGACCGGGAGGCCTTCTTCGTCGACCATGCGCTGGCGGTCGGCGTCGGTCCACTCGGACATCAAGGGGTCCAGCCGCAGCTGCTGCGGGTTGTCCATCAGCGCCGAGGGGTCGAGCTGCTCGCACAGCACCTTCAGCCGCAGCTGCAGCGCGCGCCGGGCGAGCTCTGCGCTGGCGGGGTCGGCGAAGGCGCGCTCGAAGGCATCGCCGCACATCAGCGGCAGCCACTCCGACATCTCGGGCACGCGAGGGCCGGCGGCCAGCGCGGCCAGGAAGCCATCGACCCATTCGAAGGAGATGTCCTGGTTGAAGCCGCCCAGCGTCTGGCAGGTGGCGTCGAAGGCCGCGAGCTCGGCCTCGCTGTTGTGGCGCACACCGGTGGGCATGTGGATCACGGGTTCAGTCTCCAGGTTTCGCGGATGAAGGAAGCAACACGGATGGCGGCTGCCGCCCGCGCCGCCGGATCGGCGCCGACGTGCACGCCCTGCCCTCGCCGGACGCCATTGGGCACGTCGGGGCGGTGGCGCACCGGCGCGCTGCCGTCGAAGCCGTGGTGCGCGCCTTCGTAGGCGTCCCACTGCGGCAGCGGCGCCTGGCGCACGGCCGCCGCCAGCGCCTTGCACGGCGCAGCGGGTGTCCAGTCGTCGGCCTCGCCGAGCTGCATCAGCAGCGGCGCGCTGGGCTCGAAACCGCGCCCGTGCTCGGCCTCGCAGCCGGGATAGAAGGCCACCGCCAGCGACGGCCGCACCGGCGCGGCCGCCACTTCGCGGTGGCGCAGGTTGATCGCCGCCAGCACCGTGCTGCCGCCGTTGGACCAGCCCAGCAGCCCGAGGCGGCCGGCATCGACGTCGGGCCGCGCTGCCAGCCACTGCAGCGCGCCGAGCGCGTCGCGCCGGCGCTGCGACTGGTCGATGCGCTGGGTGCAGATCTGGACCTCGTGCCGCGGGCCGAAGGAACCGGTGACCAGCACGTGCACGCCCAGCCCGTTCAGGTGCGCCGCCATGCCGGTGTAGCGCTCGCCCAGCCGGCCGCGGCCGTCGTAGGCGCCGCCGCAGCCGTGCAGCAGCACCATCGCCGGTGCGGGCGCGGTGCCGGGCGCCGCAAACCAGCGCCCGTCCAGCACCACCGGGGTGCCGCCCGGCGCGTCCAGGCTGGGCAGCTGCACCTGGGCGGACTGGGCCCGGCCGGCCAGCGGCAGCAGCACCAGCCAGCCCAGCAGCGCCGCAGCGAACGCCCGCACGAAGGGACGGTTCATGGCGCCGGCCAGCCGATCTGCGGCGGCCGCGGGTGCAACCGCGCCATGGCGTGGACGTCGACGTAGACGCCTTCGCGCAGCGCATAGGCGCGGTGCGTGCCTTCGTGGCGGAAGTCGAAGCGCTGGTAGAGCTCGATGGCGCCGGTGTTGTCGACGAAGACGGTGAGCTCCAGCCGCAGGATGTGCGCCCAGTTGTCGGCGTAGTCGCACAGCGCACGCATCAGCGCACGGCCCACGCCCTGGCGCTGCGCCTCGGGCGCGACGCTGATGCCCAGGTGCGCGGCGTGGCGCCGACGCAGCTGTGCTGCGGGGTGCAGGCCGGCGCTGCCGACGACGCGGCCGCCGAGCTCGGCGACGAAGAGCACGTCGGGCCCGTCGGGCGCCGCGAAGCGCTCCAGGCGGGTGCGCCACATCTCCTCGGTCGGCATCGGCAGCTGCATCAGCCAGCCGTAGACCCCGGGGTGGGCCATCTGGCGGGCCATGTCGGCGGCGTCGGACGGGCGCGCGCGGCGGACGGTGACGAGGTTGTCGGTCATGTCGGGGCCTGGGCAGGATGGGCGTGGCGTCGGCGCCACGGCGGCAAGTGTCCCATGCCCTGCCCGTCACGAAACCGGCACGCGGCCCAGGCAGCATTGCGGCACGCTTGTTGCGTTTGCAGACCACACCACGCCGAAGGCCCTTCGTCAAGGCGGACAACTTCGGACGTCGATCTGCAGGATCGGGCCGTCGCGCGCGTTCGGCCGGTTGCACACTTACGAAATGTCGGCAGCGCCGATCCCTGTACCTGGACCAACCCTAGAGGACCCGCATGAACCACCCTGAATGGCTGGGCTATTCCAGAACCGCGGTCGCCATCGCTGCGGCCGTCGTCACCAGCGTGCTGAGCGCGCCCGTGCTGGCGCAGAACACCACGTCCGGCATCAACGGCATCGTCATCGGCGCCGACGGCAAGCCCGCAGCTGGCGCCAAGGTGACGATCGTCCACGTCGAGTCGGGATCCAGCAACACCGTGACCACCGACGCCGAAGGCCGCTACGCGGCGCGCGGCCTGCGCGCCGGCGGACCCTACACGGTGACCATCACCAAGGGCAGCCAGACCGACAAGAAGGAGGGCCTGTTCCTGTCGCTGGCCGAATCCTTCGCCTACGACGCCCAGCTCAGCCCCGGCGCTCAGGTCATCACCATCACCGGGCGCGGCGGCTCGGACAAATTCAACAAGTCCAGCATCGGCGCCGGCACGAGCCTGAGCGCAGCCGACCTGGCGGCCTTCGCGTCGGTGCAGCGCAACCTGCAGGACTACGCGCGCACCGACCCGCGCTTGGCGCAAACCGACAAGGACCGTGGCGAAATCTCGGCCAGCGGCCAGAACACGCGCTACAACAGCGTCACCATCGACGGTGTCACCACCAACGACACCTTCGGCCTGGAAAGCAACAACCTGCCGACGATCAAGCAGCCGATCAGCATCGACGCGATCCAGTCGGTGCAGGTCAACCTGAGCAACTACGACGTCACGCAAAAGGGCTACACCGGCGCCAACATCAACGCCGTGACCAAGAGCGGCACCAACAAGTTCGCGGGCAGCGTCTACTACGTGACGCGCGACGACAACCTCGTCGGCCAGCGCTACAACCGCACCACCGACTCCTTCTTCGACGCGCCGAGCTTCAAGGAAAGCACCAAGGGCTTCACGCTCGGCGGCCCGATCATCCCCGACAAGCTGTTCTTCTTCGGCAGCTACGAAGAGTTCAAGAGTTCGCGCAGCAGCCCCGACTTCGGCCCGCTGGGCAGCGCCAAGACCAACGTCGGCATCAGCCAGAGTTCACTCGACGAGGCGATCCGCATCTCGCGCGACACCTGGGGCTTCAACGCCGGCACCGACACCGTGCCGCAGGGCCTGGAAGTGTCGGTAAAGGACACGCTGCTGAAGCTGGACTGGAACATCAGCGACGCCCACCGCGCCAACCTGCGCTATACCAAGACCGAGCAATCCGAGCCCAACATCGCCGGCTTCTCGACCACCGGCCTGTCGCTGAGCTCGTGGTGGTGGAACCAGAAGAAGACGGTGGAGAGCGCGGTCGGCCAGTGGTTCGCCGACTGGACGCCGGATCTCGGCACCGAGCTCAAGCTGTCGCAGCGCAGCTACGTCAGCCAGCCCTTCACCATCGACGGCACGCGGCTGCCGGTGGTGGGCCTGCGCTTCACCGGCGCACTGCCCGCGGGCACACCCACCAGCGTCAGCGCCAACCAGCGCTTCCTGAACCTGGGCACCGAGCTGAGCCGCCACGTCAACAAGCTCGAGACCGAGACGCTGGACATCTACGCCGGCGCCAACTGGACGCTGGGCCGCCACGAGTTGAAGTTCGGCCTCGACTACGCCGAGAACAAGGTCTTCAACGCCTTCGTCCAGAACGTCAACGGCAACTACACCTTTGGCTGCGAGCCGGGCACCTATGCCTTCGGTGTCGTCGCCGGCTGCGACACCACCTACACCCCGGCGGGCGGCGTGGCCACGCCGATGACGCCTGCGCTGCGCGAGCAGGCCACGCTGTCCAACTATGCATCTGGCAGGCCCTCGGGCTACACGCGCCAGGAGCCGCAGGCCGGGCGCACCATCGCCGACGGTATCGCGATCTGGAAGTACACCAACACGGGCCTGTTCCTGCAGGACACCTTCAAGCCCAGCCGGGCCTTGAACCTGGTGGTCGGCCTGCGCGTGGACCAGCAAGGCGTGCCCACGCAGCCGATCGCCAACACCGATGTCGCCGCGGCACCGGTGGCTGGCAGCCTGGTCGGAACCACGGTGACGCGCAACTCAGGGGGCTTCGGCCTCGACAACACGGTGACGCTGGACGGCAACCAGCTCTTCCAGCCGCGGCTGGGCTTCAACTGGGACCTGGGCAGCAAGGAGCGGCGCATGCAACTGCGCGGCGGCCTGGGCCTGTTCCAGGGCGCAGCGGCCAACGTCTGGCTGTCCAACCCCTTCAGCAACACCGGCAAGGCGATCGTCCAATACAACTGCGCCAGCTTCACGGCCTGCTCGACCTTCGGCACCGGTGGCACGCAGCTTCGCTTCAGCCCGAACCCGGACGCCCAGCCCGGCGTCAACACGGCGGCCATCCCGGCTGCCAACGTCGACCTGCTGTCGCCGGATCTCGAGCAGCCCTCGGTCTGGAAAGCCAACCTGGCCTTCGAGACCGAATTGCCGGCGCTGCCCGTCATCGGGCAACTGGTGGTGAGCGCGGAGTGGATGCACACCAAGACCAACGCGGCCATCTACTACCAGCACCTGAACCTCGGCGCCGCCACGCGACAGGGCACCGA
>JAYUPN010000052.1:0-13670 GCA_043760065.1 Rubrivivax sp.
CGGCGCGCGCCGCTGCGGCGGCGCTGGTCACCGAAGCCTTGGCCGACGCGCTGGCGCGCGGCCTCGGCCTGCCGGTGCAGGCGCTGCAAGGGCAGGATCTGCTGTTGCTGGTCGAGCGGCTGGCCGCGGCCGCGCGCGTGACGTGCCAAGCGCTGCAGGACCTGCCGCCGCCAGCGCCGCCGCGCTGAAGGCACACGACCGCGCGGGCCCGTCGCTGCCGCGGCCGACGACACGGCGCGCAGCTTCGGTGTCCGGTCATTCCAGGAGAGGCTGATGAGCGACTTCTTCAAGTACCAGGAGGGGCCCGCGAGGGCCGGCGCCGATGTGCCCGCGCCAGCCAGCGAGCCATCGCACGCGATCCTCGCCGAGTTGGGCGGCGAGGACTGGGACCACCTCATCCGCTTCGCAGCCCGGCGCCGTTTCGCCGCCGGTGCGGTGCTGGTGCGCGCCGGCGAGTCCGACCGCGCGCTGCACTTCGTCGCCAGCGGACAGCTCGAGCTGCAAGCGCCCGGGGCGCCGACCGCGGTGCGCGGCGAAGGCGAGATCTTCGGCGCGCTGAGCTTCCTGGACGGCGCGCCCAGCGCCGTCACCGTCACCGTCGCCGCGTCGGGGCCTGCCGAGGTGCTGCGCATCACGCCCGAGGCGCTGCAGCAGCTGGCGGCGTGGCAGCCGCGCATCGCGATGGAACTGCTGCGCGACCTGGGCGCACACGTGGCGGCGCGGCTGCGCCGCCTGCAAGCTGCCGACTGAATGAAGCGGATCCCGATCATCCCGGCAGCTACCCAGGCGGCCGCAGCCAGCCCCGCCGATGTCCAGGCCGCGACCCAGTTCTTCCGCAACTACACGCAGCGCGAGAAGCGCGTGCCGATGGCGGTGTGGTGGCTGGCGCGGGCCACGGCGCTGGTGCTGACGCTGGCGCTGGCGGCCCTGCTGCTGGGGCGGCCGGAAGTGGGCCTGAAGCTGTTCTGGGGCCTGGCGGTGCCGCTGCTGCCGGCGCTGCTGGTGCTGGCGCCGGGCCTGTGGCGCCAGGTGTGTCCGATGGCCACGCTCAACCAGCTGCCGCGGCTGGCGGGGTTCTCGCGTGCGCGGGAGCTGCCGCCGGCGCTTAAGCAGGCGGCGTTCGGCATCAGCGTCGCGCTCTTCGTCGCCGCGGTGTCGATGCGCGTGCCGCTGCTCAACCACAGCGGGCTGGTGGTAGGGCTGGGCATCGTGCTCGCGCTCGCGCTGGCCTTTGCCGGCGGGAGCGTGTTCAAGGGCCGCAGCGGCTGGTGCGGCACCTTCTGTCCGCTGGCGCCGGTGCAGCGCACCTATGGCCAGGCGCCGCTCTTCGTCGTGCGCAACGGCTACTGCGAGCCTTGCGTCGGCTGCCAGAAGAGCTGCTACGACTTCAACCCGCGTGCCGCCGTGTTCAGCGATCTCTACGACGCGGACCCGCGCCATGCAGCGCAGCGGCGCCTGTTCATGGGTCTGCTGCCGGGGCTGGTGCTGGGCTACTTCGTGCAGGGCCCGGCGCCGCTGGTCGGCAGCGGGACCTACCTGCTGATCCTGCTGCTGTCGGCTGCTGCATCGGCGGGCGCCTACGGTCTGGTCACGGCGTACCTGCCGGCCAGTCCCTACCGCGTGGCGCTGGGCTTTGGCGTGCTGGCCCTGGGCTCTTTCTACTTCTTCGCCGGGCCGATCGTCGTTCGCACCGTGGCCGATCTGGCGGCGCTGCAGCCACCGCCGCTGCTGCTGCAGCTGTCGCAGGGTGCCGGGCTCGTGCTGGCCGCCGCGCTGGCGGCCAGCGGCCTGGTCGCCGAACGCCGCTGGCGCCTGACGCAGCGGCCGGCGAGCGCAGCGCCGGCCGGTAGCCCGGCGAGCCCTGGCGGAAGCCTATCGCTGAAGCAACGCCTGGCGCGCAGCGCCAGTGCCGAAGTGACCGACCGGCAGTCGGGCATCACCTTCCAGGTCGCGCCAGAAGCGACGCTGCTTGAGGCCATCGAGGGCGCCGGCTTGAAGATCTCCTTCGGCTGCCGGGCCGGCGTCTGTGGCGCCGATGCCGTGGCGGTATGCGAAGGCGCCGAGCATCTGTCGCCGCCGGGCGACGACGAATTGGCCACGCTGCGGCGGCTGGGCCTGGAAGGGCGGGCGCGGCTGGCCTGCATGTGCAGCGTCGACGGGCCGGTGCTGATCGACCGCGACCCGCACTCCAACGCCGCGCCGCGGGCGCTGGGCACGGTGCCGGTGAGCGCCGTCGACAAGGCCCGGGCCGTCGGCGTGCAGCGCGTGGTGATCATCGGCAACGGTGTCGCCGGCATGGGCGTGGCCGAGGCGCTGCGCCGCGACAGCCCGAGCGTGCGCATCGACGTCGTCGGCAGCGAGCCCTTCGCCTTCTACAACCGCATGGGCATCGGCCGCCTGGTCTACGACAGCGCGGGCGTCGACGGCCTGCTGCTGGTGCCGCCCGACTGGCCCGAGAGACACGCGGTGCAGTTGCACCGCGGCGTGGTCGCGGCGCGCATCGACCGCGTCGCGCGCTGCGTGCAACTGGCCAGCGGCGAGGCGCTGCCCTACGACCGGCTGGTGCTGGCCACCGGTGCGCGCTCGACGCCGCCGGACGCCAGCTTCATGAACCACGCCAACGCCTTCATGCTGCGCACGGCCGAGGACGCGCAGGCCATCCGCTACCACGTCGGCCGCGCCAAGGCGCGGCGCGCGGTGGTGGTGGGCGGCGGCGTGCTGGGCGTGGAAGCCGCCGATGCGCTGCACCACCTGGGGTTGAAGGTGACGCTGCTGCAGCGCGCCGACCGGCTGATGAACGCGCAGCTCGATGCCGAAGGCGGAGCCCGGCTGAAGGGCTACCTGGAGAGCATCGGCATTCAGGTCGCGACGGGGGTGTCGGTGGTGGCCTTCGAAGGGCAGCCGCTGCTGCAGGCGGCGCAGCTGGCGCACGGGCCGCGCGTCAAGGGCGACCTCTTCGTCGCCGCGCTGGGCATCCAGGCCAACACCTTCCTGGCCCGCGAGGCGGGCCTGGCGCTGGGCGACAACGGCGTGCGCGTGGATTCGCACATGCGGACGTCGGACCCGGACATCTACGCGGTGGGCGACGTGGCGGAGCTCAAGGGCACGCCGCGCGGGCTGTGGCCGATCGGCGCGGCGCACGCGGCGACGGCGGCGGCCGCGATCCTGGGCGAGGCGCGGCC
Organism: Rubrivivax sp.; assembly: GCA_043760065.1. GTDB lineage: Bacteria > Pseudomonadota > Gammaproteobacteria > Burkholderiales > Burkholderiaceae_C > Rubrivivax. Next base: position 3,183 of record JAYUPN010000052.1, read on the forward strand.
CTACGCGACGCCGCGCATCGTGCTGCAGCTCAAGTGCGAGGGCATCGACCTGCGCAGCCAGGGCGACATCGTGGCGCGCGAAGGCGACGAGAACTTCCACGCCCGCGAGGGCGACCCTGCCTGGTGGCGGCTCGTCGTGCGCCACGGCCAGCTGGCCGGCGGCCTGTACGTCGGCCCGCCGGGCACCGCCAAGGCCTTCACCAAGCTGTTGCAGCAGCCGGCCGACCTGGGGCCGCTGCGCGAGGCGTTGCGGGCCGGGCAGCTGGACGCCTTGAAGACACTGTTGCGCGCTTGAGCGGCGCCGCACGGCAGCGCCGCGCTCGAAAGCTCGAGCGACCGCAGTGACGTGGGCCCGACGCCCGCGGCGCAAGCGTGAAAACCTCGCCACGCCCGCTGCCGGCGGAGCGCAGGCGCCCGGCACCGCCATGCCAGAATCGACAGCCACGGCCCGACCGTGCCGCCGCGCACCCGCCGCGCCCTCACCGTGCCGCGCCGGCACGGGCAGCCCAAGCGTCCCCATGAAAATCCTGCTCACCGGCGCTGCCGGCTTCATCGGCATGACCACCACGCTGCGTCTCTTGGCACGCGGCGACGAGGTGGTGGGCCTGGACAACCTGAACGACTACTACAGCGTGCAGCTCAAGCGCGACCGCCTGGCGCGCCTGACGCCGCACCCGGCGTTCCGCTTCGTGCAGATGGACGTCGCCGACCGCCCCGGCATCGAGGCCCTGTTCGCGCACGAACGATTCGACCGCGTGATCCATCTCGCGGCGCAGGCCGGCGTGCGCTACTCGCTGCAGAACCCGCACGCCTATGTCGACAGCAACATCGTCGGCTTCATGAACGTGCTCGAAGGCTGCCGCCACAGCCGGGTGCAGCACCTGGTCTACGCCTCGAGCTCCAGCGTCTACGGCGGCAACACGCAGATGCCGTTCTCCGAGCACCACAGCGTCGACCACCCGGTGAGCATGTATGCGGCCACCAAGAAGGCCAACGAGCTGATGGCGCACACCTACAGCCACCTCTTCGGCCTGCCGACCACGGGCCTGCGCTTCTTCACCGTCTACGGGCCCTGGGGCCGGCCGGACATGGCGTTGTTCCTGTTCACGAAGGCGATCCTCGAAGGGCGGCCGATCGACGTCTTCAACCACGGCAACATGCAGCGCGACTTCACCTTCGTCGACGACATCGTCGAAGGCGTGATCCGCGTGCTCGACCGCGTGGCCGCGCCCGACCCGGCCTACCGCGCCGAGCAGCCCGACCCGGGCACCAGCGATGCGCCGTTCCGCGTCTTCAACATCGGCAACCACGACCCGGTGCCCTTGATGGACTTCATCGGCTGCATCGAGCAAGCGCTGGGCCTGCAGGCGCAGAAGAACCTGCTGCCGCTGCAGGACGGCGACGTGCCGGCGACCTATGCCGACGTCGACGCGTTGACCGAATGGACCGGCTTTGCGCCGGCCACCGACATCCGCAGCGGCATCGGCCGCTTCGTGGCCTGGTACCGCGCGTACTACAAGGTGTGAATCCGGGGCGCGATTAACGCGCCGTCTTCACCAGCTCGACCAGGTGCCGCACCGGGATCGCGTAGCTGATGCCGGTCGGGTTGCTCAGCGCACTCTCGCGGCCGGCCTTGATGAGCACCATGTTGATGACCGCGACGACGCGCCCGCTGTCGACGTCGACCACCGGCCCGCCGCTGTTGCCGGGGTAGGCGGTGGCGTCGAGCTGGTAGATGTCGAAGTTGCCTTCGCGCAGCCGCACCAGCGCACGCGGGTCGAGCTGCTGGGCGGTGGCCGCCGGCAGGGCGGCGGTCGTGACCGACGCGATGATGCCGCGGTGCGTGACCATCGCGAAGCCCAGTGTGCCGCCGATCGGAAAGCCCATCACCGCGATCGACTGGCCTTCCTTGGCCATGCCGCCGTCCTGCAGCGGCAGCGGCGCCAGCGCCGCGCCTTCGATCCTGAGCAGCGCCAGGTCGCGCGCGCGGTCGGTGCCGACCACGCGCGCCCGGCGCAGCTGGGCCATGTCGCCGTTGCGCCCGGCCAGGACCGCCATCACCGGCCCGCTGTCGGCCTCGGCCCCCGCGGGCAGGACGTGAAAGTTCGTCGCCACCAGGTTGCCGTCGCCGACCACGAACCCGGTGCCGCGAAAGCCGAAGCGCGGGCTGTCGGTGGCGTTGAAGGTGCCCACTGGCAGCACCGAGGGCTTGCTGCGCGCGATGACCTCGGCCAGGTCGGCGCGCGCCGGCAGCGCCGCACCGGCCGCCAGGGCCAGCAACAGACGGCGGCCGATCGCGTGCTGCACCGGCCGCCTAGAGCGTCTTCAGCAACGAAGCCACTTCGGCCTGGCCCTTGAACTTGTCGCCGAGCTTGGCCAGGTCCTCGAGCTCGGAGCGCGCGTAGGCCTTGTCGCCGGACTTGATCAGCAGCTTGGCCAGTCCCAGCTTCAGGCCCGGGTCGTTGGGGCTGCGGGCGATGGCGGACTTCTGCACGTCGATGGCCTTGGGCAGCTTGCCCTCGGACGCCAGCGCGGTGGCCAGCGTGTCCATCAGCGCCACCTTGCCGGGCATCAGCTCGTTGGCCTTTTCGGCCATCGCCACGGCGCCGGGCTTGCCCTGCTTGGCCAGCAGCCAGGCGATGTTGTTCATGGCCAGCGCGTTGCGTGGTTGCAACTCCAGCACGGCGCGGTAGTGGCCTTCGGCGACGGCATGTTCGTTCTGCGCCAGCGCCAGGTCACCCAGGTAGAAGCGGAAGGCGGAGTCCTTGGGACGGTTCTTGGTCCAGTCGGCCACTGCGCGATCGGCTTCGGCGGTCTTGCCGGCCTGCCGCAGGGCGCCATGCATGCGAGCGAAGGACTCGGTGGTCTTGGTCAGCTGCAGCGCAGCCTTGTAGGCGCTTGCCGCGGCGTCGTAGTTCTTCCGGCTCATCTCGACGTCGCCTTCGAGCGTGAAGCCACTGGGGATCAGCGGCGAGTCCTTCTGCATGGCTTTCGCGATCGCCAGTCCCTCCAGGGGTTTCTTGTCGAGCAAGGCCAGGCTCACAAGGGCGCGCTTGGCCGGCAGGAAGTCGGGCTTGATCTCCAGCGCCTTGCGCACCGAGCGGCGCGCGCCTTCGGGGTCCTTGTTGACCATCTGGGCTTCGGCCAGGCTCAGGTGGTGGGCCGGATTGGTGGTCTGCAGCGCGGTCAACTGCTTGAAGGTCGTGATCGCTTGCTCGGCGCTGTCCGCGGCAAGTTGGCTGCGCCCGAGTGCCGCCATGATCTCGAGGTTGCTCGGCAGCGCCGCGCTGGCTTCGCGCGCGGCGGTCAATGCCGACTTCGTGTCGCCGCTCAAGGCGAGGTTGTTGATCAACGCCAGGTGCGGCGCCGGCTCGCCCGCGTTGGCCTTGACCGCGTCGCGCAGGTGCTTGAGAACCTCCTCGGGAGCCGCGCCGGTGCGCGCCGCGAGCTCGGCCATCGCGAGCCACGCTTCGTGCGCCTTGGGATTGGCCTTGGTGACGGCCTCGAAGCGCTGGCGCGCCAGCTCGGGCTTGCCGGCGCTGAGCTCCATCGCCGCCAGGCTGGCGATGGCCGGGAAGTAGTTCGGGTCCTTGCTCAGCGCGGTCTCGAAGGCCTTGGTTGCGCCTTCCAGGTCGCGCTTGAGCAGGAGCACGCGCCCGCGCAGGTTGTAGGCCAGCGGCCGTTCCGGGGTCTTGCGTTCGAGGCCCTCGATGGCCTTCAGCGCGCCCGGGATGTCGTTCTGCTTCAGCCGCGCGCTGATCAGCGCCACGTCGGCGCGCGGGCCCTTGTCTTCGGCGGCGATCGCTTCGAGCTGCCCCATCGCCGCGTTGCTGTTGCCGCGCGCCAGCTGAGCCAGCGCCGCCGAGGTGCGCACGCGGGAGTCGTTGGGTGCGATCTTGGCCGCCTGCGCGAAGGCCGCTTCCGAGCGCTTGGTGTCGCCGGTCTGCATCCAGGCGTCGGCCGCCAGCGCCAGGCTCATGCCGTCGACTTTCTTGCCTTCAAGCAGCGGCGCCAGCACCTCCAGCGTCTTGGTGGGCTGGTTGGTGCGCAGGTAGACCTGCGCCAGCAGCTGCCGGGACAGCAGGAGGTTGGGCGAGGTCTTCAGGGCGCGGCCCAGGAAGGCTTCGGCCTGCACGTACTGCTTGAGCCTGAACTCGGCGGCCCCTGCGAGTTCGAGCACCTGCGCGTTCTCGGGCATGCCCTTGAGCAGCCGGTCGGTGATGTCGCGCGTGAGCTTGAAGTCCTGTTTCGAGAACGCGAACTGTGCTTCGAAGAACAGTGTCTCCGGGTGGTTGGGCGCGGCCTTCTTGAGCAGTTCGAACTGGGCCTTGGCCTCGTCGAGCTTCTTGGACTCGTTCAGCAGCGTGATCAGCGAGGCATGTGCACGCACCGAGGTGGGGTGGTTGACCGCCACCTTGCGGATCGCCTCGGTGGCCTTCTCGATGTCGTTCTTGCCATGCCACAGCAGCTCGCCTTGCAGCAGGCCCGCGGCATCGTGGGTCGGTTCCTTCTGCAGCACCTGCGCCAGCAGCTCGAGGGCGTTGTCGATGGCCCCCGACGCGGCCCGCAGCCGCGCCTGCTGGATGACCGCCGGCGCGAAGCCGGGCTGCGCCTGCAACGCCGAGGCCACGGCCTCGTCGGCCAGCTCCATCTCGTTGCGCAGCGCATGGGCCACCGAGATCGAGGTGCGCAGGTCGGCCTGCGCGCTCGCCGTCTTCAGTCGCGCCGATCCGTACTGCGGGATCAGCTTGCCTTCTTCGCCCACCGAGAGCATCGCGCGGGCGATCTCCGGAATGACCTGGTCATCGGGCACCTGGAGCTCCTGCGCCTTGCGCAACTCCACCAGCGCCGCCACCGGGTCGCCGCCGGCGAGCAGCGTCTTGCCCAGCAGGAAGCGGGCCTCGCCGGACTGCGGGTTCTGCTGGATCGCGGACTTGAGCTGGATCACGGCCGCCTTGCTGTCCTTGCTCTCGAGCAAGGACTTGGCCGAGGCGATCAACTCGGTGTCGGACTTGCCGCCGCACGCAGCGAGTGCCAGCGACAGTGCGCAGACCCAGGCCGCGACAGGGGTGCGGCGGATGTTCAGCGGCTTGTTCATGTGATTTCCTCGCTCTCAGATCGTCTTCAGAAGACGGTTCACTTCTTCGTAGTAGGGCAGCGTCGGCCCGACCGACTTCAGCGCCTCGAGCTCCGCCTTGGCCAGCGTCTTGTCGCCCGCTTGCAGGGCGATCTTCGCCAGGTTCAGGCGCAGCCCTTTGTCCTCGGTGGCCAGCGCCACGGCGCTCTTCTGCAACTCCAGCGCCTTGGCGTACTGCTTGTCCAGGGCCAGCGTCATGGCCAGCGTGTCCATCAGGGCCGGGCGGTCGGGCATCAGGTGGACGGCGCGCTGCGCGTATTCGATGCCGCCAGGCTTGTTCTGGTAGGCCAGCACCCAGGCCAGGTTGTTGAGGGCCAGCGGATGGTTCGGCCGCTTGGCCACGATGCGGCGCAGGCGGGCCTCGGCCTGGCTCATCTCGAGCCGTGTGAGCGCCGTCACCGCCATCTGGTAGTCGAAGGCGACGTCCTCGGGATGGTCCTTGAACCAGGTCTCGGCAAAGCGGTCGGCTTCGGCGTTGCGCTGCGCCTTGAGCAGGCTGATGTAGAGCAGCCGCGCAATGTCCGGGCTGCTGCCGGGCACGGCAATGCCCTTGCGGTAGGCGGCGAAGGCCGCGTCCGGGGCCTTGAGCTTGTAGTGGACCAGGGCCTCGAAGGCGTAGCCGTCGGCGTCCTTGGGCCGCCGCTGCTGGATCTGGCGCGCCAGATCCAGGGCGTCCTTGGCGCGGTTGGTGCTGAGCAGCAACTCGATCAGCGCGTCCTGCGCCTGGATCAGGTTCGGATCGACCTCCATCGCCTTGCGCAGCGCCGTCTCGGCGGCCGCGCGCTTGCCGCTGGTCTTGTAGACATCGGCCAGCCGCACGTAGGCCTGGCCCGAGGACTGCTCGATCGCCGCGATGCGGCGGAAGGTGCTGATGGCCTGCTCGGTGTCGCCGGACTCGGCCTGCGCGCGCCCGACCGCATCGAGCACCGCCAGGTCGCTGGGCATGGCGGCAGCGGCTTCCTGGGCCACCGCCAGCGCGTCCTTGTACTGTCGCTTCTTCAGCGTGATGTCGATCAGCTGCAGGCGCGGCCCCGACTCGGAGGGCGACGCGATGATGGCTTCGCGCAGCAAGGCCTTGATCTCGTCCAGCGGTGCACCGGCGCGCAGCAGGATGTCGGCCAGCGCCATGCGCGCGAGGTGGTTGCGGGGATCGGCCTTGACCGCGCCCTCGAAGCGCGCGCGGGCCTGCGCGGTCTTGCCTTCGATGCTGTCGATGGTGGCCAGATAGGCGACCGCAGCAAACAGGTTCGGGTCCAGCTTGAGGGCTTCTTCGAAGGCCTTGCGTGCCAGGACGTAGTCGCGGCGCTCCAGGTGGACGCGGCCGCGCAGTTCGGCCGCCGCGGCGTCGCCGGGCTGCTTCTTGGCCATCTGGTCCACTGCGCTCAGCGCGGCGTCGTATTCGCGGCGCTTCAGGCGTGCGCTGACCAGCGCGGCGTCGGCAAAGGTGTCCTTCGTCTTGCCGGACAGCGCTCCGAGCTGCGCAAAGGCGCTGTCGGGGTCGCCGCGCGACAACTGCGTCAGCGCGATCGCGGTCTGGATGCGGTCATTGCCGGGGTCGAGCTCAGCGGCCCTCGTGAAGGAAGCCTGGGCTGCGGCCGCATTGCCCAGTCGCAGGTAGGCGTCGCCGGCGACGGCGTGGGCATCGGCGTAGGCGTAGTTCGGCCCCAGCAGCGGCAGCACCGTGTCCAGCGCACGCTGCGCCTGCCCGAGCTTCATGTAGACCAGGGCCAGGTTGCGGCGCGCCACCGGCAGGTTGGGTTCGATCTGCAACGCCTTGCTGAAGCGGGATTCGGCGAGCACCAGCGACCCGACCTGAGCTTCGACCGCACCCGACAGCTGCAGCACGCCGACGTGGCCGGAGCCGAAGCGCATCAGCTGCTGCGTCAGTTCCCGGGCCTTGACCATGTCCTTCTCGGCAAACGCGATCTGCGCGTCGACGAACAGGGTCTGCGGGTGCTTGGGCAGGATCGTGCGCAGCTTCTCGGCCTGTGCCTTGGCGGCGGGCAGGTCGCGCGACGCGATGAGGGCCGAGATGAGCGAAAGGTGCCCGGGCACGTACCCCGGGTCGATGCTCACGGCCTTGCGGAAGTCTTCGGCGCCGGCGCCGGCGTCGCGCTTGAAGAAGGTCGCCAGTTCGCCCATCAGTTGCCACGCTTCGTGGGCGTTGGGGTCGGCGGCCAGCGCCTTGTCCACCAGCGCCTTGGCACCGTCGGCATCGCGCACCCCGGCCTTCAGCCGCGCCTGGATGAGCAGGGCCGGAACGAAGTCGGGCACGGCGGCATGCGCCGCCGCGAGCGCGGTCTCGGCCTTGGCCTTGTCGCCCAGCGTCATCCACGACGTGGCGACCGAGGTCTTGTAGGAGGCCAGTGCCGCCTTGTCGTTCAGCTTGGCGTCGCCGTACAGGCTGACCAGCTTCTTGTGCTGACCGCTGTGCACGAGCGCGCGGGCCAGCGCCGGCATCACGACCTGGGCGTCGTGTTTCTGCTCCAGGGTCCGGACCAGTTCGTGCGCCGCGGTCTCGGGGTCGCCTGCCGCCATCAGCGCCAGTGCCAGCTGGAACCGGGCTTCGGTGCTCTTCGGATCGGCCTGCATCGCCGCCTTGAAGCTGACGATGGCCGACTTGGGGTCCTTCTTGGCCAGCGACGCCTTGCCGGCGTCGATCAGTGCTTCGGGGGTGCTGCCGCGACCGCAGCCCACCAGGCCCAGCGCGATCGCCACGCTGAGGGCGGCCAGGCCGCTGCGGAGGGGGCGAGTCTGCATGTGCTGGATGTCCCGAGTTTGAAGGTCGCCGGAATCGACTTTCGTCATTTGATGGCCAGTCGGCGCATCAGGTCGTACAGCGTCGGGCGGCTCACGCCGAGGATCTCCGAAGCCTTCACGATGTTGCCATTGCTGCGCGCCAGTGCGCCAATGATGGCCTGCCTTTCGGCCGTCTCCCTGACCGTGCGCAAATCCAGGTCGGAGCGGCTGCCCGCATTGTCGTCCTGCACCGGCGGCGGCAGGCCCAGGTCCTCGCAGCTCAGACGGTCGCTGTCGGCCATGATCGAGGCGCGCTTGATGGCGTTGAGCAGCTCGCGCACGTTGCCGGGCCACGGGTGCAGTTCGATGGCGCGCAAGGCGTCGTCCGAAAAGCTCAGCCCGGTGCGCCGCTGGTCCTGCGCGAAGCGCCGCAGGAAGGCGTGCGACAACAGCACGGCGTCGCCGGCGCGGGCGCGCAGCGGCGGGATGTTGACCACGATCTCGGCCAGGCGGTAATACAGATCCTCGCGGAAGCGGCCCTCGCTGATCAGCGTCTTCAGGTCCTGGTGCGTGGCACACACCACCCGCACGTCGACCGGCAGCTCGTTGCGGCCGCCCAGGCGCTCGATGGTTCTCTGTTGCAGGAAACGCAGCAGCTTGGCCTGCAGCGAGTGCGGCAGGTCGCCGATCTCGTCCAGCATCAGGGTGCCGTTGTTGGCGGTCTCGATCTTGCCCGGCGTGGTCTTGGCGGCGCCGGTGAAGGCGCCCTTCTCGTAGCCGAAGAGTTCACTCTCGAGCAGGTTCTCGGGGATTGCCGCGCAGTTGATGGCGACGAAGCGCCCGGCGCGCTTGCTGGCCGCGTGCAGGCCCTGCGCCAGCACCTCCTTGCCGGTGCCGCTCTCACCGAGCAGCAGCACGGTGGCGTCGCTGGAGGCCACGCGTTCGACGACGCGCGCGATGCGCATCATCTCGGCATCGCGCGTGATGAGGCCCGACAGCGCATCGGGCTGGTGCAGCGACTGCAGCCGCCGGTTCTCGGCCTGCAGTTCCGACAGGCGGTAGGCGCGCTCCACCGTCAAGGTGAGCACGTCCGGCTCGAAAGGCTTGGCCAGGAAGTCGTAGGCGCCGAGCGCCACGGCGCGCAAGGCGTTGGCCTGGTCGTTCTGACCGGTGAGCACGATGACCTTGATCGCCGGGTCGATGGCCAGCATCTGCTCGAGCAGCTTGAAACCCTCGGACACCGAGTCCGGATCGGGCGGCAGCCCGAGGTCCATCGTGACCACCGCGGGCTGGTGCCGTCGGACCTGCAGCAGCGCGCTCTCGCGGTCGCTGGCGGTGACCGACTCGAAGCGGTCCAGGGACCACTTGATCTGTTTCTGCAGCGCGAGGTCGTCTTCGACGATGAGCAGCGGGGACGGCGCCTGGGTCATGGGGGGGCGGCCTGGACGAGGTCGGAGCCGTGGCTGGTTTCGAACAGGGGCAGCAGCACGGTGATGCGCGTGCCTTCGCCGACGCGGCTGGCCACCGACAGGCTGCCGCCGAGTTCACGGATGTACTGCGAGCTTTCGTAGGTGCCGATGCCCATGCCGCTGTGCTTGGTGCTGTTGAAGGGTTTGAACAACTGTTTGCGGATGAAGTCCTCGCTCATGCCAGAGCCGGTGTCGCCGACCTCGACCATGACCTGCCCGCTGTGGCGCCGGGCGTGAATCCAGACACGGCCCGTCGGCGGGGTGGCATCGAAAGCGTTCTGCACGAGGTGGCCCAGGACACGTTCCAGTCGATCGGCATGACCGCGGGTCGACAGGCGGGCTGACTGCTCCGCCTGCAACTCGCGCCCCTGGGCGCGCGCCGAAGCTTCCAGTCGCTGCAGGATGGGCCCCAGTTCAACGCCCAAGCTGCCACCCGGGGGCGTCGCCCCCTCGCGGAGTTGCAGCATCAGCCGTCTCATCTTCTCAAGCGAGCTCTCGACGGTCAACAACATGTCCTGCTGAAACTCCCGGTTGTCGTGCAGGCGTTCCGCATTCTTGAGCATGAGCGACAACTGCGCGACGATGTTCTTCAGATCGTGCACGACGAACGCCGACATGCGGTTGAAGGCTTCGAACTTGCGCGCCTCCAGCAGCGCCTCGGTGGCCTGCATCTGCGCCAGATAGCCTGCGGCCTGGCGGCCGGCGGTCTTGAGCAGGTCGAGCACTTCCCAGTTCAGCTTGATGGCCGTCACCGGGCGCGACAGGACGACGAATCCGAGCAGGTCCTCGCCCACCAGCAAAGGCACCACCAGCCATGAGTTGGGCGTGGCCAGCAGCCAGCTCGGCAGCGCCAGCGTGCCGTAGCGACGGGGCGACGATCGGAACTCGTCGAGGTCGATGACCCAACCCTGCTGGCGCAGGAAGCTGCACAAGCCGGAGCCCGGCGACTCGGTGTCGGCGTTTCGAGGCGCGTTCCAGTGCGCCGTCTGCGTGAAGCCGCGCTCACTGTCGCCCAGCGTCCACAGCGAGCCAGCCGGGCACTCGACCATCTTGGCCAGGCCGCGCACGATCATCTCGCCCATCTCCTGCGGCGAGCGCTTGGACGAGAGCATGGCGGTGAAGCGCAGCCACTCTTCGCGGTAG
>JAYUPN010000053.1:0-13594 GCA_043760065.1 Rubrivivax sp.
CAGGTCACGGTGCTGCTGCACAAGCCGATGGGCATCGTCAGCGCCCAGGCCGAGGACGGCTACGAGCCGGCGATCACGCTCGTCACGCCGGCCAACCGCTGGAGCGGCGACACCTCGGGCATCCAGTTCCACCCCGGCCACCTGCGCCACCTGGCGGCGGCCGGCCGGCTCGACATCGACTCCACCGGCTTGCTGGTCTTCACGCAGGACGGCCGCGTGGCCAAGCGGCTGATCGGCGACCAGACGCGCGTCGAGAAGGAGTACCTGGTGCGCGTGGCCTACAGCGGCGAGGGCCGGCTGCCCGAAGCCGACATGGAGCGGCTGCGCCACGGCCTGACGCTGGACGGCGTGCTGCTGCGGCCGGCGGCGGTGAGCTGGCAGAACGAAGAGCAGCTGCGCATCGTGCTGCGCGAGGGCCGCAAGCGGCAGATCCGCCGCATGTGCGAACTGGTGGGCTTGCAGGTGCTGGGGCTGAAGCGCGTGCGCATCGGCAGCGTGCCGCTGGGGCAGCTGCCGCCGGGGCAGTGGCGCTACCTGCGCGACGACGAGCGGTTCTGAGGGCAGTTCGCCGGCGGCTGCTCAGCCGCCAAGCTGTTCCAGCCGCTTGCGCGCGTCTTCCAGCGACGCCTTCTGCCCCTTGCCGGTGCTGACGAATCGCGCGAAGGACGCCTTGGCCTCTTCGTGCCGGCCCAGCTGCTGCAGCGCAATGCCGGTGCGGTAGGCCAGCGGCCAGTCCTTGGCCCCCTTCAGCGGCGCGGCGCGTTCGTACAGGCGCAGGGCTTCGGCCCAGTCGCCCTGCTCGCCCCGCACGCGCGCCAGGCCGTAGGCCCCCGCGGACTGGCCCGGATGTTCGCGCAGCAGCCGCTCGAAGAAGGGTTGCGCCTTGGCCGCCTGGCCGGCGGCGACCACGCCCAGCGCGGCCTGCGTGCCCCAGCCGCGCACGTCGGCGGCGAGCGCATGTTCGGCGGCCGATGGCACGCCGGCGAAAGCGGCGAGCGCGGCTTCGAAGCGCCGGTCCTGCAGCGCGACGCGGCCTTGCAGTGCGGCCACCTGTTCCGGCTTCGGTGCGCCGCGCGCCAGCTCGGCGGCCTTGCTGCTGCTGCCGCCCATCATCGCGGGTGCGACGAGGTAGAACTCCATCAGTGCGCTGCGCGCCGGGTACCACGCGGGGTCGATCTCGTGCGCCGCGGCGAGCGCGTCCTTGACGATGCCGGCGCTGCGTGCGGCCTTGATCATGCCTTCGGACATGGCCTGGATGCCGAGCAGCACGCCGTAGGCGTACTGGCACGGCGCCGCGCGCGGTTGTTTGTCGACGCAGGCCTGCGCGCGCTCCAGCGCCTTCACGCGCGCCGCGGCTTCGTCGCGCTCCAGTGCGGCCAGTGCCAGCGCCAGCACCGCCTGCGGATCGTCGGCCGGGCGCTGCAGCGCGGTGCGCTGCAGCTCATCGGTACTGTCGGCCACGTACAGCGCTTCGAGCGCCGGGTCCTTCAGCGTCTGGCCGTGCGCGGTGGCGCACAGGGCGGCCACCAGGCACGACAGCAGGAAGGTCAGCGCCGGGCTGCACTTCGGGGCGAGGGGCGATCGATGGCTCATGCGGGCGGCATCCGGGTTGCGTTCGAGTCGACATCATGCCGCGGCGCCGCGGCGCCTGGGCTGGCGGCGCGACGAAGCGACCGCGCGCAGCGACGAAGCACCGCCCTGCCCTGATAACCTCGCTGCGGATGAGCCTTGTCTCCACCGCGGCCGCGCACGCACCGCCCGCCGTCCCGCACACCCTGGCCGCGTTCACGCTGGCGCTGTTGCTGGGGCTGCAGCCGGTGACGACCGACCTCTACCTGCCGGCGCTGCCCAGCCTGACGCGCGAACTCGGTGCCAGCATGGCCAGTGCGCAGCTGACGATGTCGCTGCTGATCCTGTGCTTCGGCCTCGCGCAGATGGTCTGGGGGCCGGTCGCCGACCGCTTCGGCCGCCGGCCGGTGTTGCTCGGCGGCCTCGTGCTCTTCACCGCCGCCAGCATCGGCTGTGCGCTGGCCGGCAGCATCGAGGCGCTGGTCGTGTGGCGCGCGCTGCAGGGTGCGGCGATGGCCGCCGGCGTGGTCTGCGCGCGCGCCGTGCTGCGCGACCTGTACGAGCCGGCGCAAGGTGCCCACGTGATGTCGCTGGCGTTGTCGGGACTGGGCTTGATCGCCCTGCTCGGACCGCTGGTCGGCGGCCTGACTGCCCACTGGTGGGGCTGGCGCGGGCCGCTGACCGTCGTCGCCAGCGTCGGCGCGCTGACGCTGTGGTGGGTCGCGCTGCGCCTGCCCGAGACGCTGGCGCGGCCCAACCCACGCGCCACGCAACTGGCGCCGATGCTGTCCACCTGGTGGGCGATCGGCCGCCACCGGGTGTTCCGGGCCTGGTCGCTGCTGGTGGCCTGTACCTACGGCGGCCTGTTCACGCTGCTGGCCGGGTCGTCGTTCGCCTACATCGACGTGCTCGGGCTGTCGCCGGCGGCCTACGGCGCGGCCATGGCCGCCGGTTCGCTGTCCTACATCGCCGGCACCTTCGTCTGCCGGCGCTGGATCCGGCTGCACGGCATGCACGGCGCGGTGGCGCGCGGCGGGTTCTTCACGCTGGCCGGCGGCGTCCTGGGTGCGGTGCTGGCGCTGGCCGGCGTGCAGCAGGTGTGGGCGGTGCTGGTGCCGCAATGCCTGTACCTCCTCGGCCACGGCCAGCACCAGCCTTGCGGACAGGCCGGCGTGGTGGCGCCGTTTCCCGCCGCCGCCGGCGCAGCTTCGGCGCTGGCCGGGCTGCTGCTGGCGCTGGTCGCTTTCGGCATCGGACGCTGGCTCGGCGTGGCGCTGGACGGCACGCTGCGGCCGATGATGTTTGGCCTCGCCTTCTGGTCGCTGCTGACGGCCGTGATCGGCTGGACGATGGTCCGGCGCCTGCCGCGATGAAGCCCTTTGCGCTGTGCCTGGCCGGGCCCACCGCAAGCGGCAAGTCGGCGCTCGCGATGGCGCTGGCCGAGCGCGTGCCGCTGGAGATCATCAGCGTCGACTCGGCGCTGGTCTACCGCGGCATGGACATCGGCACCGCCAAGCCCGGCGCCGCGGATCGCGCGGCCGTGCCGCACCACCTGATCGACATCCTCGACCCGGCGCAGACCTACTCGGCGGCGCAGTTCGTCGCCGACACCCAGCGCCTGGTGGAGCAGATCCAGGCCCGCGGGCGGCTGCCGCTGCTGGTGGGCGGCACCCTGATGTACTTCCACGCCCTGCGCGCAGGCCTGCACGCCCTGCCGCCGGCCGACCCAGCGTTGCGCGCGACGATCAACGACCGCGCACGCGAGCACGGCTGGCCCGCGCTGCACGCCGAGCTGGCGCGCATCGACCCGGCCACCGCCGCACGGCTGGCGCCGGCCGACGGCCAGCGCATCCAGCGCGCGCTCGAGGTCTGGCAGCTCAGCGGCCGCACGCTGTCGCAGTGGCAAGGCGACGCTGCGCACAAGGCCGCGGCGGTGGGCGCCGATTGGCCGCTGCTGTCGCTGGAGCCGCAGTCGCGCGCCTGGCTGCACGCACGCATCGAGCAGCGCATGGACACCATGCTTGCGGCCGGGCTGCTCGACGAGGTCCGCGCGCTGCGCCAGCGGCCGGACCTGCACGCCGACCTGCCGTCGATGCGCTGCGTCGGCTACCGCCAGGCCTGGCTGTGCCTGGACGAAGGCCGGCCCGCCGACCTGCGTGGGCTGGCAATTGCTGCGACACGCCAACTGGCCAAGCGACAGCTCACCTGGTTACGATCGATTTCATCCCGCCACGTCCTGGCCTGCGATGCACAGGGCGCAGCGGAAGCGGCGCTGGGCCGGCTGCAGGCGCTGTGCGCCGGGCGTTGAAACACCCCCTGCATGGGTGGTAGCCCGCAGCTCGGGAACGGCACTTGCCCAGACAAATGCAGCGGGAAGAAGTTACCGCCGGGGTACCTCACCGGCGCGCCTTGGATAGGGTGATGCCCCGGGGCGGTCGTGGGGTGGTTCGCGATATAGTCGCGCCCCTCGGATGTTTCCATCCGGGGCGGCTCACGAGGCCACGAACACAGTGATTGCACAGCCTGGGCACCCGCACTCGAGGGTGCACCCAAGGCTGGCTGGAGGAACGAGTGGATTTTGCCGAACAACAACGCAGGCCGGGCAGGCACGTGGTGGGCATTGGCCTCGTGCTGGCGCTGCACCTGCTGCTGGGTTGGGGCCTGCTGAACGGCCTCGCCCAGCGCATGGTCGAGGTCATCAAGGGCCCGATCGAAACCAAGATCATCGAAGAGACCAAGCCGCCGCCGCCGCCGCCGCCCGAGAACCTGCCGCCGCCGCCCAAGTTTGCGCCGCCCCCGCCGTCGTTCGTGCCGCCGCCCGAGGTCAACGTCAACCCGCCGCCGACGCCGGCGCTGACGATCACCACGACGCAGGTGGTGCCGCCGCCGGCACCCGTCACCATAGCGCCGCCGCCGGCCCCGCTAGCGCCGCCGGCACCGCCCGCGCCGCCGCCCCCGCCTGCCGCACCGCGCATCGCGGCACGACCGGCGATCGCCAACGTGCAAGCCTGCGCGCCGACGGGCGACGACTACCCGCGCGCCGCGCGCAATGCCGAAACCACCGGCACGACGACGGTGCGTTTCAACGTCGGCGCCGACGGCAGGCTGGCCGGTGCACCCGAGGTCGTGAGGTCCTCGGGCCCGTCGCGCGAGCACAAGCAGCTCGACCGCATCGCCGTGACCAAGCTGGCCGAGTGCAGCTTCAAGGCCGGCGCCGACGAGACCGGCAAGCCGGTCGGCGCGTCGTTCACGGTCGAGTACGTCTGGAAGCTCGAGAACTGAATCCCTGTCCCACTTCGCGCGGCAGCGCTCCGCGCGACCGTCGTTCCCTTTGGAGTCCACATGTCTAAGAACCATTTCATCGCCGCCCGCACGCGGGCTGCCAAGTCCCTGGCCACGCTGATGGCGGGTTTCGTGCTCTCGCTGAGCATGCCGCTGATGGCCTTCGCGCAGGCGGCGTCGGGGCCGGCATCGGCACCCGCCGCGGCCGTCGCGCCGGAGCCCGCCATCGCGCCGGCCAAGCCCGTGATCACCGAAGAGGCGGTCGACAACCCCTACGGCCTGAAGGCCCTGTGGACGCAGGGCGACGCGGTCGCCCACACGACGCTGATCATCATGGCCATCATGTCGATGGCCAGCTGGTACGTGATCATCACCAAGCTGATCGAACAGCGCGCCATGCTCAAGAGCGCCAAGAGCTCGGCCGAGACCTTCTGGAAAGCCAGTTCGGTGAAGGCCGGCGTCGGCGCGCTGGAAGAAGGCTCGGCCTTCCGCTTCATCGCCGAACAAGGCATCAAGGCCAGCGAGCACCACGAAGGCACGATGGTCGAGAGCATCGACAAGCACACCTGGATCAGCATGTCGGTCGACCGCGCCGTCGGCAGCGTCAACAACCGGCTGCAGGACGGCATGGCGATCCTGGCCACGGTCGGCTCGACGGCGCCTTTCGTCGGCCTCTTCGGCACCGTCTGGGGCATCTACAACGCGCTCGTCAAGATCGGCATCAGCGGCCAGGCTTCGATCGACAAGGTGGCGGGCCCGGTGGGCGAGTCGCTGATCATGACCGCCATCGGTCTGGCCGTCGCGGTGCCCGCGGTGATGGGCTACAACTGGCTGCTGCGCCGCAACAAGACGGTCATGGACCAGACGCGCGCCTTCTCCGGCGACCTGCACAACGTGCTCATCGCGGGCAAGCGTTGAACGGCGGCGACCTCCACCACCCCAGCCGGGAGCCCTATCCATGGCCATGAACGTCGGCTCGTCGTCCGAAGACGGCGAGCCCCAGCTCAACAACACCATCAACACCACGCCGCTGGTCGACGTGATGCTGGTGTTGCTGATCATCTTCCTGATCACGGTGCCCGTGGTCACGCAGACGATCAAGCTCGAGTTGCCCAAGGAGCGCAACCTGCCGACGCAGACCAAGCCCGAGAACATCATCATCGCGGTCAACCGCGACGGCGAGGTCTACTGGTCCAAGGAACGCATGCCCGACAACGAGGCGCTGGTCGCGCGGCTCAAGATCGAGGCCGTCAAGGAGCCGCAACCCGAGGTCCACATCCGCGGCGACTCCGAGGTGCGCTACGAGTCCGTGGGCCGCGTCGTCGTGGCCTGCCAGCGCGCCGGCATCTTCAAGGTCGGCTTCATCACCGAACCGCCTGCCGGCGCCGGCGCGCGGTTGAACTGAGAGCACCCCCATGGCCATGAATGTCGGTTCTGCAGGGGGCGAAGACAGCGACCCCGAAGTGATGGTCGACATCAACACCACGCCTTTGATCGACGTGATGCTGGTGCTGCTGATCATGTTCATCATCACGATCCCGATCCAGACGCACGCCGTCAAGATGAACATGCCGGTGCCCAACAACGCCGCGCCGCCACCCAAGCCGCCCGAGATCGTGCGCATCGACGTCGACTTCGACGGCACCATCGGCTGGAACGGCGAGGTCATCCAGCCCGGCGACCGTGCGGCCATCGAGACCCGGCTGGCGGCCGTCGCTGCGATGGCCGATCAACCCGAGGTCCACCTGCGGCCCAACAAACTCGTTGTGTACAAGCACGTGGCCATGATCATGGCGACCGCCCAGCGGCTGGGCGTGACCAAGATCGGCATCGTCGGCAACGAACAGTTCCTCTGAGACCCGCCCTTCCGAGACAGCCCTGCTCACCATGAAGACTCCCCGCGTACCGACCCTCGCTGCACTCGTGACCGCGCTTGCCCTGACCGCGGGGGCGTCGTCCGTGGCCCAGGCCCAGGTGCGGGCCGAGGTCGGCAAGCCGCTGCAGCAGGCGGGTGACCTGCTGAAGGCCGGCAAGGCCAAGGAAGCGCTGGCCAAGGTGCGCGAGGCCGAAGCGGTGGGCGGCAAGAGCGCCGCCGAGCAGTCCACCATCGACCGCATGAAGGCCGCCGCAGCGCAGCGCGCCGGCGACTACGGCACCGCGATCCAGGCGCTGGAGAGCCTGTACGGCCGCGCCGGCGGCGCCGAGCAGGGCCAGCTGGCCGAGCAGTTGGCTTCGGCCTACGTGCAGCAGCGCAACAACGCCAAGGCCAGCGAGTGGATCAACAAGGCCATCGCCGCTGGCAACACCGGTGGCAGCGTGCGCCAGATGCAGGCTTACCTGCAGGGCGCCAGCGGCGACTACAGCGCCATCGCCAAGGACGCGGCCGCCGCCGTCTCCGGGGCCGAACAGGCCGGCCGCCGCCCCGACGAAGGCGACCTGCTGCGCCTGGCCGACGCCCAGCAGCGCACCGGCAACAATGCCGGTTATGTGGTGACGCTGGAGAAGCTGCTCAGCTACTACCCGAAGAAGGACTACTGGACTGCCTACCTGAGCCGCCTGCCGCGCAAGGCCGGCTTTGCCGACCGTTTTGCGCTCGACCTGCTGCGCCTGCGGCTGGCCAGCGGCACGCTGAGCAAGACCGAGGACTACATGGAGATGGCGCAGCTGTCGCTGCAGGCCGGCTTGCCGACCGAAGCGCGCCGCATCGTCGACCAGGGCATCAAGGCCGGCGTCATGGGCACCGGCGCCGAGGCCGCGCGCCACCAGCGGCTGCGCGACCTGGCCGTCAAGCAAGAAGCCGAAGCCAAGGCCAACCTGGCCGGGCAGGCCGCCGAAGCGGCGACCTTCAAGGAAGGCGACGGGCTGGTCAAGGTCGGCTATGCCTATGTCTCGATGGGCGAGGTCGACAAAGGCATCGAGCTGATCCAGAAGGGCATCGCCAAGGGCCACCTCAAGCGTGCCGAGGACGCCAAGCTGCGCCTGGGCATGGCACAGCTGCAATCGCCCAAGGGCAAGGCCGCGGCGGTGCAGACGCTGCGCAGCATCAAGGGCAGCGACGGCGTGGCGGAGATCGCCCGCCTGTGGACGATCCTGGGCGCGTCCTGAGCCCGGACGGGCCCGCGCCCTTGACCACCGCGCCCCTGCCCGCCTTCGTCCAGGCGCTGGGCCATGGCGTCCATGCCATCGACACCGCGTTCCACCGCGACCAATTCGACGCCGCCTATCTGGTCGTGCACGGCGGCCAGGCCGCCTTCATCGACACCGGCACCAACCACGCCGTGCCGCGCCTGCTGGCCACGCTGCAGGCGCTGGGCCTGGCGGTCGAAGACGTGGCCTGGGTGATCCCGACCCACGTCCACCTCGACCATGCCGGCGGTGCAGGCCTGCTGATGCAGCAGCTGCCGCACGCCCGCCTGCTCGTGCACCCGCGCGGCGCGCGCCACCTGATCGACCCCGGCGCGCTGTGGGCCGGCGCCACGGCGGTCTACGGCGAAGAAGAGATGGCGCGCTCCTACGGCAACCTGGTGCCGGTGCCGGCCGCGCGCGTGGCCACGTCGAGCGACGGCATGACGATCGACCTGGCCGGCCGGCCGCTGCTGCTGGCCGACACGCCGGGCCACGCGCGCCACCACCACTGCGTCTGGGACGCAGCCTCGCGCGGCTGGTTCACCGGCGACACCTTCGGCCTGAGCTACCGCGAATTCGACACCGCGCAAGGCCCCTGGATCGTGCCGACATCGACCCCGGTGCAGTTCGATCCCGAAGCCTTGCAGGCGTCGATCCAGCGCCTGCTGTCCTTCGATCCCGCCTGCATGTACCTCACGCACTTCGGCCGCGTCGGCGAGGTGCCGCGGCTGGGCCGGCTGCTGCTGCAACTGCTCGACGAAATGGTGGCGATGGCGCGCACGCTGCGTGACGCGCCCGATCGCCACGAGGCGCTCAAGCGCGGGCAGATGGCCCTCTTCCTGCGCAGCCTGCGGGCGCACGGCGTGCAGACCGGCGAGGCCCAGATCGCGCAGCTGCTGGGCATCGACCTCGAGCTCAACGCCCAGGGCATGGCGGTCTGGCTCGACCGCCCGAGCCCCGCCTGAGGTCAACGAAGCGGTGTCGCAGATGGACACCATCACGCAGCAGAACGCGGCGCTGGTCGAGCAGATCGCAGCCTCGGCGGTGCAGTTGCAGGGCCAGGCGGTCCCGGTGGCCGAAGCGGTGCAGGTGTTCCGCCTCGACGCGGCGCCGGCGCAGCGGGCACCCGACGCGGTGGCGCTGCGCACGGCCGCGGCGCGCCGGCGTCAGGTGGCCGCGGCCGACAGCGCCTGACCCCTGCGCCCGCGCCGGGGCACGGGCTAAACTGCGCGCCCCCATCCACTTCCGGGCAGCAGCGACATGACCGCAGCGCAGCGCAGCAGCAACGTCCACTTCGGCTTTGCCGGCCGCGTCATGCTCGTCACGGGCGCGGCGCAGGGCATCGGCCAGGCCTGCGCGCGCCGCCTGGCGCGCGACGGTGCCGCGGTCGCGCTGTGGGACGTCGCCGATGCAGCGGGCCAGGCCCTGGCGGCCGAGCTGACGGCCCAGGGCACCGAGGCGGCCTACTTCCACTGCAACGTCGCCGACAAGGGTGAGGTCGACGCCGCGCTGGCTGCCACGATGACCCGCTTCGGCCGCGTCGACGGCCTCGTCAGCAACGCCGGCATCTTCAAGGCCGCGCCGTTTCTTGAAGTCACCGAAGACGACTGGGACGCCGTCATCGCGGTCAACCTCAAGGGCAGCTTTCTCGTCGGCCAGGCGGTGGCGCGCCAGATGGTGCGGCAAGGGCGCGGCGCGATCGTCAACATGAGCTCGGTCAACGGCACGCTGGCCATCCCCACCATCGCCAGCTACAACGCCAGCAAAGGTGCGGTCAACCAGCTCACGCGCGTGATGGCGCTGTCGCTGGCCGACCAGGGCGTGCGCGTCAACGCCGTGGCGCCAGGCACCATTGCCACTGAACTGGCGCGTTCGGCGGTGTTGACGAGCGAAGAAGCCAAGGCCCGCATCCTGAGCCGCACGCCGATGAAGCGGCTGGGCGAACCCGAAGAGATCGCCGACGTGACGGCGTTCCTGCTCAGCGACGCGGCGAGCTACGTCACCGGCGAGATCGTCGTCGTCGACGGCGGGCGCATGACGCTGAACTACACGGTGCCGGTCTGACCGTGCATCAGGTCGTGGCCGCAAGCGCCGGCCGCCGCTCCTGGATCGGCAGGTGGATCAGCGCCGCGGCCAGCGCCAGCACGATGTCGGCGTACCAGATCCAGTCGTAGGAGCCACTCGCCTCGAAGGCCTTGCCGCCGAGCCAGGCGCCGAGGAAGCCGCCGATCTGGTGCGTGACCATGACCAGACCGACCAGCGTGGCCATGTGGGCGGGGCCGAAGAAGCGCGCCACCAGTCCTGCGGTGGGCGGCACCGTCGACAGGAACGTCACGCCCATCACGGCGGCGAAGACCAGCACGACCGGCGTCGTCTTCGGCGCCAGCACGAATGCCAGCACCGCGAGCGCGCGCACGAGGTAGATCGCCGACAGCAGCGACTTCATCTGCAGCCGCCCACCGCGCCAGCCCATGAGGTAGCCGATGCCGATGCTGCCGACGATGTTGAACAGGCCCAGCATCGCCAGCGACCAGGCGCCGACCTCGGGCGGCAGCCCGCACGAAGCCACGACGCCGGGCAGGTGCGTGGCCAGGAAAGCGACATGGAAACCGCAGACGAAGAAGCCGGTGGCCAGCAGCCGGAAGCTGCGGTCGGCCAGCGCCTGACGCACGGCGGCCCGGGTGCCGATGCGGGGTGCGCCGCTGGCCTCTGCCGGCTGTGGCGGCGCGCGCAGCACCCAGGCCGCTGGCAGCGCCAGCAAGGTCAGCAGCGCCAGCGTCTGCACGGCGGCGATCCAGCCCGCAGCGCTGGTGATGACCTGCGCCACGGGCGCGAAGATGAACTGCCCGAAGGAGCCGCCGGCATTGACGACCCCGGTGGCCAGCGCGCGCTTCTCGGGCGCCACCAGCCGCGTCGCAGCGGGCGCAGCGGCGCCGATGCGGTCGGGGTCTCATTCATCGTCGCCTCCTTCGGGGGCCAGCAGGCCCCGGCAGTCGTCGATCAGCGCGTGCAAGGCGGCCACCCGCCGGTTGCCGAGCTTGTGGTTCAGCGCCAGTTGTGCGCGCTTCCAGGCCCCTTGCGCGTCGCGCCGCAGGGCCTGCCCGGCGGCGGTGGCCTGCACGATGCGGCTGCGCGCGTCGTCGCCCACGTCGACGCGCGCCAGGCCGCGGTCGATCAGCGGCTGCAGGTTGCGCGTCAGCGTGGAGGCGTCCATCTGCATCGCCCGGGCGAGCTCGCCCAGGCGCAGCGGGGCAAGCTGGACGACGTGCGACAGCAGCGAGTACTGCGTGCCGCGCAGCCCGGCGGGCGCCAGGTAGGACTCGTAGTGGCGCGCCACCAGGCGGCCGAGCTGGTGCAGCTTGAGGTTGGTGCAGCCCTTGGGCGCCGTGGTGCCGTCGCGGGTGGCCGGATGCATGGTCGCTTCAATCTTGATATAGTTGCATATGCAAGTTTATACCCTTCTGCGGAAGTGAACGCCATGTCGACGACCCTTGAATCCTGGCTCGCCGCCGAAGCGGCGCAACGCGAACGGCTCGCCGCCGGTGCCGGCCCCGGCGTGGCGGTGCCCGCCGGCGCGGCAACCCTGAGCGGACTGGACAGCCTGCAGGCCATGCTGCGCGGCGAGCTGCCGTACCCGAGCATCGGGCCGACGATGAACTTCCTGCTGCTCGAGGTGGCGCCGGGCTACGCCGTCTTCCAGGGCATGCCCGGCCCGGGCCACCTCAACCCGATGGGCGGCGTGCACGGCGGCTGGTACGCGACGATCCTGGACTCGGCGCTGGGCTGCGCCGTGCAGGCCGCGTTGCCGCCGGGCAAGGCCTACACGACGCTGGAGCTGAAGGTGAACCTGGTGCGCGCGATCCGCGCCGACACCGGGCGTGTGCGCGCCGAGGGCCGCGTCATCCACGTCGGCAGCCAGACCGCGACCGCCGACGCCCGCCTGGTGGGGCCCGACGGCAAGCTCTACGCCCACGGCTCGACGACCTGCTTGATCTTCGAACCGCGCATCGCTGCGCCGCGTTGAGGTTCTCGAGCCGCGCGCCGCTGCCATGCGCTGAAGGCCGCGCCACAATGGGGGCATGAAATACCTCCACACCATGGTCCGCGTGACCGACATCGAAGCTTCGCTGCGCTTCTACCGCGACGCGCTCGGCCTGGACGTGCTGTCGCGCAAGGACAATGAAGGCGGCCGCTACACGCTGGTCTTCCTGGCCGCCCCCGGCGACAGCAGCGCGCAGGTCGAGCTCACCTACAACTGGCCGGCGCCCGACGGCAAGGCCGAGACCTACACCGGCGGCCGCAACTTCGGCCACCTCGCCTACGCGGTCGACGACATCTACGCCACCTGCCAGCGCCTGGCCGACCACGGCGTGACGATCCTGCGCCCGCCGCGCGACGGCCGCATGGCCTTCGTGCGCTCGCCCGACAACATCTCGATCGAGCTGCTGCAGGCCGGCGGCGCCAAGGCGCCCGCCGAGCCCTGGGTTTCGATGGCCAACACCGGCAGCTGGTAGGGCGCTGGCGATGTACCTGCCCAAACACTTCGAGCAGAGCGACGCGCAGCAGCTTCGTTCGCTGATGCGCGAGCATCCGCTGGCCACGCTCGTCAGCACCGGCGCCGACGGCCTGAGCGCCGACCATGTGCCGCTCGAGTACGACGCCGACGCCGGGCCGCACGGCACGCTGCTGGGCCACGTCGCGCGCGCCAACCCGTTGTGGCAGCAGGCGCACGGCCAGGCCGTGCTGGCCGTGTTCAGCGGGCCGCAGGCCTACATCTCGCCGTCGTGGTACGCCACCAAGGCGATCACGCACAAGGTGGTGCCGACCTGGAACTACCAGGTCGTGCACGCCCACGGCGTGCTCGAGGCGGTGGAGGACGCGGCGTGGCTGCACGGCTTCGTGTCGCGGCTGACGCGCCAGCACGAAGCCGCACGCGCCGAGCCGTGGGCGGTGAGCGATGCGCCGGCCGACTACGTGCAGCAGATGCTGCGTGCCATCGTCGGCATCCGCATCCCGCTGACCCGGCTGGTCGGCAAGTGGAAGATCAGCCAGAACCGCGACGCGGCCGACCGCCAGGGCGTCGCCCGCGGGCTGGGCGCGACCGGCTTCACGCCAGCGCAGGTCGACGGACTCGTGCTGCCCGTGGCCCGCGAAAGAAAGGACCCGCCATGAAACCCTGGACCGCCTTGACGGCCGCCTGCATCGCCCTGGGCAGCGCCGGCGCATCGGCGCAGCAGCTTCGCCCCGGCCTGTGGGAACACCAGAGCACGATGAAAACCGGCAGCGGCGAGATGGAAGCCGCGATGGCGCGCATGAAGGAGCAGCTGGCCGCGATGCCGCCCGACAAGCGCAAGCAGCTCGAAGAAGCGATGGGCCGCCAGGGCATGGCTGCCGGTTTGCCCGCTGCTGGCCAGCCGATGACGGTCAAGGTCTGCCTGACTGCGGAGCAGGCGGCGCGCAACGAGGTCGCGCAGCAGGACGGTCAGTGCAAGCAGACCGGCAGCACGCGCAGCGGCAACACCGTCAAGTTCAAGCTCGAGTGCAGCGGCCCGCGCAAGGCCAGCGGCGAAGGCGAGTTCACGCTCATCAGCGACAAGGAACACAAGGGCCGCATGAA
>JAYUPN010000054.1:0-4887 GCA_043760065.1 Rubrivivax sp.
GCGCGAGCGCGGGCGCTCGTACCACATCCACCACCCGTTCAACGTGATGCTCAACACCGGCCGCGCCACGCCCGAGCAGGTGCGCGGCTGGGTCGCCAATCGCTTCTACTACCAGATCGCGATCCCGATCAAGGACGCCGCGGTGCTGTCCAACTGCACCGACCCACAGGTGCGCCGCGGTTGGGTCCAGCGCATCCTCGACCACGACGGCTTCGAGATCGGCGGCATCCGCGACGAAGGCGGCATCGAGGCCTGGCTGCGGCTGGCAGAGGCGGTCGGGTTGACGCGCGCTGAAGTCACCGACCTGCGCCATGTCGTGCCGGCGATGCGTTTCGCCGTCGATGCCTACGTCAACTTCGCGCGCCGCGCGCCGTGGCAGGAGGCGGTGTGTTCTTCGCTGACCGAGCTGTTCGCCACCGAGATTCATCAGCAGCGTCTGGCCACCTGGCCTGAACACTACGCTTGGATCGACGCCGACGGCCTGCACTACTTCCGCAGCCGGGTCAGCCAGGCTCGCCGAGATGTCGAACAGGGCTTGGCGATCACGCTGCAGCACTTCGCCACCCGTGCGCTGCAGGAGCGCGCGCTCGAGGTGCTGCAATTCAAGCTCGACATCCTCTGGGCCATGAACGACGCCATGGCGGCTCACTACCGATGAGCACCGTGACCGGCATGACGCAGCCGCGCATCGGCGCCGGCTTCAGGCTGCAGTGGGAGCCCGTGCAGAACTGCCATGTGCTGCTTTACCCTGAAGGCATGGTCAAGCTCAACGACAGCGCCGGCGAGATCCTCAAGCGCTGCGACGGTACGCGCAGCGTGGCGGCCATCGTGGCCGACATCGAGCACACGCATGCGTTGCGAGGCCTTGAACGCGACGTGATGGCCTTCGTCGAGATGGCCGGCCGCCAGCAGTGGCTGACATGGCTTTGACGCCGACCGGCGAACCGCCGTCACCCGCCATCGGGCCGCCGCTGTGGCTGCTGGCCGAGTTGACGTATCGCTGCCCGCTGCACTGCGTGTTTTGCTACAACCCGGTCGACTTCGCGCAGCAGCAAGACGAGCTCGGCACCGAAGACTGGCTGCGCGTGCTGCGTCAGGGGCGCGAAATGGGCGCCGTTCAGCTAGGCTTGTCGGGCGGCGAACCGCTGCTGCGCGACGACCTGGAAACGATCGTCGCCGAAGCCCACCGACTGGGCTACTACAGCAACCTGCTGACTTCTGGCGTCGGCCTGACGTCGCCGCGCGCTGCGGCGCTGAAGGCCGCCGGTCTGGAGCACGTGCAGCTGTCGTTTCAGGACTCGACGCGCGAGATGAACGACTTCCTGTCGCACACCAAGACCTTCGAGTTGAAAAGCCGGGTCGCCGGAATCATCAAGGATCAGGGCTGGCCGATGGTGATGAACGTCGTCATCCACCGCCTGAACATCGACCACATCGACCGCATCATCGAGATGGCTTCCGAGCTCGGTGCCGAGTACCTGGAACTGGCCAACACACAGTACTACTCGTGGGCCTATGTCAACCGCAACCATCTGCTGCCGACGCACGAACAGCTGCGCCACGCCGAGGCGGTGACCCAGGCCTGGCGCGCGACGCACGGCGAGCGCATGCGAATCTTTTTCGTCGCCCCCGATTACCACGACGGCAAGCCGAAGAAGTGCGTCAACGGCTGGGGCAACATGTTCCTCACTGTCGCACCCGATGGCACCGCGCTGCCCTGCCACACGGCCCGGATGCTGCCGGGCCTGAGCTTCCCCAGCGTCAGGCAGCACAGCCTGCGCGACATCTGGTTCGATTCCGAAGGTTTCAACCGCTATCGAGGCACTGGCTGGATGAAGGAGCCCTGCGTGAGCTGCGAGTTCCGCGAGCAGGATCTGGGCGGTTGCCGTTGTCAGGCTTTTATGCTCGCCAACGACCCGGCGCTGGCCGACCCGGTCTGCGTCAAGAGCCCGCACCACCACTTGGTTACCGATGCGGTGGCGCACGCCGCGACGCTGACGCCCGCGGCGCTGCGCGAGCAGCCTCTGGTCTTTCGCGATCCGGTCAATTCGCGTCGGCTGGGCGTCGTTGGGCCGGCGCCGCCGCCCCCTGCATGGCCACGCCGACCGCCAGGCGCTACCTGACCTGGACCGTTGCCGCGACGCCGTTCATGGAACAGCGCCTTTGAGGATTGTCAAGTCCTGCTGTATCAGGCCGGGGCGGATCCGCACGTCAACGACCCGCTAGGCGGCTGGATGATGGATGAGCAACTCGGGCGCAACGCGATCGCATTGTGTTCAAGACCGCGCGGGACATGCGCTGGCCCAGCGCATGGAACCTGGCGGCTGGGTTCCAGCGGGATGAGGCGGGGACCATCGAACCCGTGCTGGTCATTCACCGCAGAACGATGATGCCGTGTGCCTCCGTGTATCTTGGCGGATCTCTTGGACAACGACGGCACGCACAACGCCTCCCTTTTGTCGCTAGACATCATGGTCGCTCGCCACAAGGCGGTGGCTCGTCTCCAATGGCGTGGATTGCGCACCGAGGTGTGCCGAGCCACATGCGGCTGGGCGGGCCAGTCGCAACTTGAAGGAGACGAGCCATGGACGAGCGTATCAAGTTCTTCGTCGGTCTGGACGCGCACAAGGACTGCCCACCACCGATGGGCGCGAGTTGACCTTGTCGCGTTTCACGCAGCCCGAGCCCAGGCATCGAATGCTGCTGGAGCAGTTGCGGCTGGACCTGCCGCGCCAGCCGCCACCGAAGATCACCACGGCGCTGGTCGCAACGGAGACAACCGAACCAGTCTTGTAGTGGAGACCTTCGGGCCTCGTGCGAATCAAGTCAACAACTTGGCGGTGCTATCAGTACTCAGTTGAGAAAGACGGTCTAGTCGCCGTCGCGGTCGCCGGGTTCGTCCTCGCGCGCTTTTTTCACGCGCGCTGCCAGGCGATCGGCCAGCGGCGCCAGCTCCTGCACCAGATCGTCCGCGGCCACGGTGCCGCCCAGGTTGAGCGCCGGCATCGGCAGCGTGCTCATGTAGGCCGGACGGCTGAAGCGGTCGGTGGCGCGCTTCGTCACGGTCAGCGAGATCGCCGCGCCGGCCAGCGCCGCAGCAGCCAGCACGGCGGTCACGGCGCGCTGCGACAGCGGCAACAGCCGCGTCAGGTGCGCGCGCAGCATCAGCAGGCCCAGCAGCACCTGCAGCGGCGCCACCAGCCGCCACAGCCAGGGCCAGCCGAGCGAGGCTGCCAGCGGCGTCAGCACCAGGTCCACCAACTCGACGGCCAGCAGCCAGGGCAGCACGATGCGCAGGTGGCCCATGAAGTCGAAGCGGTGCTGGAACAGCTTGGCCGCCAGCGCCCACAGGCCGCACCAGCCGGCAACCGCGATCGGCAGGCCCACCGCCACCGGCAGCCAGACGGCGGCATCGGCGCCAGGGTCGATCGACAGCCAATGGTCGAACAGGCCCAGCAGCAGGAAGACCAGGCCGGCGAGCAGCGGCCCGGCCAGGTGTGCGCGGCTGAGCACCGGCAGCGGCTTCTCGGCGGCCAGCGTCTCGGCGGGCAGCCGCAGGCGCAGCTGCAGGCCGCCGATCTCCAGCGTGGCGCCGCTGGCAGGCAGCGCCACGCGTGCGCCGGCTGGGTGGCGCGTGCGGTCGACGACGATGCCGTTGACGGTGTCGCCGACGTGCAGCCACAGCCGCCCGTCGCCGTCGGGCCTCAGCGTGGCGTGGTGCGCGGCGACGTGCGGGTCGTCGAGCACGACGTCGTTGTCCAGCGCCCGGCCCAGCGTCAATGGCCAGCCGTGCACGCTGGCGCTGTGGCCGACGCGGCCGTCGCGCTCGTTGACCTCGATCAGCGCGAGGCGGTCTTGGCGCGCGGGGGTGTCGATTCGGGGCGTGTCGCCGGGTTCCATGCAAAGCCGTCCAGGTAGTGCCGGGCCAGGCGCTGCGCGCTGGCCAGGCTGATGCCATGAGCGTCCAGGCGCCCCTGCACGCCAGCGGTCTTGCCGTCCAGCGTGACCACCAGCACGCTCAGGTCGTGCAGGCCCACGAGCTTCTTGTAGGCGCGCAGGCAGATCACGGCGCGCAGCCGCAGCGGCGCCTCGGTCTTCGGCGCGGGCGCGGTGCGCGGTGAGACGCCGACGGTGCGTTCGACACACTGGCCGGCGGTGCGCAGGCGGTCGTCCTGGCCGACGAACTCGTTGCCGAAGCTGGAGGAGTAGCGCTCCTGGAAGCGCAGCGCGCCGATCCGGCTGCCGTCGTAGGCCTCGTGGCGCACCGTGATGTAGCCGGTGAGCAATGCGCCACTGACGAAGATGCGACTGTCCATCTCGCAGTCCGAACGCTCGAACTGCAGGCCGCGCGTGGCCTGCGGTGCGCCGCGGCCCCAGCAGCGCATCCAGGTTTCCTGCGGCACCGGGATCGTGTACACCGGGTGGCCGGCGTGGCGCCAGGGCTGGGCGATGAAGCGCTGCGCCAGGTCGGCCTCGTGCTGCATCAGCTGGCGCGTCACCTCGGGCCAGGCCGGTGCCGTCACGGCCGCGCTGCCGCGGCCGCGTGCGATGAGCGTGCGCACGGGGTCGGCCGGCACCAGGAAGCTGACCTGCTCGCCATCGCGCCGCGCCGCCACGTTGACGCCCACCAGGCGGCCCTGTTCGTCCAGTGCCGGCCCGCCGCTCATGCCGCCGCTGAGCGAGCCGCCGAAGAAGAGCGTGGGCAGGAAGCTGCGTTCGGTGGGGCCGTTGTAGTTGCCTTCGGCGACCGCAAAGCCCACGTCCAGCGGGTTGCCCATGCTGAAGATGCGGGCACCGCGGGGCAGCGCTTCTGACGGCGGGCGGAGTTCCACAAAACCGCGGTTGGCCAGCGGTTTGGGGTCTTTGGGCCTGAGCAGCGCCAAGTCG
>JAYUPN010000055.1:0-13578 GCA_043760065.1 Rubrivivax sp.
CAGATCGGCGTCGGCGGACGGCAGGGCCAGCGGTTCGGCACCGACCAGGGCCTCGCCGTCGAGCCCCAGCGCGCGCCGCGAGGTGACCAGCACATGCAACTGCGGCAGCGCCGACAGCAAGGCGGCGAGCTCGGCAACGGCAGCGCCGACGAGCTGTTCGAAGTTGTCCAGCACCAGCAGCACCGGCTGCCCGGCCAGCGCCGCCACCAGATGGGCCGTGTCGTCGCCGGCCTCGACCGGCAACTGCAGCGCGCGGCTGATGGAGGTGACCATCTGCGCTGCGCTCTCGCAAGCCACCAACGAGACGAAGGCGCTGCGCGCGAACGTCGGCACGGCCGGCACGGCCGCATCGGCGGGCCAGTGCAGGCCAGCGCGCAGCGCCTGCACGACCTCCACCGCCAGCCGTGTCTTGCCGCTGCCGCCGGGTCCCAGCAGCGTGACCAGCCGCTGCGCGCGCACCAGCGAACGCACGCGCGCCACCGCCATGTCGGCGCCGAACAGGCGCGTCAGGTACGACGGCAGCGGCAGCGCCAGCGGTGCCACGGCGGCACCCGGCGGCACCGGGAGGCGCACCGCGTGCGGCGGCTCGACGGCCCCGTGCGGCGCCGCCGGGGCCAGCCGCTCGTGCACCGCGGCCAGGCGCTGGCGCTCGTCGTGGATCCATTCGTCGAAGTAACCGGGCATGAACTCGCCCCGGTACAGCGCGCGCGCGGCCTGCGCCTGGCCGCCGCGCGCGAGCCGCTCGAAGCGCTGCGCGTCGCAGGCCAGCGCGCCCGGCACCACGCGCAGCGACAGCCGGTCGGCCTGCAGCACCGCCGCACCCGTCACGCCAGGGGGCTCGATCAAGCTCTTCAGCGTCGACAGCACCTGGCGCAGCCGGTTGCGGCCGACCGCCAGGTCAACGCCCGGCCACAGCAGCTCGACCAGCTCTTCTCGCGCATGGGCGCGGTCGGGCGCCAGCGCCAGACGCGCCAGCAGCGCTGCCACGGCGCGCGAAGGGAAGCGCGTGATCGTCTGCACACCGTCGCTGGCCTCGACGGCGCCGAGCAGGCGGACCTGCCAGCGCGCCTCAGGTGCCTCGAGCTGCACGCCATCGGCAGCGGACGGCGGTTGCAGTCGATGGATCCTGGCGACGGGCTGCATGCACGCAAATCTATTCGGCGCCCCCGCTCGCGGCGCGGCAGGCCCACCCGCCCGGGTGGCCGGGGTGCGCATCGGCGTATCGAATCCCCTATCCAGCCCTTGTCAGCCAGCCGTCAGAATAGGACTCATCCCTCGTACGAGACATGCAGCAGCAGTTCCCGGATCCAGACCCTGTCACGGCGGCGCCGACGGCCGCTGCCTTGCTGCACCACCCGACCACCGTGCTGGCGCTGCTCGAGCAGGGCTGGCAGCAGCACCGCGAGCAGCCGGCCTGCGTGTTCATGGGCCGCACGCTGACGCACGGCCAGATCGACGAGCTGTCGCGCGCGCTGGCGGTGCACTTCCTGGCGCAGGGCCTGGTGCGCGGCGACCGCGTCGCGGTGATGCTGCCCAACGTGCCGCAGATGCTGGTCACGGTGGCGGCCGTGCTGCGTGCCGGCCTGGTGGTGGTCAACATCGTGCCGCAACAGCCGCTGCGCGACCTGGCTTTCCAGCTCCGGGACAGCGGCGCGCGCGCCATCGTGCTGATGGAGACCGAGGCCCACCTGCTGCAACAGCTGCCGGCGACCCTGCCCGAGCGCCACCACATCGTCGCCACGCTGGGCGACCTGCTGGGGCCGCTGAAGGGCGCGTGGGTGAACCACTGGATGCGGCGCGTGCAGCGGCTGGTGCCGGCCTACGAGTTGCCGCGCAGCGTGGCTTTCGCCACCGTGCTCGACAACGGCCGCCACCAGGCGCTGCCGCCGCTGGCGGTGCAACCCGACGACATCGCCGCGCTGCAGTACACCGCCGGCACCACCGGCGTCAGCAAGGGCGCCGTGCTGCTGCACCGCAACCTGGCGGCCAACCTGCTGCAGGCCCGCACCTGGATCCAGCCGGCGCTCGACCGCTGCCCGCGCGGCCAGCAGTGGGTGACGGTGGGGGCGCTGCCGCTGCACCACATCTTCGGCTTCACGCTGGTGATGCTGCTGGGCATGCACCTGGGCAGCTGCATCCTGCTCATCCCCAACGCACACGACACCGCCGGCATGCTCAAGGTGCTGGCGCGCCACCGCTTCCACGCCTTCCCGGCGGTGGACGGTCTGTTCCAGGCCGTGGCGCGCGACCCGGCGGTCGACCAGGTGGACTGGAGCCACCTCCAGCTGAGCCTGGGCGGCGCGATGGCGGTGCAGGCCTCGACCGCGCTGCTGTGGCTGCTGAAGACCGGCTCGCCGATCTGCCAGGGCTACGGCCTCAGCGAAGCCAGCCCCGCCGTCACCTGCAACCCGGTCGACGGCTCGCCCTTCAGCGGCCACCTCGGGCTGCCGCTGCCCGGCACCGAACTGCTGCTGATCGACGACGAAGGCCAGCCCGTGCCGCCCGGCACGCCCGGCGAGATCGCGGTGCGCGGGCCGCAGGTGATGGCCGGCTACTGGCAGCGCCCCGACGAGACGGCGCGCGTCATGACCGCCGACGGCTACCTGCGCACTGGCGACATCGGCGTCTTCGACGACAGCGGCGCGCTGCGCCTGGTCGACCGCAAGAAGGACCTCATCTTCGTCAGCGGCTTCAATGTCTACCCCAACGAAGTCGAGGACGTGGTGGCGCAGATCCCCGGCGTGCGCGCCTGCGCGGCGGTGGCGGTGCCCGACGATCGCGCCGGCGAGGTCGTGAAGGTGATCCTCGTCAAGACCGACCCCGACAGCGCCAGCCCCACCGAAGCCGAGGTGCGCGCCTGGTGCGACACCCACCTGTCGGGCTACAAGCGGCCGCGCGTGGTGGAGTTCCGGCCCGAGCTGCCGTGCACGGCGGTGGGCAAGGTGCTGCGGCGCGAGTTGCGCGGCGGCGTTTGACGGGCCCCGGCCCGTCCAGGGCGGGGCGCCGGGCTCACCCCACCCTGGCACCTGCGCCGACCGGGCAAGGCGCCTGCGTCCCGCAAGTGCACGAGGTCTGCGCCTACGCGCCGCCGCCGCGGCGGTGCCCAAGATGGGCCGATGCGATGGTCATCCCCACTGCCGATGTTCTGCTTCGCTGCCGCGCTGGCGTTGCCGGCCGCGCTCGTCGCGGCGCCGAAGCAGACGGTGTGCACGATCACCGTCAATTCCGCCGACGAGAAGGAGACCTTCCGCCGCCACCTGCCCGAATCGAAGTACCGCTTCGTCGAGCTCATCGAGCGCGGCCGGCCCGACTGGCTGAGTTCGGCGTGCCGTGCTGCGGTGTCGTGCGACGTGCTCATCATTTCGGGCCACTACGACGGCGTCAATCACTTCTTCTCCGACCAGCTGGAGACACCGGAGTACCTGCCCGTCGACGAACTCGAACGCGTCTCGTGCAGCGAATCGTGTCCGGCGCTCTTCTCGCAGCTGAAGGAGGTCTACCTCTTCGGCTGCAACACGCTGGACCCGGACCCGCTGAGCCGCGCTTCGCCCGAGATCGTGCGCAGCCTGGTGCGCGCAGGGCACACGGTGCGGGGTGCCGAGCGCCAGCTGCGCGAACTCAACGCCGAACACGGGGAGAGCAGCCGCGACCGCATGCGCCGGGTCTTCAAGGACGTGCCGGTGCTGTACGGATTCTCGTCGGCGGCGCCGCTGGGTCCGCTGGCCGCGGCGTCGCTGGACCGCCACTTCCGCGCCGACGGCGTGCGCGAGGTCGGGCAGGGCCGCCCGAGCAAGCGGCTGCTGGCGCAGTTTGCGTCCAACGGCATGGCCGTCGCGCAGGGCATGACCGAGCGCGATCCGCATGCCGATGTCCGGCACGACGTGTGCCAGTTCGTCGACGACCGCCTGTCAGACGCCAGGAGGCTCACGTTTGTGCACCAACTCTTGCAACGGGAGGTGTCGCAGGCGCGCATGCATCTCGGTCGCATCGAACGGTTCTCGAAGGTCCTGGAAGCGCCCGCGCGGCGCACGCCCGAGGTGACGCAGGCGCTGGAGCTCATCGCTCGCGACAGCGGCGCCCGTGAACGCTTCATGGCACTGGCGCGCGACGCCGACCAGCCGGCGGTGCGGGCACGCCTGACTGAGGTCGCGCACGACCTGGGCTGGCTCTCGACCGAACAGCGCTGGGATGAACTGGCGCAGCTGGTGAAGAACTTGCAGGCGCGCAGCACGCTCGGCGTGACCGAGGTCGACCTGGCCTGCACGTTGAACGCCGACGGCGAGCTCGATGGCACCTTCGACCGTCTCGTTCCAGCGCGGCAAGTGCAGGAGGACCTGCCGCACGCTGCCGTCCGCGCCTGCCTGGGCAGCGCCGAGAGCCGGCAGCGCACGCTGGCCGGGCTGCTCGGCCCGACCGAGGCTGAGGTGCAGCTCGCGCAGGCCTACCTGCGCCACCAGCCCATCAGCGACGCCGCCGAGTTGCGCCAGGTCACCGCCTCCGTCGTCCAGATGCCGCCGTCCCCGGCCCAGGTGCGGGCATTGGGGGCCCTGGGCCGGCATTACGTGTCCGACCGGGAAGTCCTCGAGCAGCTGCTGCGGCTGTACGCGCAGACGCCGTCGTGGCCGGTGCAGGCCGGCATCGCCGGCATCCTGATCCGCGCCGACCGGCGCGCGATTGCCGCGCCGCAGCTGCTGCACACCCTAGTCGAACGCCGCCGGCCGTCGCCGCCCGGCGACAACATGGTTGATGCCCTGATACGCCACGTGCGGTCACCCTGAGGACCCGAGCCGCGCCAGACGCCGCTCCTGGCCGCGCCTTCGGTTACACGAAGCGGGTCCGCGCCGGCAGGCTTGTGGAACACTGCGCCCATGCCCAGTCCCAAGCCCCTGCGCCACGTCCGGTTCGGCACCTCGGCAGCCTGGCTGCTGGGCCTGGCCGCCGCAGCCCTGTGCTTCGCTGCCGGCGCCGCGCCGAAGACCGTCTGCACCGTCACCATCAACTCCTCCGACGAAAAAGAGGTGTTCCAGCGCCAGCTGCCGCGCGGGGACTACAACTTCGTCGAACTGGTGCAACGCGGCAAGCCGGACTGGCTGGCGTCGGCCTGCGAGCGCCGTGTGCAGTGCGACGCACTGCTCATCTCCGGCCACTTCGACGACGGCACCGAGTTCTACACCGACCGCTTCGACGACAAGGAATTCCTGACCATGCACGAGCTGCAGCGCGCCTCGTGCAGCGCCTCGTGCCAGGGGCTGTTCGCGCAGCTCAAGGAGGTCTACCTGTTCGGCTGCAACACGCTGATGTCGTCGCCCCGGCACACCGCGGCCGCCGAAGTCACGCGCAGCCTGCTGCGCTCGGGCGTCGCGCCGGCCGACGCCGAGCGCGTATCGGCGCTGCTCAGCGAGCGCTACGGCCAGAGCAACCGCGACCGGCTGCGCCACGTCTTCAAGGACGTGCCGCTGCTCTACGGCTTCTCGTCGAAGGCGCCGCTCGGCCGCGTCGCCGGGCCGCTGCTCGAGCGCTACTTCCAGTCGGCCCCTGCCGGTGAGGTGGCCAGCGGACGCGCCAGCGCGACGCTGCTCAACCTGTTCGGCCCCAGCTCGATGATCGCCGTCGCCGGCCTCACGAACGCGGACCCGCACGCGGGCTTCCGCAACGACATGTGCAGTCTGGCCGACGACGGGCCTTCGGCGGCGCGCAAGCTGGCCTTCGTGCACCGCGTGCTGCAGCGCGACGTGACCGAGGTGCGCATGTTCCTCGACCATCTCGAACGTTATGCCGCCACCATCGGCCCGGCCGAACGGCAGCAGCCCGAGGTGGCGGCGGCCCTGCAGGCGATCGTTGCCGACCACGCCACGCGCGAGCGCTACCTGGTCTTTGCGCGCGACGCCGACGAAGCCACGGTGCAGTCGCGCATGATCGACCTGGCCGGCACGCTGGGCTGGCTGTCGCCGGCGCAGCAGCAGGCCGAGTTCCAGCGCATGCTGGCCGTGCGCATGGCGCGTGGCCCCCTCAGCAAGACCGAGGTCGACCTGGTCTGCACCACCCCGCAAGCCCGCGAACCCGCGCTGGCGACGCGGTTGCTGGCCACCGGTTCGGCGCGCCCCGACACCACCAGCCACGCCGCCGCGCTGGCCTGCATGGGCAACGCCGCGGCGCACGGGCAGACCCTTCGTGCCTTGACCAGCGCGCACGACGACGATGTCGCCATCGCCCAGGTCTATCTGCGCCACCGCCAGCTGGTCGACGTGGCGGAATTGCGCACCGTCACGGCGGCCATCGCGCGCATGAGCGCCGGCAACGCGCAGGTGCGCGCGCTCGAGACCCTGGCGCGGCAACGGCTGGCCGATGCGCAGAGCCTGCAGGCCATCGCCGGCCTCTTTGCGCAGGCGCGCTCGCTTGAGGTGCAGCGCGCCATCGCCGGCATCCTGATCCGCTCCGACACCCAGATGCTGGCGCGCGCCGACCTCGCCCGCTCGCTGCGGCAGCACCGCCTGAAGTCGCCCAACGGCAACGACGTCATCGACATGCTGATCCGGATGCTGCAGGCGACCTAGGAGCGTGGGCGCCGCCAGGGACCCGCAAGGGCCAGAGGCCATCCCCGTTGTCCGAGAATCCACGCCATGCCCACGCCGACGCCCCTGCCCCCGATCGCCCAACTGCGCCAGCGCCTGCGTGCGCCCGGCGCCCACGAAGCCCTGCTGCATGAGCTGATCGAGCGCGCCAGCCGCCCCGAAGCCGCGGCCGTGTTCAGCGCCCGCTTCGACGCCGAGGCGCTGGCCGCCGCGCGGCACGCCGACGCGCTGCAGGCCCAAGGCGCGCCGCTGCCGCCGCTGGCCGGCTTGCCGGTGACGGTGAAGGACCTCTACGACGTCGCCGGCCGCACGACACTGGCCGGTTCGGTGCTGCGCCAGGGCCGGCCGGCGGCGGCGAACGATGCCGCGGCGGTGGCGCGCCTGCGCGCCGCGGGTGCGGCGATCACGGGCCTGAGCAACATGACCGAGTTCGCCTTCTCGGGTGTCGGCATCAACCCGCACTGGGGCACGCCGCGCAACCCGTGCGACGCTGCGGTGGCGCGCATCCCCGGCGGTTCTTCGTCGGGCGCCGCGGTGTCGGTGGCGCTCGGGCTGGCGGTGGCCGGCCTGGGCTCGGACACCGGCGGCTCGATCCGCGTGCCGGCGGCGCTGTGCGGGCTGGTGGGCTTCAAGAACACGCAGTCGCGCACGCCGCTGGCCGGCGCATTTCCGCTCAGCTTCACGCTCGACACCGTGTGCGCGATGACGCGCAGCGTCGCCGACTGCCTGCTGGTGGACGGCGTGCTGGCCGGCGCGCCGCTGGAGGTCGCCGCACGCAGCCTGGACGGCGCGCGGCTGGCGCTGCCGCAGACGTTGATGCTCGACGGTCTGCAGCCGGCGGTGGCCGCAGCCTTCGAGCGCGCGATCTCGCGGTTGTCGGCGGCCGGCGCCAGGATCGTCGAGCTGCCGCTGCGCGAGCTGTCGGAGATCGCACAGATCAACGCACCGGGCGGCTTCTCGGCCGTCGAGGCCTACGCCCTGCACCGCCACGACCTGCAGACGCAGCGACACCGCTTCGACCCCCGCGTCGCCGCGCGCGTCGCGCTGGGCGAGGGCGTCAGCGCCGCCGACTACATCACGATGCAGCAGCGCCGGCGCGACTGGATCGCGCGCATGGAAGTCGCGCTGCAGGGTTTGGACGCCGTGGTGTGCCCGACGGTGCCGATGGTGGCGCCGCCGATCGCCGACCTGCTGGCCAGTGACGAGGCCTTCTTCAAAGCCAACGGCCAACTGCTGCGCAACACCTTCGCGATCAACTTCCTGGACGGCTGCAGTTTTTCGCTGCCGTGCCACGCCGGCGGCGAGCTGCCGGTGGGGCTGATGCTGTCGGCCCCCGGCGGCCACGACGCGTCGCTGGCCGGCCTGGCGCTGGCGGTCGAAGCC
Organism: Rubrivivax sp.; assembly: GCA_043760065.1. Lineage (GTDB taxonomy): Bacteria > Pseudomonadota > Gammaproteobacteria > Burkholderiales > Burkholderiaceae_C > Rubrivivax. The sequence goes on from JAYUPN010000055.1 coordinate 7,956, forward strand.
GCGCTGGCCGCGGCCTGAGCATGCGCCTCTTCGTGCCGCTGCCGCTGGCCGAAGGCGCCGAGCTGTCGCTGCCCGAAGGCGCGGCGCGGCACGCGATGGTGCGGCGCGTGCAGCCGGGCGATGTCCTGGTCCTGTTCGACGGCAGCGGCTGCGACTGGCCGGCGGCAGTAACGGCCGTCACGCGCAGCGGCGTGTCGGTGCGTGTCGGCGCGGCGCAGCCGGTGGCGCGAGAACTCACCTCACAGGTCACCGTGGCCGCCGTGATGCCGGCCAACGAGCGCATGGACTGGCTGGTCGAAAAAGCCACCGAGCTGGGCGCGGCGCGCATCCAGCCGCTGCACAGCGAACGCTCGGTGCTGCGCCTGCACGGCGAACGCGCCGAGCGCAAGCGCGTGCACTGGCAGGCCGTGGCGCAGGCGGCCTGCGAACAGTGCGGCCGCGCGCTGGTGCCGTCGGTGGCGCCGGTGGCGCAGCTGCTGGACTGGCTGGCCGATCCGCGCCTGCGGCATGTGCTGGAGCCAGGATCGGCGCGCTGGCTGCTGAGCTTGCAGCCCGGGGCCCGCAGCGTGTCCGATCTGGGCCCGCCCAGCGGCCCGCTGTGCACCCTCGGCGGGCCCGAGGGCGGCTTCACGCCGGACGAAGAAGCGGCAGCGCTTGCCGCCGGCTTCGTGGCCGTCGACCTGGGCCCGCGCGTGCTGCGTGCCGAAACGGCGCCGCTGGCCGTGCTGGGCTGGCTGGTTTTGCAGCAACCCATGCCGGGGCATAGGTCGATCGGCTGACGGCTGACGGACACTGCGGCCTCGCAGCATCTGCATCCCTCACCCCCCCACAGCATCAGGAGATCCCCATGGGCCTGCTCGACTCCGTCATCGGCGCACTCGGTCAATCGCAGCAAGGCGGCCAGGGCGGCACTGGCGACCTGCTGGGCGCGGTCATCGGCATGCTCGGCCAGGGCGGCGGCCAAGGCGCAGGCCTGGGCGGCCTCGCGGGGTTGGTGGCCAAGATGCAGCAGGGCGGCCTCGGCGATGTCGCCAACTCCTGGGTCGGCACCGGCGAGAACCAGCCCATCTCACCCGATCAGCTGGGCAGCGTGCTGGGCGACGAGACGGTCGGCAACCTGGGCCAGCAGCTCGGCATGAACCAGGGCGACCTGCTGGGCCAGCTCAGCCAGATGCTGCCGCAGCTGGTGGACAAGCTGACGCCGCAAGGCCAGATCCCGCAAGGCGACATCGGCGGCATCCTGGGTGGCTTGCTCGGTGGCCAGCAAGGCGGCACGCCCGCCGGCGGTCTGGGCGACTTGGCCGGCATGCTGGGCGGCCTGCTGGGCAAACGCTGAGCTGCGCCGCAAGGCGCTTCAGTCGGCTTCGGGCTGGCGGCCGAAGTCGCCCGGGATGCGCACCAAAGCCGCGGCCACGAACGAAGGCAGCGTCGCCACGCAGCCCCAGATGAAAAACGCGGTGTAGCCGAGCTGGCTCTGCAGCCAGCCGGCCCACATGCCGGGCAGCATCATGCCCAGCGCCATGAAGCCGGTGCACAGCGCGTAGTGCGCCGTCTTGTGCAGCGCGCTGCCATCCGCGCCGCCGGCCACCAGCAGCATGAACACCATGTAGGCGGTGAAGCCGAATCCATAGCCGAACTGCTCCACCGCCAGCGCGGCGCTGACCAGCAGCACGCTGCCGGGCTGCAACCAGGCCAGCCAGACGAAGAGCACGTTGGGCGCGTGCATGCAGATCATCAGCGGCCACAGCAGCCGCTTCAGGCCGCCGCGCGAGATCACCCAGCCGCCCAGCAGACCGCCCAGCGTGAGCGCGATGACGCCCACCGTGCCGTAGGCGATGCCGACGTCCTGCGTCCTCAGCCCCAGCCCGCCGGCGGCGCGCGCGTCGAGCAGGAAGGGCGTCACCAGCTTGAGCAGCTGCGCTTCGGCGAAGCGGTACAGCAGCAGGAAGGCCAGGATGCGCGCGATGTCGCGCTGCGCGAAGAAGGCGGCGAAGACCCTCAGGAAGTCGGCGCCGAAGGTGGCGCTGCGCGGTGCGGGCCGGTCACCGTCGGGCCGCGGCAGCGACCACAGGTGCAGCAACGCGGCGACGCCGAACAGCGCCGCCAGCAGGCCGAAGACCCAGCTCCAGGCCAGCACCGCGCTGCCGTGGCGCTCGGCCAGCCAGCCCGCCAGGTAGACCAGGCCGCCCTGCCCGCCGAGCATGCTCAGGCGGTAGAAGGTGCTGCGCACGCCGACGAATGCGGCCTGCGTGCGCTGCTGCAGCGCCAGCATGTAGAAGCCATCGGCGGCGATGTCGTGCGTGGCCGAGGCAAAGGCCATCAGCCAGAACATGGCCAACGTGAGCTGCAGAAACTTCGGCGCCGGCAGCGTCAGCGCCACCAGCGCGAAGGCCACGCCGATGGCGAACTGCAGCGCCACGATCCAGCGCCGCTTGCGGCCCAGCAGGTCGACGAGCGGGCTCCACAGCGGCTTGATGACCCACGGCAGGTAGAGCCAGCTCGTGTAGAGCGCGATGTCGGTGTTGGACACGCCGAGGTTCTTGTACATGACGACGCTGAGCGTCATCACCACCACGTAGGGCAGGCCCTGCGCGAAGTACAGCGTCGGGATCCAGCGCCAGGGTGCAGCAGCGGTCATGGGGCGCGATGTTCACACGGATCGGCGGCAGCGCCTGCGCGCGCGGCTGTGGCGCACAGGCCCACTCCATTGGTTATCCCGGATGGGCCACCGTCAACGCTGCGGCAACACTGTGTGAAACAGAGGAGAACGCAGATGAAACTCACCACACTCGTCGGCAGCCTGGCCTTGCTGGGCCTGGGCACGCACGCCCTGGCGCAGGCGCCTGACCAGCGCATCACGATCACCGGCTCCAGCATCAAGCGCATCGCCACCGAAGGCGCACTGCCGCTGCAGGTGATCAGCCGTGCCGAGCTCGAACGCGAGGGCATCACCAGCGCCGAGCAGGTGATCATGATGCTGTCGACCAACGGCAACGGCCTGGACAACCTGGCCAGCAATGCCGATGTGGTCAGCGGTGCCCAGCGCGGCAACAACGGCGCCAGCAGCGCCAACCTGCGTGGCCAGGGTGCGAACGCGACGCTGATTCTGCTCAACGGCCGCCGCGTGGCGGCGCACGGCCTCAACGGCGGCGTGATCGACCTCAACCAGATCCCGATGAGCGCCGTCGAGCGCATCGAGATCTTGAAGGACGGCGCCAGCGCCATCTACGGCACCGACGCCATCGGCGGCGTCATCAACTTCATCCTGCGCAGCAACTTCAGCGGCCTGCGCGCGCAGGTGGTGGTCGACAAGACGCAGGCCGGCGGCGGCGACATCTACCGCGGCAGCGTCACCGGCGGCATCGGCGACCTCGACCGCGAGGGCTTCAACATCCTCGGCACGCTCGCCTACAGCGACAACAAGGCGCTGCGTGGCGACCAACGCGACTTCGTCAACACCTTCCAGCCGAATCGCGGCCTCAGCGTGGACACGCGCGGCACGCCGCACGCCACGATCTTCCCGCTGGCCAACGTCGCCGGGAAACCCAACGCGCTGTTCAACACCACCACCTCACTGGCCCCCTTCGTGCCCGGCAGCACCACGGTGCGCGCCTCGGGCGGCATCAACACGCTGGACCTGCCCGGCGGCGCCGGCTGCGGCAGCTTCCCCGGCATGGCGGCCTACGATGCGGTGCTGTGGAACTCGCCTACGGCGGCGCTGGCCTGCGCCTGGGACACCGGCCGCGCCGCGGTCATCCAGCAGCCCGTGACCAACCTGAACTTCGTGCTGCGCGGTACGCTCAAGCTCGGCCAGCACCTGCTGACGGCCGAAGGTGTGGGCGCCAAGTCGGAGTCGGCGAAGAAGTTCTCCAACGCCCAGGTCTCGTCCAACACCACCAACGCACCGCTGCGCTTCCCGCGCAACGCCGACTCGGCGGCGGCTTACGACGCCGAGTTCAACGCGCTGCTGGCCGCCTTCCCGGGGCAGGTGCTCGAGTCACAGCGCGGCGCGCCGCTGGCCTACCGCTGGCGCTGCATCGAGTGCGGCCCGCGCGAGATCGAGACCACCACCGACACCCAGCGCTTCCTGCTCGCCGTCGAGGGCCCGTTCATGGGCTGGGACTACCGCGCCGGCATCCTGCAGGCCACCAGCGACAGCAAGTCCACGCTCGGCGGCGGCTACTACTACCGCGGCACGCTGGGCAGCGGCGACCCCGACGGCAGCAACGGCATCGTGCAGGCCTTGAACAGCGGCCTCGTCAACCCCTTCCTGCAGCCCGGGCAGACGCAGAGCGCGGCCGGCCTGGCGGCGCTGGAGCGCGCTTCGGCGCGCGGCGTGGTGCTGTACGGCGGCAAGTTCACGATGCAGCAGTTCGACGCGTCGATCTCGGGCTCGCTCTACAAGCTGCCGGCCGGCGACGCGATGATGGCCTTCGGCGTCGACCTGCGCACCGAGAAGTACAAGTTCAACGGCGACGAGCGCGCAGCGACGGCGCGCCCGCTGATCTTCCTTGCACCCTTCGACGACGCCAACGCGCTGCTGGGCGTGAAGCGCGACGTGAAGGCGGTCTACGGCGAGTTGCTGGTGCCCGTGACCAAGCAGTTCGAAGCCACGCTGGCCGTGCGCCACGACGAGTACGACGGCTTCGGCTCCACCACCAACCCCAAGGTCTCGGCGCGCTACCAGCCGCTGCAGCAACTGCTGTTCCGGGCCTCGTACAGCACGGGCTTTCGCGTACCGACCTTCAATCAGCTCTACAACGGGGTGATCTTCTCGGCGTCGGGCGTCGACCGTGTCGATCCGGCCACCTGCCCGGGGCTGGTGGTCAATCCGCTCGATCCCGGCTGCGGCGTGATCAGGCCCGAGACCGTGACGGGCGGCAAGGAAGACCTGGGCCCCGAGAAGGCCAAGATGGGCTCGGTGGGCTTCGTCGTCGAACCGATCCCCAGCCTGAGCATCGGCATGGACTGGTGGCGCATCGAGCGCACCGGAACGATCCAGGTGCTGGGCGTGGAGACGCTGTACCGCAATTACGCGCTGTTCCCCGAACGTTTCCGGCGCGACAGCACCGGCACCATCGATGCCATCGACAACCGCTGGGTCAACGCCGGCGAGACCCAGACCGAAGGCGTCGAAGTCAGCGTGCGCGGCGCCTTCGACGCCATGGGCACGCGGCTGACGGCCGGCATGGAAGGCACCTACCTGCTGAAGAAGCGCTCGCGCGTCATCGCCAGCGCCCCCTTCGGCGCCAGCGAGATCGGCCGCTTCACCTTCTCGGGCGACCTGGGCCTGCGCTGGAAGCACACCGCCTACATCACCGGCAAGCGCGGCGACTGGAGCGGCACGCTGAGCCAGACCTACCGCCGCGGCTACACCGACCAGGTGCTGCCCGGCGTGGCCACCGGCGCGGTGTCGCCGCCCGACTGGAAGGCCCGCGTCGACGACTACATCACCTACAACCTGAGCGCCAGCTACACCGGCATCAAGAACCTCTCGGTCACCGCACTGGTGAAGAACCTGTTCGACAAGGACCCGCCGTTTGCCGTCACCTACGACAGCAACGGTGGCTCGGGCAGCAGCTGGGAGCCGCGCGTGGCCGACCCGCGCGGCCGCTCCTTCGTG
>JAYUPN010000056.1:0-4879 GCA_043760065.1 Rubrivivax sp.
GGCAAGTCGCGCGACATCCTGCCTTATGTGGTGGTGCTCGCGATCCTCGTCGTGCGGCCGTACGGCATCTTCGGCACACGGTCGATCGAGCGGGTATGAAGCCCCCACGCTCACTGCGCTCGCTGCCCCCCGAGGGGGCGCTCAGTACCTTCGGAACGGCCGCGCGGTACTGAGATGAGACTGCAGGACATCGCCATCGCACGTTCAGGTGACAAGGGCAACCGCGCCACGCTGAGCGTCATCGCGCGCGACCCGGCGCACTACCCGCTGCTCGAAGCGCTGCTCACGGTGGCGCGCGTGCAGGCCCACTACCACGGCATCGTGCAGGGTCGTGTGCAGCGCTTTCTGCTGCCGCACCTGGGCGCCGTGCACTTCGTGATGGACGAAGCGCTCGCCGGCGGCGTGACGCGATCGCTGGCGCTGGATGCACACGGCAAGACCCTCAGTTCGGCGATCCTGAACCTGCCGCTGGAGTGAATGCCCGCGCACCCGCCCTCCAGGCAGGGGGTGTGGGTTCTCACCATCGCCAAGCTTCAGCTGCTGGCTTTGCGCAGCGCCTGTCGCAGGTCGGCCATCAGGTCGTCGGGATGCTCCAGGCCCACCGACAGGCGGATCAGGCCTTCGTCGACGCCAAAACGCTGGCGCATCTCGGCACTGACGCCGGAGTGCGTGGTCGACGCCGGATGGCAGATCAGGGTTTCGGTGCCGCCCAGGCTGACGGCGGACTTCATCAGCTGCAACGCGTCGATGACGCGGAAGGCCGCATCGCGGCCGCCGGGCACGACGAACGAGAAGGTCGATCCGGCGCCGGAACAGAAGCGGCGGTAGGTGTGCTGCAGGTGCTTGTCGGTGATCAGCTCCGGGTGGTTCACCTGGGTCGCCAGCTCGGGGTTGGCGGCCAGCCAGTGGGCGATCTTGCTCGCCGAGTCGGCCGCGTAGCGCATGCGCAGCTCCAGCGTTTCGAGCGAGCGCGCGAGCATCCAGCAGGTGTGCGGGTCCAGCTGCGAGCCGGTGGCACTGCGCACGCCGCGCACCTGGTCGACGATCGACTTCACGCCCGCCACCGCGCCGGCCACCAGGTCGCTGTGGCCGCCGACGTACTTGGTCAGGGAGTACACGCAGAGGTCGACACCGTGCGTGCAGGGCTGGCAGAACACCGGCCCGAGCATGGTGTTGTCGCAGACGATGAGCGGGCGCAACAACGCCTTGGCGGCGTGCAGATGGACGGCGCGGTGCACGATCTCGAAGTCGATCAGGTCGTTCGTCGGGTTGCTGGGCGACTCGACGTAGACCATCGCCACCCGGCCGAGTTTGGCGGCCTCGGTCAGGCACTGCTGCGTGACTTCGAGCGAGGCGTTGTGGGGCAGCTCGTGGAGCTTGACTCCCCACTGCGACAGCAGCCGACGCAGCAGCGTCTCGGTGCCGCCATACAGCGGCATGCTGTGCACGACCACGTCACCCGGCCGGCACAGCGCCCACAGGCTGGCCGAGATCGCGGCCATGCCGCTTGAAAACGCGGCCGCCGACTCGCCGCCGTCGTACAACGCGAAGCGCCGCTCGAAGATCTCCATGTTGGGGTGGTTGAAGCGGCTGTAGACCAAACCGGCCGACTCCTGGCCCTTGTCCAGCGGCACGCGACCGGCGGTCTGGTCGAAGAAGTGGGCGCCGGCCTGCGCGTCGGGGAACACGAAGGTGGAGGTCAGAAAGACCGGTGGCTTGACCGCGCCTTCGGACAGGCGCGGGTCGTAGCCGTAGCCCATCATCAGCGTCTGCTTGTGCAGGGGATGGCCGTCGATGTCCCGGCTGTAGATGTCTTTCATGTTGGACCTCCGGGCTGGGCAGCCCTCTACGGCGTCTTGACGGTGCTGCCGCGTGCACCCGGAAGATGGTACCGCGCGCAGCTATGCTGTCGCCTCGTGCCCCGACAATCACGCTTTGAACCCGCCCCAGGAGACCCCGCCGTGCCATCCCTCACCCGCCGCCTGACCCTGTGCGCCGCCGCGCTGCTGTGCGCCACCGCTGCACTCGCCCAGCCCTTCCCCAACAAGCCGATCCGCGCCGTGGTGCCCTTTGCCGCCGGCAGCGCCACCGACCAGATCGGCCGCGCCTTCGCCGAGAAGATGTCGGCCACGCTGGGCCAGCCGATCGTTGTCGACAACAGACCCGGCGTCAACGGCATGCTCGGCGCCGACATCGTGGCCAAGGCGCCGGCCGACGGCTACACGATCCTCATCGGCACCAACAGCACCAACGCGGCGCTGAAGTACCTGATGAAGAAGCTGCCCTATGACCAGGACACGGCCTTCACGCCGGTGGGCTACATCGGATCGGTGCCCTTGATGGTGGCGGTCAACAACGACGTGCCGGCCAAGACGCTGAAGGAGTTCATCGACCTGGCCAAGGCCAAGCCGGGGCAGGTGAGCTGGGCCTACGCCAGCACCTCGCAGCAGGTGTCGTCGGAGATGCTGGCCAGCGTGAGCGGCGTGCAGATGAACCCGATCCCGTACAAGAGCGGCCCGGCGGCGATGACCGACCTGATCGGCGGCCAGGTCATGATGTTCACGGCCGACTTCGCCGTCACGGTGCCGCAGCACAAGGCGGGCAAGATCCGCGGCCTGGCGGTGACGTCGATGCAACGCGCCGCCGCGGTGCCCGAGCTGCCCACGGTCAACGAGGCGCTGGGCCTGAAGGACTTCGAGCTGATCGCCTACTTCGCCGTCTTCGCGCCCGCGGGCACGCCGGCAGACGTCGTGGCCCGGCTCAACGCCGCCATCAACGCCGCCGCCAGCAGCAAGGACATCCAGGACAAGTTCGCACCCAACGGCTTTGCCGTCGAGCCCGGCACGCCCGAAGCCCTGGCGGCGCGCAACAAGGTGGAGACCGCCAAGTGGGCCAAGGCTATCCGCGACGCCAAGATCGAACAGCAGTGAGCCGTGCGGCGCGGGGGCTGCCGGGTCGAGGCCCCAGAATCGCGCGATGAAAGCCCCTCCCCGCCTGCAGGTCCTGGTCGACGAAGGCCTGATCGACACCGTCGTGCGCCAGCTCATGAGCGGCAAGGAAGCCGAGGTCTACGTCGTGCGCCGCGGCGAGCACACGCTGTGCGCCAAGATCTACAAGGAAGCCAACAACCGGAGCTTCCGCCAGGCGGTCGACTACACCGAGAACCGCAAGGTCAAGAACAGCCGCCAGGCCCGCGCCATGGCCAAGGGCACGCGCTTCGGCCGCCAGGCGCAGGAAGCGGCCTGGCAGAGCGCCGAGGTCGACGCGCTGTACCGCCTGGCCGCCGCCGGCGTGCGCGTGCCCAAGCCGCACAACTTCATGGAAGGCGTGCTGCTGATGGAACTCGTCACCGGCGCCGAGGGCGGCGCCGCGCCGCGCCTGAACGACTGCATCTTCACCGCCGCCGAGGCCAGTGCCCACCACGCGACCTTGCTGAACGAAGTCGTGCGCATGCTGTGTGCAGGCGTGATCCACGGCGACCTGTCGGAGTTCAACGTGCTGCTGGGCGCCGACGGCCCAGTCATCATCGACTTGCCGCAGGCCGTGGACGCCGCCGGCAACAACCACGCCCAGCGCATGCTGCTGCGCGACGTGGGCAACCTGCGCGACTTCTTCGGCCGCAGCGTGCCGGCGCTGCTGGACACTGCCTACGGGCCCGAGATCTGGGCGCTGTTCGAGAAGGGCCTGCTGCGCACCGAGACCGTGCTGTCGGGCCTGTTTGCCGCGCCGGTGAAGCCGGTCGATCTGGGCAGCGTGGTGCGCGAGATCGACGACGCCCGCGCCGAAGACAAGGCGCGCCGCGAAAGGCAGCTCGACAGGCAGCAAAATCCCAGGCTCTGACCGGGCCCGAGGCCCGGGCGGCCAGCCCGGCACTTGAAAAGCCGGCCGGCCGCCCCCACCGTCCCTGCCCTGCCCAGTGTCGATCCTGGGCTGTGCCTGCCGGGCACCGCACGCATCCCCCAAGAACCAACCGCACCCGAGACACCATGGACAAACAGACCCTTTCCTTCCAGGCCGAGGTCAAGCAGATCCTGCACCTCGTCACCCACTCGCTGTACAGCAACAAGGAAATCTTCCTGCGCGAGCTCGTCAGCAACGCCAGCGACGCCTGCGACAAGCTGCGCTTCGAGGCGCTGGACAAGGCCGAGCTGTACGAGGACACGCCCAACCTGGAAGTGCGGGTCTGGTTCGACGCCGACAAGAAGACCCTCACCATCCGCGACAACGGCATCGGCATGAGCGCTGAAGAAGCCGTGGCCCACCTGGGCACCATCGCCAAGAGCGGCACGCGCGAGTTCATGGCCAAGCTCGAAGGCGAGCAGAAGAAGGACGCCAACCTGATCGGCCAGTTCGGCGTCGGCTTCTACAGCGGCTTCATCGTCGCCGACCGCATCACCGTGGAAACGCGCCGCGCCGGCGCCGCGCCGGCGCAGGGCGTGCGCTGGAGCAGCGAGGGCGCTGGCGACTTCGAGGTCGAGACCATCGAGCGCACCGAGCGCGGCACCGACGTCATCCTGCACCTGCGCGAAGGCGAGGAAGAGTTCCTCTCGGCGTGGAAGCTCAAGTCCATCATCAGCAAGTACAGCGACCACATCAGCCTGCCGGTGCTGATGCCCAAGCAGCATTGGGACGAGGAGAAGAAGGAGCAGGTCAGCACCGACCTCATTGGCGGAGATTGGGAGCCGGTGAACAAGGCCGCCGCGCTGTGGACGCGGACCAAGGCCGACATCACCGACGCGCAGTACCAGGACTTCTACAAGCAGATCAGCTACGACCAGGAAGCGCCGCTGGCCTACACGCACAACCGCGTCGAGGGCCGCACCGAATACACGCAGCTGCTGTACGTGCCGGCCAAGGCGCCGTTCGACCTGTGGAACCG
>JAYUPN010000057.1:0-13528 GCA_043760065.1 Rubrivivax sp.
TGCGGCTGCGCCAGGAGTACTTCTTCACCAGCGCCTCGGTGCAGGACATCCTGACGCGTCACGTCGCCGAACACGGCCGGCTGAGCAACCTGTCGGACAAAGTGGCGATCCACCTCAACGACACCCACCCCGCCATCGGCGTAGCCGAACTGATGCGCCTGCTGGTCGACGACAACGGCTTCGGCTGGCACGCCGCCTGGGCGATCACGAAGAAGGTCTTCAGCTACACCAACCACACGCTGATGCCCGAGGCGCTGGAGACCTGGCCGGTGGCGCTGATGCAGCAGGTGCTGCCGCGCCACCTGGAGATCATCTTCCGCATCAACGCCGAGTTCCTGGCCGAAGCGGCGGCGCACCGGCCGGGCGACCACGAGTTCCTGCGCGGCCTGTCGCTGATCGACGAGGGCGCGGGTTTCGGAAGTGAACGCCGCGTGCGCATGGCGCACCTGTCGATCGTCGGCAGCCACAAGGTCAACGGCGTGTCGGCGCTGCACAGCGAGCTGCTGACGAAGACCATCTTCGCCGACTTCGCCAGCCTGTGGCCCGAGCGCTTCACCAACATGACCAACGGCGTGACGCCGCGGCGCTGGCTGGCGCAGGCCAACCCGAGCCTGGCGTCGCTGATCGACAGCGCGGTGGGCAGTGGCTGGCGGCTGGACCTGGACCAGTTGAAACGCCTGCTGCCGCACGCCGAACGCGAGGACTTCCGCAGCGCCTTCCTGGCCGTCAAGCACGCCAACAAGGTGCGGCTGGCCGAGCACATCCGCTCGAGCACCGGCGTGGTGGTCGACCCGGCGAGCCTGTTCGACGTGCAGGTCAAGCGCATCCACGAGTACAAGCGCCAGCTGCTCAACGTGCTGCAGGTGGTGGCGCGCTACCAGGCGATGCTGGCCGACCCCGGCGCGCACTGGACGCCGCGCACCGTGATCTTCGCCGGCAAGGCAGCCAGCAGCTACACGGCGGCGAAGAACATCATCCGGCTCATCCACGACGTCGGCCAGGTCATCAACCACGACGCACGCATCGGCGGCCGGCTGAAGCTCGTCTTCGTGCCGAACTACGGTGTTTCGGTGGCCGAGCTCATCATGCCGGCGGCCGACCTGTCGGAGCAGATCTCCACCGCCGGCACCGAAGCCAGTGGCACCGGCAACATGAAGCTTGCGCTCAACGGCGCGCTCACCATCGGCACCGACGACGGCGCCAACATCGAGATCCGCCAGCACGTGGGCGACGACAACATCTTCATCTTCGGCCTCTCGACGCAGCAGGTCGCCGACGGCAAGGCCGCGGGCTACCAGCCTTTGCGCATCTACGAGCACAACCTGCGCATCAAGGCCGTGCTCGACGCCATCGCCGGCGGCCAGTTCAGCGACGAGGAACCGGACCGCTACCGCGAGCTGGTCGACTCGCTGCTGTGGCGCGGCGACCCCTACATGCTGCTGGCCGACTTTGACAGCTACGTCGCGGCGCAGGCCCGCGTCGACGCGCTCTACGACGACCCGCAGGCGTGGGCGCGCAAGGCCATCGCCAACGTCGCCGGGATGGGGTTCTTCTCGTCGGACCGCACGATCCGCGAGTACGCTCGCGAGGTCTGGGGCTTGAGCGCCAAGACCTGAACCCACCCCACCCGAGCGCCGACCCCGCACCGATGACCAGCGACGCCGATGTCCAAGCCGTCTGCCAAGGCCGCCACGGCGACGCCTTCGCGGTGCTGGGCCCGCACGCCGGCGCCGACGGCCGGCCGGCCGTGCGTGCCTTCCTGCCCGGCGCCGTCTCGGCCCTGGTCGTCGCCGGCGCCCGCGCCTGGCCGTTGATCCAGCGCGACGGCCAGGGCTTCTTCGAAGGCCCGGTCGGGGCCCACGGCGCCTACCAGTTTCGCGTGCGCTGGCACGACGGCAGCGAGTCGCTGATCGACGACCCCTACCGCTTCGGCACCGTGCTGGGCGAAATGGACGTCTGGCTGCTGGGTGAAGGCTCGCACCTGCGGCCCTACGAGATCCTGGGCGCCTTGCCGCGCACGATGGACGGCGTGCCCGGAACCGCTTTCGCGGTCTGGGCGCCCAACGCCTCGCGCGTCAGCGTGGTCGGCGACTTCAACTTCTGGGACGGCCGCCGCCACCCGATGCGGTTGCGCCGCGAGTGCGGCGTGTGGGAGCTGTTCCTGCCCGGCGTCGGCCTGGGCGCGCGCTACAAGTTCGAGCTGCTCGACCGCGACGGCCGGCTGCTGCCGCAGAAGGCCGACCCCTGCGCGCGCCGGTCCGAGCTGCGCCCGGCGACCGCCAGCGTGGTCGCCGAGATGCCGCCCGTTGCGCCGCCCTCGACTGTGCGCCAGGCCGCCAACGCGCTGGACGCGCCGATCAGCATCTACGAAGTGCACCTGGGAAGCTGGCGGCGCAAGGACGGCAACCGCTGGCTCGACTGGGACGAGCTGGCCGATCAGCTGGTGGCTTATGCCCAGGACATGGGCTTCACGCACCTCGAGCTGCTGCCCGTCAGCGAACACCCCTTCGACGGCAGCTGGGGCTACCAGACACTGGGCATGTTCTCGCCGACGGCGCGCTTCGGCGACCCGGCCGGCCTGCGCCGCTTCATCCAGCGCGCGCACGCGGCCGGCATCGGCGTGCTGCTGGACTGGGTGCCGGCGCACTTCCCGAGCGACGCCCACGGCCTGGCGCAGTTCGACGGCACGCACCTGTACGAATACGCCGACCGCCGCGAAGGTTTCCACACCGACTGGAACACCCTCATCTACAACTTCAGCCGCACCGAGGTGCGCAACTTCCTCGTCGGCAGCGCGTTGTACTGGCTCGAGCGCTTCGACGTCGACGGCCTGCGCGTCGACGCCGTGGCCTCGATGCTCTACCGCGACTACAGCCGCAAGGCCGGCGAGTGGATTCCCAACGTGCACGGCGGGCGCGAGAACCTCGAGGCCATCAGCTTCCTGAAGCGCACCAACGAGGTCATCGGTGGCGAGCGCCCGCAGGCCATCACGCTGGCCGAGGAGAGCACCGCCTTCCCCGCCGTCAGCCGCCCCACGTACGCTGGCGGGCTGGGCTTCCACTTCAAGTGGAACATGGGCTGGATGCACGACACGCTGCAGTACATGGCGCGCGACCCGATCCACCGCCCGTATCACCATGGCGAGATGAGCTTCGGTCTCGTCTACGCCTTCAACGAGAACTTCGTGCTGCCGATCTCGCATGACGAGGTCGTGCACGGCAAGGGCAGCCTGCTGGCCAAGATGCCGGGAGATCCCTGGCAAAAGCTCGCGAACCTGCGCGCCTATCTTGGTTTCATGTGGGGCCACCCGGGCAAGAAGCTGCTCTTCATGGGCTGCGAGTTCGGGCAACAAGCCGAGTGGAACCACGACCAGAGCCTGGACTGGCACCTGCTGCACGAAGCCAGCCACGCCGGCGTGCAGCGCCTGGTGCGCGACCTGAACCAGCTCTACAAGTCGAGCCCCGCGTTGTACAGCCAGGACTTCAGCGGCGAAGGCTTCGAGTGGATCGACCACGGCGACGCGCAGCGATGCCTGCTGAGCTTCGTGCGCAACGGCCGCGGCGGCGAGCGTGTGCTGGTGGTGTGCAACTTTGCGCCCGTGGTCCACGAGGGCCTGCGCCTGGGCGTGCCCGAGCCCGGCCGCTGGCGCGAGCGGCTCAACACCGACTCCAGCCACTACGGCGGCAGCAACGTCGGCACGCCGCTGGGTGCGGCGCACAGCGAGGCGGTGGCCAGCCACGGCCGCGCGCAGTCGGTGCTGCTCAACGTGCCGCCGCTGGCCACCGTGTTCCTGGAATGGACCGCCTGAATCCGGCGGCAAAGATCGGTGGCGGCGCCATCGAGACCGGACGGCCGTGGCCGATGGGCGCCCGCTTCGACGTCGACGCCAGCGGCCCGGGCGTGAACTTCGCCGTCTTCTCGGCCCACGCCTCGCAGATCGACGTCTGCCTCTTCGACGACAGCGGCACCGCAGAGACCGCGCGCCTGCCGCTGCCGACGCAGACCGGCGACGTCTGGCACGGACGCGTGCCGGGTCTGCTGCCCGGCCAGGTCTACGGGCTGCGCGCGCAGGGCCCCTGGCGGCCCGACCGCGGCCACCGCTTCAACCCGCACAAGCTGCTGCTGGACCCGTGGGCGCGCGAGATCGTCAGCCCTGCCGGCGGCTTCGACTGGCAGGCCCCGCACGGCGGCGCCGAGCGCGAACACCCGCAGCACATGGACACGCGCGACAACGCGCGCCAGGCGCACAAGGCACGCGTCGTGCACGATGACTTCGACTGGCAGGGCGATGCGCCGCCGGCGACGCCGCTGCTGGACAGCGTGATCTACGAGACCCACGTGCGCGGCTTCACGCGCCGCATGCCCGGCGTGCCCGAGGCCCTGCAGGGCACCTACGCCGGCCTGGCCAGCGACGCCGCCATCGCGCATTTGCAGCGGCTGGGCGTCACCGCGGTGAGCCTGCTGCCGGTGCAGCAGATCCTGGACGAAGCGCACCTGGCGGCGCGCGGCATGCCCAACTACTGGGGCTACAACACACTCGGCTTCTTCTGCCCCGACCCGCGCTACGCCGCCGGCGCCGACGTGCGGGGCGAGTTCCGCCGCATGGTGCAGCGACTGCATGCGGCCGGCATCGAGGTGCTGCTGGACGTCGTCTACAACCACACCCCGGAAGGCGATGAGCGCGGCCCGACGCTCGCCTGGCGCGGGCTGGACAACCTCAGCTGGTACCGCCTACCCGACGCGCAGCGCGATCGCTACGACAACTGGAGCGGCTGCGGCAACACCGTCGACATCCGCCACCCGCGCGTGCTGCAGATGGTGATGGACAGCCTGCGCCACTGGGTGCAGGACTTCCACGTCGACGGCTTCCGCTTCGACCTCGCACCCGTGCTCGGCCGCGGCAGCCCCGGCTTCGAAGCCGATGGCCCCTTCTTCAAGGCCGTGCTGCAGGACCCGGTGCTGCAGCGCGTGAAGCTGATCGCCGAGCCCTGGGACCTCGGACCCGGCGGCTACCAGGTGGGGCAGTTTCCGCGCGGCTGGCTGGAATGGAACGACCGCTTCCGCGACACCGCGCGCGCCTTCTGGCTGGGCGGCGACTGCACGCGCGGCGAACTCGCGCTGCGCCTGGCCGGCAGCAGCGACCTCTTCCAGGCGCGCCGCCGCTTGCCGCTGGACAGCCTCAACTACATCGTCAGCCACGACGGCTTCACGCTCCACGACCTCGTCAGCTACGACCTGCGCCACAACCTGGCCAACGGCGAGAACAACCGCGACGGCCACGGCAACAACCTGAGCTGGAACTGCGGCTGGGAAGGCCCCACCACCGACCCCGAGGTGCTGCTGCGCCGGCAGCGCCTGAAACGCGCGCTGCTGGCCACCGTGCTGCTGGCCCAGGGCACGCCGATGCTGGCTGCCGGCGACGAGCTCGGCCACAGCCAGGGCGGCAACAACAACCCCTACTGCCAGGACAACACCACGACGTGGATCGACTGGGCGGCGGCCGACCAGGACCTGATCGAGTACACCGCGCTGCTGCTGCGCCTGCGCAAGGCGCTGCTGCCGCTGGCCGCGCGCTGGTACACCGGGCTGCCCGACGCCCGCGGCCGCCACGACCTGGCATGGCTGCGCCGCACCGGCGAGCCGATGACGCCCGAACACTGGAACAACCGCATGTCGCGAATCCTGGGCGCCTGGATCGGTGCGCCGGGCCGCAGCCGCGCGCCGCTGCTCCTCCTGATCAACGGCCGCGACATGGACGCCGGCTTCCGCCTGCCGCCCGGCCAATGGCTCTGCGAGCTGGACAGCACCACACCGCAGGGCCGCAGCAGCGGGCAACGGCACGCCGGTGACGATGAACTGCTGCTGCCGTCGCGCAGCGTGATGCTGCTGCGCGACACGGCGCAGACCTGAACCCGAACACCAAGGACACGACCATGCGCTTCCCCCGCGCCAGCGGCATCCTGCTGCACCCCACGTCGCTGCCCGGGCCGCACGGTTCGGGCGACCTCGGCCGCGAGGCCTACCACTTCGTAGACTGGCTGGTGGGCGCCGGGCAGCGGCTGTGGCAGGTGCTGCCGCTGGCCGGCATCGGGCCGGGCAACTCGCCTTACATGAGCAACTCGGCCTTCGCTGGCAACCCGCTGCTCGTCGACCTGGCCGAACTGCACGCGCAGGGCTGGCTCGACGCCGCCGATGTCGAGCCGCTGGCCGGCACGGCGCCGGAGCAGATTCACTTCTCCCGCATGTACCCTTTTCGCATGGAGCGGCTGGCCAAGGCCGCGGCGCGATTTGCGTCCGCCGCCACGGCAGCGCAACAGGCCGACTTCCAGGCCTTCCTGGCCGACCATCGCTCGTGGATCGATGACTACGCGCTCTTCATGAGCCTGTGCGAGAGCTTCGGCTGGCAGGACTGGTGCGACTGGGACCCGGCATTGGCACATCGCAAGCCCGCCGCGCTGGCCGCCGCGCGCCAGCAGCACCAGGCGCGTATCGCCTTCTGGCAGTTCTGCCAGTGGCGCTTCTACCGCCAGTGGGCGGCGCTCAAAGCCTATGCCAACGCCAAGGGCGTCGAGATCATCGGCGACACGCCGATCTTCATCGCCTACCTCAGCGCCGAGGTGTGGGCCCACCAGCACCTGTTCGAACTCGATGCCGATGGGCGGCCGACGGTGATTGCCGGCGTGCCGCCCGACTTCTTCAGCGCCACCGGCCAGCGCTGGGGCAACCCGCTGTACCGCTGGAGCGCGCACGCCGAGGACGGTTACGCCTGGTGGGTCGAACGCATCCGGCGCACCTTCGAGCTCGTCGACATCGTGCGCATCGACCACTTCCGCGGCTTCGCCGGCTACTGGGAGATCCCGGCCAGCGAACCCACCGCGGTCAAGGGCCGCTGGGTGCCGGGCCCGGGCGAGGCGCTGTTCAAGGCCATCACCAAGGCGCTGGGGCCGATGCCCATCATCGCCGAGGACCTGGGCGTCATCACCCCCGACGTCGACGCGCTGCGCAAGAAGTTCGGCTTCCCCGGCATGCGCATCCTGCAGTTCGCGTTTGCCGGTGACGCGTCGGACCGCTTCCTGCCGCACAACCACGAACCCGACACCGTCGTCTACACCGGCACCCACGACAACGACACCAGCGCCGGCTGGTGGGCCACCGCCACCGACCACGAGCGCCACATGGCGCGCGGCTACCTCGCCACCGACGGCCACGACATGCCGTGGACGCTGATCCGCGCCGCCATGGCCAGCGTGGCCGACACCGCGGTGCACCCGATGCAGGACGTGCTGGCCCTGCCGAGCACCTGCCGCATGAACTTCCCCGGCCAGGAAAGCGGCTGGTGGGGCTGGCGCTTCCAGTGGAGCCAGGTGCAGCCGTGGCACGCGGCGCGGCTCGCCGAGCTGGTGCACCTGTACGGCCGCGAGCCTTTGCCCGCGGCGACGTAGACGCGCGCGGCGCACCGAACTGCGCCGCCATCGCACCCCATTTCCAGCCGCAGCCGCCGCGTCGGCTCCAGACAGTGGCCAGGCACCGATCGACACCGACCGGCGCCCGCTTCGGCGCCTGCCTGCAGGAGCCGGGCACCGTCCAATGCCTGGTCGGCAACGCCATCAAGTTCACCGAGCAGGGCAGCGTGAAGGTGGTGTCGCGACTGGAGCCGGCCGGCAGCGAGTGGCGCTACGTCGTCGACGTGCAGGACAGCGGCATCGGCATCCCGGCCGACAAGCTGGACACCGTCTTCGAGCCCTTCGTGCAGGCCGAAGCATCGACCACGCGCCGCTTCGGCGGCACCGGCCTGGGCCTGACCATCAGCCGCGGCTTCGCCCGCGCCATGGGCGGCGACATCACGATCCGCAGCGTCTACGGCCAGGGCACCAGCTTCAGCGTCTGGTTGCCGATGGCGCCTTCGTCGGCACCGCTGCTCGAACCGGCCGATCTGATCGCAGCAGCGTCCCACGCCGCGCCTGCCGCTCATGTGCGCTGGCAGTTCCCGCCGGCCAAGGTGCTGGTGGTCGACGACGGCGCCGAGAACCGTCAGCTCGTGCGCGTGCTGCTCGAGGACGCCGGTCTCGTCGTCAGCGAAGCCGAGAACGGCCAGATCGGGGTCGACCGCGTCGGCCTGGAAGCCTTCGACCTCGTGCTGATGGACATGCAGATGCCGGTGATGGACGGCCAGACGGCGACGCGAACGCTGCGCGCGCGCGGCTGCACGTTGCCGATCATCGCGCTGACGGCGAATGCGATGAAAGGCTTCGAGAGCGAACTCGAAGCAGCCGGCTTCAGCGGCTTCCAGACCAAGCCGGTGGATGTCGACGCGCTGATGCGCGACCTGGCGCAACGCCTGGGCGGGCAGGCCGTGGCGCTGGACGCAGCGCCCGAGTCGATCACGCCGATGCCGGACGGCGACGCCGAGGCTGGCATCATCGTCTCGCGGCTCGCCCACCGGCCCCGGCTCGCGCGCATCGTCGAGCGTTTCGTCCAGCAGCTGCCGGCCCGGCTTGCGGCCATCGATGAAGCCGCCGCCGCCGGCAACTTGGACGAACTCCAGGCGCTGGCACACGGACTCAAAGGTGCCGGCGGCAGCATGGGCTTCGACGAGATGTACGAGCCGGCCAAGG
Organism: Rubrivivax sp.; assembly: GCA_043760065.1. Taxonomy (GTDB): domain Bacteria; phylum Pseudomonadota; class Gammaproteobacteria; order Burkholderiales; family Burkholderiaceae_C; genus Rubrivivax. The sequence continues at coordinate 8,616 of JAYUPN010000057.1, forward strand.
CGCTGGAAGCAGCGGCGGCCGAAGGCCAGACTGCGCTCGTGCACGCCGCCGTTTCGGAACTGCAGCGAATTGGCCGCGGCATCCAGCGAGGGGCGGCCGTCGCCCAGGAAACACCACTCGAGACGCTGGCATGAAGAACGACATCTGGACCTTGACCCAGCCAGTGCCGATCGGGGCCGACCCCGAACGCGCGCAGCGAACCGGCGAGGCGCATTCGCCCCTGCACGGCACCAAGGTCATGATGGTCGACGACGAGTCGCTGATGACCGACCTCATCCAGACGCACCTGGAAGACGACGGCTACCGCAATTTCGTTGTCAGCAACGATCCCCGGCAGACGCTGCAGTTGCTGCGGCAGGAAGAGCCGGGCGTGCTGCTGCTGGACCTCATGATGCCGCAGATGTCCGGCTTCGAGGTGCTCGAAGCGATCCGCGCCGACCGCGACCTGCGCTTCACGCCCGTGATCGTGCTCACCGCCGCCACCGGTGCCGCTGCCAAGCTGCGCGCGCTGCAGCTCGGCGCAACCGACTTCCTGTCCAAGCCCGTCGACGCCAGCGAACTGGTGCTGCGCGTGCGCAACACGCTGGCCTTCAGGCAGTACCACGACCGCTTGCTGAACTTCGACATCGTCACCGGCCTGCCCAACCAGCGCAGCTTCGACCGCAGCCTGCAAGCCGCGCTGCAGCGAAGGGACCTTGTGGGCGGCCAGGTGGCCCTGCTCAGCATCACGGTGCCGGAGTGCCGCGAGCTGCGCGAAGGCATCAGCCAGGCCGCGGCCGACGCCCTGGCCAAGACCCTGGCGCACCGGCTGGACCGCTTTGCCCACGAGCGGCCCGCGGCCACGGCGCACACGACGCGCGATGCGTCGCACCGCGCGGCGCGCCTGGGCGGCGAGCAGTTCGTCATCCTGCTCGAAGGGGTGGCCGACGCCGACGAAGCCGAAGCGGCAGCGCAGCAGCTGATCGGCTTGATGTCCGAGCCCGCGGCTTGGGACCTGCACGAGTTGGCGGCCAGTCCCTGGATCGGCATCGCACTGTCGCCGGGCGACGGGCAGACCGTCGAGGCGCTGCGCAAAAGCAGCGACCTGGCGGCATCGCACGCACGCGGCGCCGGTGGGCGGCGCTACATGTTCGCCTCCTCGGCGCTCAACGCCAAGTCGCTGGAGCGCATGACGCTGGGCTCGCAGCTGCGCGGTGCGGCGCAGCGCGGCGAGCTGCTGCTGCACTACCAGCCCAAGGTCGCATTGCAGGGCAACCGCATCATCGGCGCCGAAGCGCTCGTGCGCTGGCAGCATCCCGAGCACGGCCTGCTGCAGCCGGCGCGGTTCATTCAACTGGCAGAGGAGTTCGGACTCATCGACGGCATCGGTGAGTGGGTCATCGAACGGGCCTGCCAGGATGCCGCACAGTGGCAGCGCATGGGACTGGGCGCCGTCAAGATCGCCGTCAACGTGGCCAAGCCTCAATTTACGTCGGGCAGCCTGTGCCGCGTGCTGCGCCAGGCGATGTTCGACAGTGGCATTGCGGCCGGGCAGCTGGTGATCGAGCTCACCGAGGGCATGCTGATGGACAACGTGCCGGCCAGCCTGGTGCAGATGCACGAGCTCAAGTCGCTGGGCGTGACGCTGTCGATCGACGACTTCGGCACCGGCTACTCGTCGCTGAGTTACCTGAAGCGATTTCCGCTCGACGAACTCAAGATCGACCGCAGCTTTGTCATGGACCTGCCGGGACAGCGCGCCGACATGGCCATCGTCAGCACCGTGATCCGCCTCGGCCACAGCCTGGGCATGTCGGTGATCGCCGAAGGCGTCGAGACGCAGGCGCAGCTGGAGTGCCTGCGCGATCTGGGCTGCGACAACTACCAGGGCTACCACTTCAGCCGGCCGGTGCCGCCGCAGCAGCTGGTGGCCATGCTGCGCCAGGCCGGCTCGGCCTGAGCGGCAGCTACCGTCGCGCCGGCGGCAGGTCGGTGCAGCTACCGTGCGCCACCTCGGCGGCCATGCCGATGCTCTCGCCCAGCGTCGGGTGCGGGTGGATGGTCTTGCCGATGTCGACTTCGTCGGCACACATCTCGATGGCCAAGGCGACCTCGCCGATCATGTCGCCGGCATGCGTGCCGACGATGCCGCCGCCCAGGATCCGGCCGTGGCCGTGGGCCTCCGCACGGTCGTCGAACAGCAGCTTGGTGAAGCCTTCGTCGCGGCCGTTGGCGATGGCGCGGCCCGACGCGGTCCACGGGAACAAGCCCTTCTTGACCTTGATGCCCTTGGCCTTGGCTTCGTCCTCGGTCAGGCCGACCCAGGCCACTTCGGGGTCGGTGTAGGCCACGCTCGGAATCACGCGGGCGTCGAACTGCGCCTTGCTGTCGCCACTGGCGACCTCGGCCGCGACGTGCGCTTCATGCACCGCCTTGTGCGCCAGCATCGGCTGGCCCACGATGTCGCCGATGGCGTAGATGTGCGGCACGTTGGTGCGCATCTGCACGTCGACAGGAATGAAGCCGCGCTCGCCGACGATCACGCCGGCCCTTTCGGCGCCGATCTTCTTGCCGTTGGGCGTGCGGCCCACGGCCTGCAGCACAAGGTCGTAGAGACCTTCGCTCTTGCTGCCGTCGAGGCCTTCGAAGAGGACGCGGATGCCGTCCTTGGTCGCCTCGGCGCCCGTCGTCTTGGTCTTGAGCATCAGCTTGTCGAAGCGCGGCGCGTTCAGCTTCTGCCACACCTTGACGAGGTCGCGGTCGGCGCCCGTCATCAGGGTGTCGAGCATTTCCACCACGTCCAGGCGCGCGCCCAGCGTGCTGTAGACGGTGCCCATCTCCAGGCCGATGATGCCGCCGCCGATGACCAGCATGCGCTCGGGCTTCTGGCGCAGCTCCAGCGCGCCGGTGCTGGTGACGATGCGCGGGTCGTCCCGCAGTTGTGGGGTCAGCAGGAAGGGCAGCTTCACGGCCTCGGACCCGGCGGCGATGATGGCGTTCTTGAAGCGGATCGTCTGCGACTTGCCGTCGGCGCCCGTCACCTTCAAGTGGTGCGGGTCGGCGAACTCGCCGACGCCGGTCGCCACCGTCACCTTGCGCATCTTGGCCATCGCGGCCAGGCCGCCGGTGAGCTTGCCCACGACCTTGTTCTTGTGCGCCAGCAGCTTGCCCATGTCGACCTGCGGCTTGCCGAAAGTGACGCCGAGGTCGGCGAAGTGGTTCACTTCGTCCATCACCGCGGCGACGTGCAGCAGCGCCTTGCTGGGGATGCAGCCGACGTTCAGGCAGACGCCGCCGAGCACCGGGAAACGCTCGACGATGACGGTCTTCATGCCGAGGTCGGCAGCGCGAAAGGCAGCCGAGTAGCCGCCCGGGCCGGCGCCGAGCACGAGCATGTCGCACTCCAGGTCGGCGCCGCCGGCGTAGCTGGCGGCGGCAGGCGCGGCAGCGGCCGGGGCCGCAGCAGGAGCGGGTGTGGAGGCAGGTGCAGCAGCGGCAGGTGCAGCAGCGGCCGGTGCAGCAGCGGCAGGTGCGGCTGCGGCCGGGGCATCAGCGCCGCTCTCCAGCGTCAGCACGATCGACCCTTCGGCCACCTTGTCGCCGACCGCGACCTTGAGTTCCCGGACCACGCCGCCGGCCGACGAAGGGATCTCCATCGAGGCCTTGTCGCTCTCCACCGTGATCAGGCTCTGCTCGGGCTTGACCGTGTCGCCGGGCTTGACGAGCACCTCGATGACGGCCACTTCCTTGAAGTCGCCGATGTCCGGCACCTTGATGTCAATGAGAGCCATAACGATGTCCTTGTGTCTCACTTCTTGAATTTGAAGGTCTGCACGCGCACCGGGCCGGCAGAGCTGGTGTCGAATTCACAACCCGCCAGCACGCCGGCCTGCGCCACCTCGCGCGCCGACTTGGCGCGGTCGTAGACCGCGTGCATGCCGCCGAGTGCGAAGCGCCGGCCCGAACCGATGGCCCAGAAGCGGTCGAACTCGAACACCTCGCGGTAGCTCTCGACGCCGAAGATGCCGTGCACGTTGGCGATCAGGATGCTGAACTGGCTGCTCTCGTAGGGGTCGCTGTCCTGTTCCTTGGTGTTCAGGAAGAAGCGTTCCTTCAGCTTCGGGTGCAGGCGCAGGAAGGTGTCGAAGATGGCGTCGCGGCTGTGCAGTTGCAAGTCATCGGGCGCCAGCGTGCCCAGCGCCTGGCGCAGCACCGGCATGTGCGCCGTGCTGCCCACCGCGCCCAGCCACGATCCGGCCACCGTGAACATCTTCGAGTTGGCCTCGTAGCCGTGCGGCAGCCGGGTCTCGCCGAAGGTCACCAGCGAGTCCGACGCGATCGCCACCGTGCCGCCCTTGCGGGCAACTACCACGGTGCTCACAGCAAGATGCGCCGGAAGTCGGCCAGCAGGCTTGCGAAGTAGACGTTGAAGCGCGCCGCCGCGGCGCCGTCGATGACGCGGTGGTCCCAGCTCAGCGACAGCGGCAGGATCAGCCGCGGCGCGAACTGCTGGCCGTCCCAGCGCGGCTCGATGCTGCTCTTGCACACGCCCATGATCGAGACCTCGGGCGCGTTGATGATCGGCGTGAAATAGCGCCCGCCGATGCCGCCCAGCGAACTGATCGAGAAGCAGCCGCCCGACATGTCGGCGGGCCCCAGTTTGCCGTCGCGCGCCTTCTTCGCCAGTTCCCCCATCTCGGTGCTGATCTGGAACACGCCCTTCTTGTCGGCGTCCTTGATCACCGGCACCACGAGGCCGTTCGGCGTGTCGGCCGCGAAACCGATGTGGAAGTAGTTCTTCAGCACCAGTTGCTCGCCATCGAGGCTGGCGTTGAACTCGGGGAACTTCTTCAGCGCCGCGACGGCGGCCTTGATCATGAAGGCCAGCATCGTGACCTTGACGCCGGACTTCTCGTTTTCCTTGTTCAGCTGGA
>JAYUPN010000058.1:0-13504 GCA_043760065.1 Rubrivivax sp.
CATGCGGCGCAGCTTCTGCGCCTGCACGTAGTAGGCGTCGTAGTAGCCGTGCGAGAGCACGTAGGTGCCGATCATGATGCGGCGCTTGACCTCGGCGCCGAAGCCCTCGGCGCGCGACTTCTTGTACATGTCCATCAGGTCGCTGTAGTGCGCGGCGCGGTGGCCGAACTTGACGCCGTCGAAGCGGCTCAGGTTGGAGCTGGCCTCGGCCGGCGCGATGATGTAGTAGACCGGGATCGACAGCTCGGTGCGCGGCAGGCTGACGTCCACGAGCGTGGCGCCGAGCTTCTCGAGTTCGGCCAGCGCGCCGCGCACGGCGCCGTCGACATCAGCGGCCAGCGCAGCGGGGAAAAACTCCTTCGGCAGCCCGATGCGCAGGCCTTGCAAGGGCCGGGTGGCGGTGGCGCCGGCGCGCGCTGCGAGCATCGCGGCGTGGTAGTCCTGCGGCGGGCGCTCGGCGCTGGTCGCGTCGCGCGGGTCGAAGCCGCTCATCGCCGACAGCAGCAGCGCGCAGTCTTCGGCGCTGCGCGCCAGCGGGCCGGCCTGGTCCAGGCTCGAAGCGAAGGCGACCATGCCGTAGCGGCTGCACACGCCGTAGGTCGGCTTGATGCCGGTGATGCCGGTGAAGCTGGCCGGCTGGCGGATCGAGCCGCCGGTGTCGGTGCCGGTGGCCGCCGGCACGATGCGCGCCGCCACGGCGGCAGCGCTGCCGCCGGACGAACCCCCGGGCACGCGCTGCAGGTCCCATGGGTTGAGCACCGGCGAGAAGGCCGAGTTCTCGTTGCCCGAGCCCATCGCGAACTCGTCGCAGTTGAGCTTGCCCAGCGTCACCGTGCCGGCGTCGCGCAGCCGCGCCACCACGGTGGCGTCGAAGGGGCTCTGGTAGCCGGCCAGCATCTTCGAGCCGGCCGTGGACGGCAGGCCGCTGGCGGCAAAGTCGGTGACGAAGATGTCCTTGTGGGCGATGGGCACGCCGGTCAGTGCGCTGGCCTGGCCGCGCGCGCGGCGATCGTCGGCGGCACGGGCCTGCGCCAGCGCCGCCTCGTCGTTGCGCGCCAGGAAGCTGCCCAGGCGCACCTGCGCGTCGGCGCGCGCCAGCATGGAGCGCGTCAGCTCGACGCTCGACACCCGCCCCGCCGCCAGCGCCTGCGACAGCTCGGCCACCCCCATCGTGTGCAAGGAGCCGCTCATTCGATCACCTGCGGCACCAGGAACAGGCCCTCTTCCACCGCCGGCGCGCTGCGCTGGTTGGCGGCGCGGTCGACCTGTTCGGTGACGACGTCGTCGCGCAGGCGCAGGCTCACCTCCTGCACCGCGGACAGCGGCGTGTACAGCGGCTCGACGCCGCTGGTGTCGACGGCGCTCATCTGCTCGACGATGCCGAAGAAGCCGTTGAGCTGCACGAGCATCTGCGATTGTTCGGCCGCGGACAGTTCCAGCCGCGCCAGGTGGGCGATGCGGCTCACGTCTTGTGGGGTCAGTGCCATCTGCTTCGGGGGCTGCTCAAAAGGGGGCTGCGATCGGGCCTCCGCCGCAGGCCCGCTGCTGCTGAAAAAAGCAGCGGCGCTCCTCGGTGGAACGGTTGGATACGTTATTATCTCCGGTTACCTGCAGGCCCCTGGGCGGCTGGTCACTTGGGGGCTAAGCTCGGCCATCCCGCTTGGCCGGTTTTCAGGCGCAAGCACCCCCGACACGGCACCCCAACACCGCGCACGACGCGCGCACACCGATTCCGGCCCAGCTCGATCATCCCGCGCCCATGGCGACCCGCAGCGGCCGCCGCCGCGCCCGACGTGCAACGAGCCGCCGCCCGCACACCACGCGCCCCGCTTTCGCCAGCCCCAGCGCCCTGCCCCATCACCGCCACCCATGTTTGCAGCTTCCCTGCGCCGCTACTTCTCCACCGACCTTGCCATCGACCTGGGCACCGCCAACACGCTGATCTACGTGCGCGGCAAGGGCATCGTGCTCGACGAGCCCTCGGTCGTCGCCATCCGCCACGAAGGCGGCCCGCAAGGCAAGAAGACGATCCAGGCCGTCGGCAAGGAAGCCAAGGCCATGCTGGGCAAGGTGCCCGGCAACATCGAGGCCATCCGGCCGATGAAGGACGGCGTGATCGCCGACTTCACGGTCACCGAGCAGATGCTCAAGCAGTTCATCAAGATGGTCCATCCGCGGTCCGTCCTGAGGCCCAGCCCGCGCATCATCATCTGCGTGCCCTGCGGCAGCACCCAGGTCGAGCGCCGCGCCATCCGCGAATCGGCGCTCGGCGCCGGCGCCTCCGACGTCTACCTGATCGAGGAGCCGATGGCCGCGGCCATCGGCGCCGGCCTGCCGGTGTCGGAAGCTTCGGGCTCGATGGTCGTCGACATCGGCGGCGGCACCACCGAGGTTGGCGTCATCAGCCTGGGCGGCATGGTCTACAAAGGCAGCATCCGCGTCGGCGGCGACAAGTTCGACGAAGCCATCATCAACTACATCCGCCGCAACTACGGCATGCTGATCGGCGAGCCGACGGCCGAGTCCATCAAGAAGACCATCGGCAGCGCCTTCCCCGGCAGCGAGGTCAAGGAAATGGAAGTCAAGGGCCGCAATCTCAGCGAAGGCGTGCCGCGCAGCTTCACGATCAGCAGCAACGAGATCCTCGAAGCGCTGACGGACCCGCTCAACCAGATGGTCAGCGCGGTCAAGAACGCGCTCGAGCAGACGCCGCCCGAACTCGGCGCCGACATCGCCGAGCGCGGCATGATGCTCACCGGCGGCGGCGCGCTGCTGCGCGACCTGGACCGTCTGCTGGCCGAGGAAACCGGCCTGCCGGTGCTGGTGGCCGAGGACCCGTTGACCTGCGTCGTGCGCGGCTGCGGCATGGCGCTGGAGCGCATGGAGCGGCTGGGGTCGATCTTCACCTCGGAATGACGGCCGGCTGAGCCCGGCCGACCGCAAGCCCCGCCGCCATGCGCCTCGGCACGATCGACCGCACGCCCCCGCCGTTTTTCCGCCAGGGGCCCTCGGCCCTGACCAAGCTGATCTTCTTCTCGGCGCTGGCCTTGTTCCTGATGGTCGCCGACGCCCGCTTCAAGATGGTCGAGCCGCTGCGCCAGGCGCTGGCCATCGCGCTGCTGCCGGCGCAGCGCGCACTGGCGGTGCCGGTGGAGGCGGTGCAGGGCGGCAGCGACTACCTGCGGGGCCTCAACCAGGCGCTGGCCGCCGAGCGCGAAGCGCGCACGCGCATGGCCGTGGTCGCCGAACGCGCCGCCCGCACCGACCAGCTGGCGCAGGAGAACGCCCGCCTGCGCGCGCTGCTGGAGCTGCGCCCCGCGGTCAACGTGCGTTCGCTGCCGGCCGAGGTGCTGTACGAGGCCGCCGATCCCTTTTCGCGCAAGGTCTTCGTCGACCGCGGCAGCCAGCATGGCGTCGTGCCCGGCGCGCCGGTGATCAACGAAGCCGGGGTGCTGGGCCAGGTGACCCACGCCTATGCGCTGACTTCCGAAGTCACGCTGCTCAGCGACAAGGACGCCGCTATTCCGGTGCTGAACACGCGCACGCAGCAGCGCAGCGTGGCCTTCGGCGGCGGCAGCACGGGCGGCATGGAGCTGCGCTTCATGTCCGGCAACGCCGACGTGCAGGTCGGCGACGCGCTGCACACCAGCGGCCTCGACGGCGTCTACCCGCCCGGCCTGCCGGTGGCGCGCGTGACGGCTGTTGAGCGCCGCGGCGAGGCCGGCTTTGCCCGTATCGCGCTCGTGCCGTCGGCGCAGATCGACGGCGTGCGCCATGTGCTGGTGCTCGAGCCGCTGGCGGCACAGCTGCCGCCGCGCCCGGCACCGGCCGCCGAGCCCGCGCCGGCCAGGGCCCAGCGCCAGCTGACGACGCCGCGCCGCGGCGCTTCGGCGCCATGATCATGCCGAACATGGAGGCCGCGTCATGATCATGCCGCGGGGCTCCAACCAGCTGCTGCTGCCGGCCAACCCCTTCTTCATCGGCCTGAGCCTGCTGCTGGCGCTGGGCTTCAACCTGCTGCCGCTGGGCCGCCACGCGGCGATGCCCGACCTGCTGGCGCTGGTGCTCGTGTTCTGGAACGTGCACCAGCCGCGCCGCGTCGGCGTCGGCGTGGCCTTCGTGTTCGGGCTGCTGATGGACGTGCACGAGGGCGCCGTGCTGGGCCAGCACGCGCTGGCCTACACGATGCTGAGCTTCGTGGCCATCACCATCCACCGCCGGCTGCTGTGGTTCGGCGTCGTCGAGCAGGCGCTGCAGATCGTGCCGGTGTTCTATGCCGCGCACCTGCTGTCGCTGGCGGTGCGGCTGATCGCGGGCGACATGTTCCCGGGCTGGTGGATCCTGGTCGCACCGGCCTTCGAGGCCTTGCTGTGGCCGCTGGTCACGCTGCTGCTGCTGGCGCCGCAGCGCCGGGCGCCCGATCCGGACCAGAATCGACCGTTATGAAGACCCAACCGAGCCCGCTGCAGCCATGGGCCTGAGCGTCCTGCGCGACGTCGAGCAGGAGGTCCACCGCTTCCGCGGCCGCGTGCTGGCCGCCGCGGTGTTCGTGGTGCTGGCCTTTTCGCTGCTCGCCGCGCGCCTGGTCCACCTGCAGGTCTGGCGCCACGAAGAGCTGGCCACGCAGGCCGAGGCCAACCGCATCGCGGTGGTGCCGATCGTGCCCAACCGCGGCATCATCGTCGACCGCCACGGCGTCGTGCTGGCCACCAACTACTCGGCCTACACGCTGGAGATCTCGACGCGGCGCGCGCGCCAGGGCGGCAAGGACGGCGGCGCCGATCTCGACGCGCTGGTCGAGGAACTGTCCACGCTGGTGGAGATCGGCCCGCGCGACCGCCGCCGCTTCAAGCGCCTGCAGGAAGAGATGAAGGGCGCCGATTCGCTGCCCATCCGCACCAAGCTCAGCGACGAGGAGGTGGCGCGCTTCACGGCGCAGCGCTTCCGCTTCCCCGGCGTCGACGTCAAGGCGCGGCTGTTCCGCAGCTACCCGCTGGGCGAGACCGGCAGCCACCTGCTGGGCTACATCGGCCGCATCAACCCGGCCGAGAAGAAGCTGATGGAGGACTGGGAAGACGAGGACCAGGGCAACTACAAGGGCACCGAGTACATCGGCAAGCTCGGCCTCGAGCAGAGCTACGAGAAGCAGCTGCACGGCAAGGCCGGCTTCGAGGAGGTCGAGACCAGCGCCGGCGGTCGCGCGCTGCGGCGACTGCGCAGCCACCCGCCGACACCGGGCGACAAGCTGGTGCTGTCGGTCGACATCCGGCTGCAGGCGCTGGTGGAGGACATGTTCGGCGAACGCCGCGGCGCGCTCGTCGCCATCGACCCGCGCAGCGGCGAGGTGCTGGCCTTCGTCAGCAAGCCGACCTTCGACCCCAACCTGTTCGTCGACGGCATCGACGTCGACAGCTGGCGTGAGCTCAACGAGAGCATCGACAAGCCGCTGCTGAACCGCGCGCTGCGCGGCACCTACCCGCCGGGCTCGACCTTCAAGCCCTTCATGGCGATGGCCGCGCTCAACACCGGCAAGCGCAGCGCCGGCACCGTCATCCACGACGGCGGCACCTTCCAGTTCGGCAACCACACCTTCCGCAGCCACGGCGACAAGGGGCTCGGGGCGGTGGACATGATGCGGTCCATCGTCGCCAGCAGCAACGTCTACTACTACTCGCTGGCCAACGAGATGGGCGTCGACCTGATGCACGAGCAGCTCACGCCCTTCGGCTTCGGCGTCAGGACCGGCATCGACGTCGAAGGCGAGGTCACCGGCGTGCTGCCCAGCACCGAGTGGAAGAAGCGCTACTACAAGAAGCCCGAGCAGCAGCGCTGGTACGCCGGCGAGACGATTTCGCTGGGCATCGGCCAGGGCTACAACAACTTCACGATGCTGCAGCTGGCCAACGCCACCGCCACGCTGGTCTCGGGCGGCCAGCGCTTCAGGCCTCGCCTGGTGCGCGAGATCGAGGACGTCATCAGCAACCAGCGCCAGCGCGTGGCCATCGACGCCGAATCGAAGCTCGCGCCGCTGCCGATCCAGCCCGAACACGCCGAGCTGATCCGCAAGGCCCTGCACGGCGTGACGCAGCAGGGCACGTCGACGCGCGTCTTCGTCGGTGCGCCCTACGCCAGCGGCGGCAAGACCGGCACCGCGCAGGCCGTGGGCGTGAAGGCCGGCGAGAAGTACAACGCCTCCAAGCTCGAAGAGCACAAGCGCGACCACTCGCTGTACATCGCCGCCGCGCCGATCGACGCGCCCGAGGTGGTGCTGGCGGTGGTGGTGGAAAACGCCGGCTTCGGCTCCGAAGCCGCCGCACCCATCGCGCGCCGCGTCTTCGACTACCTGCTGCTCGGCCACTACCCGAGCGAAGAAGACCTGGTGCTGACGCGCCAGGGCAAGTCCAGCGCGCCCATTGGCAAGCCGCGCGTCGCGGCCGACCTGCCGCTGCCGGGTCAGACGATGCCGCTGGCGCCGGCGGCAGCGGCCTCCGAGCCGGCGGGCCCGCGCGTGGCGCTGGCCAAGGCAGCGCGGTGAGCGCGGTCTTCGAGCGCCCCTCGGGCTGGCTGCGGCTGCGCCAGGTGTTCGCCGGCTACGACGGGCCGCTGCTGTTGGCCATCGCGCTGCTCGCCGCCATCGGTTTGCTGACGATGTACTCGGCCGGCCACGACCACGGCACCCGCTTCGTCGACCACGGCCGCAACATGCTGATCGCCGTGGTCGTGATGTTCGTCGTGGCGCAGATCCCGCCGCAGAAGCTGCAGCAGCTGGCGCTGCCGCTGTACGCGGCCGGCGTGGCGCTGCTGCTGGCGACGGCGCTCTTCGGCCTCACGCGCAAGGGCGCCACGCGCTGGCTGGCGCTGGGGCCGCTGGTGATCCAGCCCAGCGAGATCCTGAAGATCGCGATGCCGCTGATGCTGGCCTGGTGGTTCCAGAAGCGCGAAGGGCAGCTGCGCATGACCGACTTCGCCGTCGCCGCCGCGCTGCTGTTCGTGCCCGTGGGCCTGGTCATCAAGCAGCCCGACCTCGGCACCGCCTTGCTCATCCTGGCCAGCGGCGTCTACGTCATCTTCTTCGCCGGGCTGTCGTGGAAGCTGGTGATCCCGGTGCTGGCGCTGGGCGCGGTGGGCATCGGCGCGCTGGTGCTCGGCGCCGACGCGATCTGCGAGCCCGGCGTGCGCTGGCCGCTGCTGCGCGAGTACCAGCAGACGCGCGTGTGCACGCTGCTGGACCCGACCAAGGACCCGCTGGGCAAGGGCTTCCACATCCTGCAGGGCATGATCGCCATCGGCTCCGGCGGCCTGTCCGGCAAGGGCTTCATGCAGGGCACGCAGACGCACCTGGAGTTCATCCCCGAGCGCACCACCGACTTCATCTTCGCCGCCTTCAGCGAGGAGTTCGGCCTCGCCGGCGTGCTGCTGATGCTGTTCGGCTTCACCTTCCTGGTCTTCCGCGGCCTGATGATCGCCGCCGAGGCGCCCACCGTCTTCACGCGGCTGCTGGCCGGCGCCGTGACGCTGAGCTTCTTCACCTACGCCTTCGTCAACATGGGCATGGTCAGCGGCATCCTGCCGGTGGTCGGCGTGCCGCTGCCCTTCGTCAGCTATGGCGGCACCGCGATGGTCACGCTGGGCCTGGGGCTGGGCATCCTGATGTCGGTGGCCCGCAGCAGAAGGCTGATGCAGAGCTGAGCGCGGCGCGGGCCGCGCCTTTCAACCGGCTGCCGCGCTGCGCGTGGCCGCCGGCGGCGCCACCGGGCTGGGCAGCGCGCCCAGGTGCAGGCGCACGGTGAACAGCGCCCCGGGCGGCCCGCCACCCGGGCCCGTGCGCGGCCGCGCGTCGTCCACCGTCACCTCGCCGTCGTGCCGCTCGGCGATCTCCAGCACGATCGCCAGCCCGAGGCCGCTGCCGTCGACCTGCGTGCCCAGCGCGCGGTAGAAGGGGCGGAACACCGCCTCGCGCTCGGCCGCCGCGATGCCCGGTCCGTTGTCCTCGACCTGCAGCACCACGACCTGGCCGAAGGGGTCGGGCAGCACGCGCGCCGTCACCGTGCCGCCGGCCGGGGTGTACTGCAAGGCGTTGTCGACCAGGTTGCGCACCATCTCGCCCAGCAACACCGGCTCGCCCATCAGCTGCGCCTTGCCGTCGCTCTCGGGGCCTTCGTAGCCGAGGTCTATGTGCCGGTCCATTGCCTTGGGCACGAAGTCGCGCACCACCGCACGCGTGATCTCCGCCAGGTCGACCTGCACGCGGCGCATGGCCTGGCCGGTGTCCTCGGCCCGGGCCATCGCCAGCAGCTGGTTGACCATGTGCGCCGCGCGCTGGCTCGACAGCGCGATCTGCTGCAGCGAGTGTTTCATCGTCGCCGGGTCGCCGCGGCCGCTGTCGATGTCGCGCGTGGCCAGCTCGGCCTGCATGCGCAGGCCGGCCAGCGGCGTCTTGAGCTGGTGCGCGGCGTCGGCCAGGAAGTGCCGCTGGGTGGCGATGGTCTGGTCCAGCCGCGTCAGCAGGTCGTTGATGGCGTCCACCAGCGGCACCACCTCGTCGGGCACGCCGCCGACGGGAATCGGGCTCAGGTCGGTGCTGACGCGCTGGCGGATGCGCTGCTGCAGCTCGGCCAGCGGCCGCACGCCGCGCGCGAGCGCCAACCACACCAGCATCACCGCCAGCGGCAGGATCACGAACTGCGGCAGCAGCACGCCCTTGATGATGTCCGTCGCCAGCCGGGATCGTTTGCCCAGTGTCTCGGCGACCTGCACCAGCGCGTTGCTGTTGCCGACCGCGCCCGGCAGCGGCAGGTAGGCCACCCGCACCGGCTCGTCGGCCATCATGTCGTCGCGAAAGCGCACCCCGCCCGAGGCCAGCGGTTCGGCTGCCGGCACGCTCAGCCGCGGGTCGCCGGCCACCAGCTCGCCGCGCGCACCCAGGACCTGGAAGTAGGTGCGGTCCTCGTCTTCGTCGTCGCTGCGCGTCAGCACCTCGGCCGCGCGTTCGAGCTCGCGCCGGCGCGCCACCGTCGGCTGCGCGCCTTCGGGCATCTGCACCGCGGCCTGGCGGGCCAGCGCAAGCACCACGTCGGCCAGTTCACGGTCGTAAGGCCGGTTGGCGATCGACTGCGCCACCACCCACGTCAGGGCCAGGCTCATCGGCCACAGCAGCAGCAGCGGCGCGAGCATCCAGTCCAGGATCTCGCCAAACAGCGAGCGCTGCTCGTGATGGCTGCGCCGGATCAAGCTCGGTTGCGATCAAGCGGCCGCCGCCGAACCGGACCCGCCAGGCCGCCGCGGGCGCCGCCTCGAGGGGGAGGCGGCCAACAGCCGCTTCGGGGCTGGGTCATGCAGCGATCTTTTCCAGGCAGTAACCGAGGCCGCGCACGGTGGCGATGCGCACCGGGCCCTGCTCGATCTTCTTGCGCAGGCGGTGGATGTAGACCTCGATGGCGTTGTTGCTGACCTCTTCGCCCCACTCGCACAGGCGTTCCACCAGCTGGTCCTTGCTGACCAGCCGGCCGGCGCGCTGCAGCAGCACCTCCAGCAGGCTGAGTTCGCGCGCCGACAGCTCCACCATCTGGTCGTTGAGGTAGGCCACGCGGCCGGTGGCGTCGAAGGTCAGCGGCCCGTGCTTGAGCAGGTTGGACGCAGTGCCCAGGCCGCGCCGCGTCAGCGCACGCACGCGCGCTTCGAGCTCCTGCAACGAGAACGGCTTGGCCATGTAGTCGTCGGCGCCCAGGTCCAGGCCCTTGACGCGCTGCTCGACGCTGTCGGCGGCGGTGAGGATCAGCACCGGCACCGAACTGCCGCGGCCCCGCATCTTGCGCAGCACCTCGAAGCCGTGCATGCGCGGCAATCCGAGGTCGAGGATCAGCAGGTCGAACTCGTGCGCGGCCAGTGCCGCGTCGGCTTCGCTGCCACTGCCGACCTGGTCGACGGCATAACCGGCTGCGCGCAGCGAGCGCAGCAGGCCGTCGGCAATCACCTGGTCGTCTTCGGCGATGAGGATGCGCATGCGCTTGTCTCCTGGTGGCTCGTGTCGGCCGGACCGCCTGGACAGCGGCCTTGTCGTAGCGGTTGCATTTTAGAGAGCACCCTGACGGCAGGCTTGACAGTCGTCAAGGGCCCCCCCGGGCGGGTGAGTCATGCCGGGCACCCCGAGTGGTTACCCCAAAAGGACTGTACGCATATCCAGCTTGTGCTCCATAATCGCTGCCACAGACCCACCAGGAGCAAACTCATGGACGCCCCCGTCAAAGCGCTGAACACCGAAAAAGCCAAGGCCCTGCAGGCCGCACTCGCCCAGATCGAAAAGCAGTTCGGCAAGGGCTCGATCATGCGCCTGGGCGAAGGCGAAGTCATCGAGGACATCCAGGTCGTCTCCACCGGCTCGCTGGGGCTGGACATCGCGCTGGGCGTCGGCGGCCTGCCGCGCGGCCGCGTGGTCGAGATCTACGGCCCCGAGTCGTCGGGCAAGACCACGCTGACGCTGCAGGTCATCGCCGAGATGCAGAAGGTCGGCGGCACCTGCGCCTTCATCGACGCCGAACACGCGCTGGACATCCAGTACGCGCAGAAGCTGGG
Organism: Rubrivivax sp.; assembly: GCA_043760065.1. GTDB lineage: Bacteria > Pseudomonadota > Gammaproteobacteria > Burkholderiales > Burkholderiaceae_C > Rubrivivax. The sequence goes on from JAYUPN010000058.1 coordinate 10,573, forward strand.
CGTCAACCTGCAGGAACTGCTGATCAGCCAGCCCGACACCGGCGAGCAGGCGCTGGAGATCGTCGACGCGCTGGTGCGCTCGGGCTCGATCGACCTCATCGTCATCGACTCGGTGGCTGCGCTCACGCCCAAGGCCGAACTCGAAGGCGAGATGGGCGACAGCCTGCCCGGCCTGCAGGCGCGGCTGATGAGCCAGGCGTTGCGCAAGCTCACCGGCACGATCAAGAAGACCAACACCATGGTCATCTTCATCAACCAGATCCGCATGAAGATCGGCGTCATGTTCGGCAACCCCGAGACCACCACCGGCGGCAACGCGCTCAAGTTCTACGCCTCGGTGAGGCTGGACATCCGCCGCACCGGCAGCATCAAGAAGGGCGAAGAAGTCATCGGCAGCGAGACCAAGGTCAAGGTCGTCAAGAACAAGGTCGCGCCGCCGTTCAAGACCGCCGAGTTCGACATCCTCTACGGTGAAGGCATCAGCCGCGAGGGCGAGATCATCGACATGGGCGTCGAAGCCCGCATTCTCGACAAGAGCGGCGCCTGGTACGCCTACAACGGCGAGAAGATCGGCCAGGGCAAGGACAACGCACGCGAGTTCCTGCGCGAGAACGCCGACGTGGCACGCGAGATCGAGAACAAGGTGCGCGAGTCGATGGGCATCCCGCTGCAGGTCGGCCAGAGCGCCGAATAGCGGCGGCCGGGACCCGGCGCCCGGCGCACCCGGCCCCATGGGCTTTGCCACGCTGTCGGTGAAGGGCCGCGCGCTGCGCTACCTGGCGCAGCGCGAACACTCGCGCGCCGAGCTCGAGCGCAAGCTCGCTCGCCATGTGCAGGACAGCGATGAAGCCAGCGCGCAGGCGCAGATCGCGCTGGCGCTCGACCACCTGGCGGCAGCCGGGCTGCTGAGCGACGCGCGCGCCGCCGACGCGGTGCTCAGCAGCCAGGGCCGCAAGTTCGGCACGCGGCGGCTGAAGCAGGTGCTGCAGTCCAAGGGCCTGGATGCCGAGCTCGTCGGCACGACGCTGCAGCAGGCGCGGGCCACCGAGCTGGACCGCGCACGAGAGGTCTGGCGGCGCCGCTTCGGCGCCCCTGCCGCCGACGCGCCCGAGCGCGCCCGCCAGATGCGCTTCCTGGCCGGACGCGGTTTCGACGGCGAGGTCATCCGCCGCGTCGTGCAGGGCAGCGACGACGACTGAAGGCGTGCCGGCGCAGCCCTGGCCAGTGTTTCGACCTTCGCTGTAAGGCTGTGTTGCAGAGCAGCATGCTAAATTCGCCGCCGCACTGAGACACCGCCCCGCCCAATCCCACACGATGAGCCTTCCGCCAGCGGCGCCCCAGCGCCAGCTCAAGCACCGCCGCCAGATTGACGTGCAGGTGTTCGCGCGCGGCAATGGGCTTTGGGAAGTGGATGCCACGCTCAACGACGTGAAGACGCGGGTGGCCGAGCTGGCCGAAGGCCCGCGGCCGGCCGGCACGCCGATCCACGACATGCTGCTGCGCCTGGTGGTCAACGAGCAGTTCGACATCGTCGAAGCCGGCTCCGAGACGCGCTCGATGCCCTACGCCGGCACCTGCGACGCCCACGGCGACGCCTACCAGCGGCTGGTCGGCCTGAATCTGATGCGCGACTTCCGCAAGCACTTGCAGCTGCGCGTCGGCGGCACACAGGCCTGCACCCACATCACCGAACTGGCCCTGGTGCTGCCGACAGCGGTGGTGCAGGCCTTTGCCGGCGAAGTCATCGACACCCGGGGCGACGCCGATGGCGCCCGCCAGCCGTTCCAGATCGACCGTTGCCACGCCTTGGTCAAGGAAGGCGAGACGGTCCGTCTGCACTACCCGCGCTGGTACCGCGCGCCGTCCACCGCGCCGGCTGCGGCCACGGCCTCCGATTGATCCCCTTCCCGATTTGAACCAGCGAGCGAGGAATCCCGATGAAGATCCATGAGTACCAGGCCAAGGAGCTGCTGCGCGCCCACGGCGTGCCGGTGCCCCGCGGTTACGCGGCCTTCACCGTGCGCGAGGCGCAGGAAGCGGCGCAGAAACTCGGCGGCGCGGTGTGGGTCGTGAAGGCGCAGATCCACGCCGGCGGCCGCGGCAAGGGCGGCGGCGTCAAGCTGGCGCGCTCGCCGGCCGAAGTCGAGACCCTGGCCCACCAGATCCTGGGCATGCAGCTCAAGACGCACCAGACCGGCCCCGAAGGCCAGAAGGTGCGCCGGCTGCTGGTCGAGGAAGGCGCCGACATCCAGAAGGAGTACTACGTCGCCGCGCTGACCGACCGCGCGACGCAGAAGGTGGCCATGATGGCCAGCAGCGAAGGCGGCATGGACATCGAGGAGGTGGCGCACAAGACGCCGGAGAAGATCCTCAAGGTCTTCATCGACCCGCTGGTGGGCATGACCGACGCGCAGGCCCTGGAACTCGCCGCCGGCATCGGCGTGCCGCAAGCCAGCCAGGCGCAGGCGGTGGACGTGCTGAAGAAGCTCTACACCTGCTACATGGCCACCGACGCCAGCCTGGCAGAGATCAACCCGCTGATCCTGGAAGGCTCCGTCAACGGCATGCCGGGCAACATCAAGGCGCTCGACGCCAAGTTCAACTTCGACAGCAACGCGCTCTTCCGCCACCCCGAGATCGTGGCCTACCGCGACCTCGACGAGGAAGACCCGGCCGAGGTCGAAGCCAGCAAGTTCGACCTCAGCTACATCAGCCTGGACGGCAACATCGGCTGCCTGGTCAACGGCGCGGGCCTGGCGATGGCGACGATGGACACCATCAAGCTGTTCGGCGGCGAGCCGGCCAATTTCCTGGACGTCGGCGGCGGCGCCACCGCCGAGAAGGTCACCGAAGCCTTCAAGATCATGCTGTCCAACAAGTCCGTCAAGGGCATCCTGGTCAACATCTTCGGCGGCATCATGAAGTGCGACAC
>JAYUPN010000059.1:0-4852 GCA_043760065.1 Rubrivivax sp.
GCCCTCGTGCAGTCGGCGCTGAGCTCGGCCGACGTTGCGCGCGAGCTCGGCCTGAACCCCGACAACATCATCATCAGCTGCAAGGTCAGCGGCGTGCAGGATCTGGTCTCGGTCTACCGGGCCCTCGCGCGCCGCTGCGACTACGCGCTGCACCTGGGGCTGACCGAAGCCGGCATGGCCACCAAGGGCACGGTGGCGAGCGCCACGGCGCTGTCGATCCTGCTGCAAGAAGGCATCGGCGACACGATCCGCGTCAGCCTCACGCCGTTGCCGGGCGAAGCGCGCACACAAGAGGTCGTGGTGGCGCTGGAGATCCTGCAGAGCCTGGGCCTGCGCACCTTCAACCCCAGCGTCACCGCCTGCCCGGGCTGTGGCCGCACCACCAGCACCACGTTCCAGGAACTGGCCAAGCAGATCGACGACTTCCTGCGCGCGCAGATGCCGGTGTGGAAGGCGCGCTACCCCGGCGTCGAAGGCTTGAAGGTGGCGGTGATGGGCTGCATCGTCAACGGCCCCGGCGAAAGCAAACACGCCGACATCGGCATCAGCCTGCCCGGCACCGGCGAAGCGCCCGCCGCGCCGGTCTTCATCGACGGCGAGAAGGCGATGACGCTGCGCGGCGACGGCATCGCGCAGGAGTTCCACAAGATCGTCGAGAGCTACATCGAACGCCGGTTTGCTCCGAAGATGGGCAGCGTGACAGCTGCGCATTGACGCTGCCGATTCCCGTTTTCCTCTCCTCCCCCCGACTCCCGCGGCGCACCGGCGCCGACCCCGCCATGGCCGACAAACACCCTGCCGCCCGCCCCGACAGTTCGCAGTTGCGCGCCGTCAAGGGCATGAACGACATCCTGCCGCCGGACTCGGCGCGCTGGGAGTGGTTCGAGGACACGGTGCGCCGGCTGATGGCGCTGTACGGCTACCGCAGCCTGCGCACCCCTGTGGTCGAGCCGACGGCCCTGTTCGTGCGCGGCCTCGGCGAGGTCACCGACATCGTCGAGAAGGAGATGTACTCCTTCGAAGACAGCATGAACGGCGACCGCCTGACGCTGCGGCCCGAGGCCACCGCCGGCATGGTGCGCGCGATCATCGAGCACAACGCGCTCTACAACGGAGCGCTGCGCGTCTGGCAGATGGGTCCGATGTTCCGCCACGAGCGGCCGCAGAAAGGCCGCTACCGGCAGTTCCACCAGCTCGACGTCGAGGCCTTCGGCCACGCCGGCCCCGACGTCGACGCCGAGATCATCCTGATGGTGCGCGCGCTGTGGCGCGAGCTCGGCCTGGTCGAGGGCCGCGACGTGACGCTGGAGCTCAACAGCCTGGGCCAGAGCGACGAGCGCCAGGCGCACCGCGCGGCGCTGATCAGCCATTTCGAAGCCCATGCCGATCAGCTCGACGAAGACGCCCGCCGCCGCCTGCACAGCAACCCGCTGCGCATCCTGGACACCAAGAACCCGGCGATGCAGGGGCTGGTCGAGTCCGCGCCGGTGATGATGGACTTCCTGGGCGCCGCGTCGCGCGCGCACTTCGACGCCGTCCGTGCGGTGCTCGATGCGGCAGGCCTGGCCTACCGCGTCAACCCGCGCCTGGTGCGCGGCATGGACTACTACAACCTCACCGTCTTCGAGTGGGTGACGCCGCTGCTGGGCTCGCAGTCCACGGTCTGCGGCGGCGGCCGCTACGACCAGCTGATGGAGCAGCTCGGCGGCAAGCCCGCGCCGGGTGTCGGCTTCGGCCTCGGCATCGAGCGGCTGCTGCTGCTGCTCGAGGCCGTCGGCCTGCAGCCGCCGCCGGCGCCGCCGCAGGCCTATGCCGTGGTCCCCGACCTGGCGACGCTGCCGCAGGTGATGCCGGTGATCGAGCTGCTGCGCCAGGCTGGTGTGGCGGTGGTGCTCAACGCCGGCGGCGGCAGCATGAAGTCGCAATTCAAGAAGGCGGACGCCAGCGGCGCGCGGCACGCGCTGATCTTCGGCGCCGACGAACTGGCCCGTGGCGAGGTGGCGATCAAGCCGCTGCGCGACTGCGCCGCCAGCGCCGCCGCTCAGGTCAGTCGGCCGCTGTCGATGGCCGCCCAGTGGGCGGCCGAACTGCTCAACGCATAATCCCGGGATTCACCAGACCGCGCACCCATGGCCACACAACTCGACCTGCAAGAGCAGGAACAACTCGACGCCCTGAAGGCGTTCTGGAAGCAATACGGCAACCTGGTGACCTGGGTGCTGATCCTGGCGCTGGGCGCCTACGCCGGCTGGAACGCCTGGCAGTACTGGCAGCGCGAGCAGGGCCTGAAGGCCGGCGCCATGTACGAGGAACTCGACCGCGCCGCGCTGGCCGAAGACGCCGACAAGACCGGCCGCATCTTCGCGGACATGAAGTCGCAGTTCCCGGGCGCGGTGTTCACGCACCAGGCCGGGCTGCTGGCGGCCAAGCTGCAGTTCGACAAGGGCCAGGCCGATGCCGCCAAGGCCAGCCTCGCCTGGGTCGCCGAGCAGGCCAAGGACGTAGAACTGCGCACCGCCGCACGCTTGCGGCTGGCCGCGCTGCAGGCCGAAGCCAAGCAGTACGACGAAGCGCTGAAGACGCTCGCGGCAGCCGACGCCAGCGGCTTCGAGGCCCTGGTGGCCGACCGCCGTGGCGACGTGCTGGTGCTGCAGGGCAAGCCAGACGAGGCCAAGGCCGCGTACCAGGCCGCCTACAAGGCGATGAGCGAGAAGATCGACTACCGGCGGCTGATCGAGGCCAAGCTCACCGCGCTGGGCGCAGCGCCGGATGTGGCAGCACCTGCCGCCGCGGCTGCGGCTGCGGCAGTGGCGTCCGGAGCCGGCAAGTGAGGCTTTGGCAGGCTGGCGGCGGTGCGTTCATCGTCGCGCTGGCGCTGCTGGGCTGCGCGGCCGACAAGCCCAAGCCGACGCCGCTGGAGACCTACGAACCCAAGCTCGCCGCGCGCCTGGTGTGGCAGACGCGCATCGGCGGCTCGGCGATCCCCGGCTTCGGCGGCATCGGGTTCCCGATGGTGCCGGCCGTCGTCGACAACGTCGTCACCGTCGCCTCGGGCGATGGCGAGGTGCGCGCGCTGCAGGCCGACAGCGGCGCGCTGCTGTGGACCGCCGCGGCCGGCGAGCCGATCTCGGCCGGCGTCGGCAGCGACGGCCGCTTCAGCAGCGTCGTCACGCGCGGCAACGAAGTGGTCACCTTCGACAGCGGCCGCCCGATCTGGCGCAAGCGCGTGCCTTCGAGCGTGGTGACGCCGCCGCTGGTGGCCGGCGAACGGGTCTTCGTGATGGGCGTCGACCGCGCCGTGCACGCTTTCGACGCCATCGACGGCCGCCGTCTGTGGACGCTGCAGCGCCCGGGCGATGCGCTGACGCTGGCGCAGCCCGGCGTGTTGACCTTCCACCGCAACACCTTGCTCGTCGGGCAGGGGCCGCGGCTGGTCGGCGTCGACCCGCTGCGCGGCACCGTGCAGTGGGAAGTGCCGATGGCCACGCCGCGCGGCAGCAACGAGGTCGAGCGCCTGGCCGACCTCGTGGGCCCGGCCGTGCGCCCGGGCGAGCGGGTGTGCATGCGCGCCTTCCAGTCCAGCGTCGCCTGCGCCGACGCAGCACGCGGCGCGCTGCTGTGGTCGCGCTCGGTCGGCGGCGCCCAGGCCGTGGGCGGCGACGCCGAGCGCATCTTCGGCGCCGACGCGAGCGACCGCATCACGGCCTGGCGCGCCAGCAGCGGTGACGTCGTCTGGAGCAGCGAGAAGCTCCTCAACCGGGGCTTGAGCGGTGCGCTGGTCGTGGGCACGAGCGTGGTCTTCGGCGACGCCGACGGCTGGCTGCACTTCCTGGACGGCGCCACCGGCGAGCAGCAACAGCGGCTGGCCACCGACGGCAAGGCGGTGATCGGTGCGCCGGTGTCTGCCGGCGCCACGCTGCTGGTCACGACGCAGAGCGGGGGCCTGTTCGCCTTCCGCCTGAACTGAGCCTCAGAGCCGCCCCATGATCAAACCGGTCATCGCACTGGTGGGCCGGGCCAACGTCGGCAAGTCGACGCTGTTCAACCGCATCACGAAGAGTCGCGACGCCATCGTCGCCGACCACGCCGGGCTCACGCGCGACCGCCACTACGGCGACGCGCGGCTGGGCGAGCGCGAGTTCATCGTCGTCGACACCGGCGGCTTCGAGCCCGACAAGCCCACCGGCGTCGTCGCCGAGATGGCCAAGCAGACGAAACAGGCGGTGGCCGAGGCCGATGCCGTGATCTTCGTCGTCGACGTGCGCGCCGGACTGTCGGCGATGGACCACGACATCGCGCGCTACTTGCGCACGCAGCGCAAGAAGGTCGTGTTGGCGGCGAACAAGGCCGAGGGCATGGTCGAGTCGCCGCTGCTGGGCGAATTCCACGAGCTCGGCATCGGCGACCCGCACCCGATCTCGTCGGCGCACGGGCAGGGCATCCGCAGCCTGCTCGAGGCAGCGCTGGAGGCCTTCCCGCACGACGAGGACGCCGAGCCGCCGGAGCCCGACCCCAATGCGCCGATCCGCCTGGCGGTGGCCGGGCGGCCCAACGTCGGCAAGAGCACGCTGATCAACGCCTGGCTCGGTGAGGAGCGCCTGGTCGCCTTCGACCAGCCCGGCACCACGCGCGATGCAATCCATGTGCCATTCGAGAAAGACGGGCAGCGCTTCGAGCTCATCGACACCGCCGGGCTGCGCCGGCGCGGCAAGGTTTTCGAGGCGATCGAGAAGTTCTCGGTCGTCAAGACGCTGCAGGCCATCGCCGACGCCAGCGTCGTGCTGCTGCTGATCGACGCCACCCAGGGTGTCAGCGAGCAGGACGCGCACATTGCCGGCTACATCCTCGAGTC
>JAYUPN010000060.1:0-4847 GCA_043760065.1 Rubrivivax sp.
GCCGGCGCCGCGGCGGGAGACGGCGCGGCAGACGGCGCGGCGGCGGGGGCGGGGGCGGCGGCGGACACCGGTGCTGCCGCGAGCACCGCGTCGACCAGCTTGCGCTCGATCGCGGCCTTGCTGGTTTCGTAGGCGGCGGCGTCGAGCGCGCCCGATTCGTGCAGCCGGCGCAGCTGCAGCAGCTGCTCGCGCAGCGCGTTGAGGGGTTCGGTCATGGGGCGGGGGTTGCGGGCGGGAGGGTGTCGCCGGGTTCGGCTTCGAACTGTTCGGCCGGCATGCGGTTGCGCCCGCGCAGCACCAGCACCAGCACCGCCAGGCCGCCCAGCAGCAGCGCGGCGGGGCCGAACCACAGCAGCGCGGTGCTCTCTTTCAGCGGCGGGCGGTAGAGCACGAAGTCGCCGTAGCGTGCGGTCATGTAGTTCACGATCTGCTCGCGGCCCTGGCCCTGGCGCAGCATCTCGCGCACCTGGTTGCGCAGGTCGACGGCGAGATCGGCATTCGAGTCGGCGATGGTCTGGTTCTGGCAGACCAGGCAGCGCAGCTCGGCGGCGATCGCCATCACGCGCGCTTCGAGCGCGGGGTCGGCGGCGACGGTCGGGGCTTCGGCGGCACGCGCGCCGAGCGCGGCCAGACCCAGCACGCCGGCGGCAAACAGCAGGCGCAGCAACCGCGGGCGCATGGCATCACGCATTCAATTGCTTCAGCAGCGGCTCGATGCGCTCGCGCAGCACCTCGGGCGTGAGCGGGCCGATGTGCTTGAAGCGCACCACGCCCTGCTTGTCGATGATGAAGGTCTCGGGCACGCCGTAGACGCCGTAGTCGATGCCGACACGGCCGTCGGCGTCGACGATCGATGCGTCGTAGGGGTCGCCGAACTGCGCCAGCCAACGCTGGCCGTCGCTGCGCTTGTCCTTGTAGTTGAGGCCGAACAGCGCCACCGTCTTGCGGCGCGCAAAGTCCACCAGCAGCGGGTGCTCCTGCCGGCAGGCCACGCACCACGAGGCCCAGACGTTGAGCATCCAGACGCGGCCGAGCAGGTCGTCGCGCTTGATCACGACCTGCGGGTCGTCCAGGCGGGCGAGCGCGAAGGCCGGCGCCGGCTTGCCGATCAGCGGCGATGGCACTTCCTTGGGGTCGCGCCCGAGCCCGGCTGCCAGCAGCAGCGCCAGCGCAACGAACAGCACCAGCGGCAGCAGGAACTTCAGGGCCTTCAAGGCGCCGCCCCCACGGCCGTCGGCGCGAGGCCGGTTTGCGCCGGCGCGGCCGCCTTGACGCGCGCGCGGTAGCGGCGGTCGGTCAGCGCCACCAGGCCGCCCAGCGCCATCAGCACGCAGCCGCCCCAGATCCAGTCGACGAAGGGCTTGACGTAGACGCGCACGGTCCAGCTGTTGCCCTCCAGCGCCTCGCCCAGCGACACGTAGAGGTCACCGGTGATCCGGGTGTGGATGGCGGCTTCGGTCATCGGGTTGCTCTGCACGCGGTAGATGCGCTTCTCGGGCAGCATGTCGGCGACCTTGGTCTCGCCCGCAGGCCCGGTGCGCGTGACTTCGATCCAGCCGCGGGCCGCCTGGTAGTTGGGGCCCAGCACGTCGCGCACGCCCTTGAAAGTGAAGGCCAGGTCGCCGATGGTGGTGCGGTCGCCGACCGCCATCTTGACGTCGCGTTCGACCTCGTAGGTCTTGACCAGCGTGACGCCGAAGATGAACACCGCCACGCCCAGGTGCGCCAGCATCATGCCGACCGTGGCGCGCGGCAGCAGGCGCAGCCGGTGCAGCAGGCCCTGGCCGTCGCGCGGCGCGATGCGCTCCCACAGGTCGGTGGCCAGTCCGGCGACGATCCACCAGGCCATCAGCAGGCCGATGCTGGCCACCAGCGTGATGCCGCCGGCGAGCCAGCCGCTGGCAAGCGACGCGATGACGGCGACACCGGCCGCCCAGCGCAGGCGGCGCACCAGGTCGGGCAGCTCGGTCTGGCGCCAGCGCGCCAGCGGGCCGACGGCCATCAGGAACACGAGCGGCGCCATCAGCGGCAGGAACACGGCATCGAAGTACGGCGGGCCGACCGAGATCTTGCCCATGCCCATCGCGTCCAGCGCCAGCGGGTACAGCGTGCCCAGCAGCACCGCGGCCATCGCCACCACCAGCATCACGTTGTTGGCCAGCAGCAGCGACTCGCGCGACAGCAGTTCGAAGCGCGCGCCGAGGCCGATCTTGGGCGCGCGCCAGGCGTACAGCGCCAGCGACGCACCAACCACGACGACCAGGAAGCCGAGGATGAAGAGGCCCCGCTTGGGGTCGGTCGCGAAGGCGTGCACCGACGACAGCACGCCCGAGCGCACGAGGAAGGTGCCCAGCAGCGACAGCGAGAAGGCCATGATCGCCAGCAGCACGGTCCAGGACTTGAACGCGCCGCGTTTCTCGGTCACGGCCAGCGAGTGGATCAGCGCCGTGCCCACGAGCCAGGGCATGAACGAGGCGTTTTCCACCGGGTCCCAGAACCACCAGCCGCCCCAGCCCAGTTCGTAGTACGCCCACCAGCTGCCGAGCGCAATGCCGATGGTCAGGAACAGCCAGGCCGCCACGGTCCAAGGCCGCGTCCAGCGCGCCCACTGCGCGTCGAGGTCGCCGCCGATCAGCGCCGCCACCGCGAAGGCGAAGGCCACCGAGAAGCCGACATAGCCCATGTACAGCATGGGCGGGTGGATGACCATGCCCGGGTCCTGCAGCAGCGGGTTCAGGTCGCGGCCGTCGGCCGGCACCGGGAACAGGCGCTCGAAGGGGTTGGAGGTGATCAGCGTGAAGGCCAGGAAGCCGACCGCGATCCAGCCCATCACCGACAGGATGCGCGCCACCACCGGCAGCGGCAGCGTCTGGCTGAAGCGCGCCACGGCGCCCGTCCACACCACCAGCATCAAGGCCCACAGCAGCAGCGAACCTTCGTGCCCGCCCCAGACGCCTGCCACGCGGTAGGCCACCGGCAGCGCGCTGTTGGAGTGACTGGCGACGTAGAGCACCGAGAAGTCGTTCTGCACGAAGCTGGTGGCCAGGCAGACGAAGGACACCGTCACCAGCGAGCCCAGGCCATAGGCCAGCGGGCGCGCAGTGGCCATCCACTCGGACTGGCCGCGTTGTGCACCCGTCAGCGGCACCAGGCCCAGCAGCAGCGCGGTGCCGAACGCCAGCCAGAGCGCGAAGTGGCCAAGCTCGGGGATCACTTGCCGGACTCCTTGGACACCACGACGCTGCGCGCGGCGCGTTCGTTGGCGGCTGCGCCGTGCTTGAGCGCCTCGGCGGCTTCGGGCGGCATGTAGTTCTCGTCGTGCTTGGCCAGCACCTCTTGCGCGACGAACACACCGCCCTGCAGTTGGCCCTGGGCGACCACGCCTTTGCCTTCCTTGAACAGGTCGGGCAGGATGCCCTTGTAGCGCACCGGCACCGTCTTGGCGGTGTCGGTGACGACGAAGTTGACCTCGACGCCGTCGCGCTTGACGCTGCCGTCCTGCACCAACCCGCCGAGGCGGAAGGTGCGGTTGCTGGGCGCTTCCTTGGCCATGATCTGGGTCGGCGAGTAGAAGAACACCAGGTTGCTCTGGAAGGCATTGAAGACGAGAGCGGCGATGGCGCCGATCGACACCAGCACGCCGCCGGCGATGGCCAGGCGTTTCTGTCTTGGTTTCATGGCAATGGTTCCCCCGTGTCGTGCACGGCTTGCAGGGCGCGGCGGCGGCGGCGTGCCGCCAGCACCGGCTCCACGGTCATCAACAACAGGGCCACCCCGTAGGAGCCCCACACGTACAGCCCATAGCCGCCCATGGCGGCGAAGTCGGACACGCTGTTCCAGATCATGCGCCCTCACCCCCGGTACCGAGTTTGCGCTCGCTCAACCAGGCGCTGTGCCGTTCGCGCTCGGCGATCAGCGCGCGGGCGCGCGTGAAAACCACGGCGAAGGCATAGGCCCAGCACGCCAGCGTCATCAGCAGCATCGCCGTGAGCATGGTGCTGGCCATCTTGGGCGCCGCGGTCATGCTGATCGTGGCGCCTTGGTGCAGCGTGTTCCACCAGCGCACCGAGAAGTAGATCACCGGGATGTTGACCGCCCCCACCAGCGCCAGCAGCGCGCCGGCCTGGTCGGCACGGCGCACGTCGTCGATGGCCGCCACCAGCGCCATGTAGCCCAGGTACAGGAAGAGCAGGATCAGCTCCGAGGTCAGCCGCGCGTCCCAGACCCACCACGTGCCCCAGGTCGGCTTGCCCCACAGCGCGCCGCTCCACAGCGCCAGCACCGTGAACATGGCGCCGGTGGGGGCGATGGCGCGCGCCAGCATCGACGCCATGCGCGCCCGGAAGGCCCAGCCGATGACGGCCCAGAAGGCCATCGCCAGGTACAGCAGCATCGACATCCAGGCCGCCGGCACGTGGATGAAGATGATGCGGTAGGCGTCGCCCTGGGTGGCGTCGGTGGGCGCGACCAGGAAGCCGATGTACAGACCGGCTGCCGCCAGGCCGATCGTCGCCGCCCACAGCCAGGGCACGAGGGCGCCGGCCAAGGCGTCGAAACGCGAAGGTGCAGCAAAGGTGAACAGGCGCAGGCGCTGGGTCATCGGAAGCGACAGGGGTTCATTCGGTGGAAATGCGCAGGGCCGCCGCCGTGGCCCACGGCAGGCCGAGCGCGGTGCTGATGAGCAGGGCCCCCAGCAGCGAGAAGTGGCCGGCGGCCGACTCTCCGGCCTGCACCGCCGCCACCGAGGCTGCGCCGAAGATCAGCGCCGGCAGCGCCAGCGGCAGCACGACGAGTATCAACAGCATGCCTCCCCCGCGCAAGCCCAGGGTCAATGCCGCGCCCAGGCC
>JAYUPN010000061.1:0-4837 GCA_043760065.1 Rubrivivax sp.
CAACTGGTGGTGAGCGCGGAGTGGATGCACACCAAGACCAACGCGGCCATCTACTACCAGCACCTGAACCTCGGCGCCGCCACGCGACAGGGCACCGACGGGCGCGACCTGTTCTACCGCGCCGAGGGCTACAACGGCGGCAGCGCCACCTTCGCCGGCTCGTGCTGGAACGCCAACGGCACGCCCATCACCAGCGGAGCCTGCGCCACACCCACGGGCCAGACGCGGACGCGGGCCCTGAGCAATGCACGCTTCAGCAACGTGCTGCTGGCGCAGAAGACCGACAAGGGCGGCGGCGACGCGCTGACGGTGTCGGTGGGGCAGCCGTCCAGCGCCGGCTTCGGCTGGAACCTGGCCTACACCAAGACCACGGCCAAGGACGTGAGCCCGCTGACCTCGTCGACCTCGGGCTCGAACTGGAGCAACCGCAACATCTTCAACCCCAACGAAGAGATCGAGTCCAACTCCAACTACCTGGTGAAGGACCGCATCACGGCCAACCTGAGCTGGTCCAAGGCCTTCGTCGCCAACTACCGCACCAGCGTCGGCGTGTTCTACGAGGGCCGCCGCGGCAAGCCCTACAGCTGGACCTACCTCAACGACCTCAACGGCGACGCCATCGGCGGCAACGACCTGATGTACATCCCGTCGGCGCCGGGCTCGGGCGAGGTGGTCTTCCGCGGCCGCAGCGGCACCGAGACGCCGGCGCAGGCTGAAGCAGCGTTCTGGGAAGTCGTCGAAGGCAACCCCGGCCTGGCCTCGGCCAAGGGCGGTCTGGTCGGGCGCAACAACAACTTCGCGCCCTGGGTCAACAACTTCGACGTGCGGCTGAGCCAGGAGCTGCCGGGCTTCATGAAGGACCACAAGGTGTCGTTCACCTTCGACGTCCTGAACTTCGGCAACCTGCTGAACAAGAAGTGGGGCCGCATCGACGAGATCGGCTTCCCGTCCAACCGCAGCTTCGTCAACTACAACGGCCTGGACTCCAGCGGCAAGTACATCTACTCGCTGGGCACGACCGAGGACCTGGTCACGCGCCAGGCCTCGGGCGAGAGCCAGTGGGCGGTGCAGCTCACGCTGCGCTATTCCTTCTGAGTCCGTCGCACCAACGACAAGGGCGGCTCGCAGAGGCCGCCCTTTTTTCTTGGGCGCCGGGTGGTCAGAGCTTGCCGGCCACCCAAGCCGCCACTGACGCCAGCGCCGCCGGCACTGACGCCGCGTCGGACCCGCCGGCCATCGCGAGGTCGGGCTTGCCGCCGCCCTTGCCGCCGACCTGCACGGCGACGAAGTTGACCAGCTCGCCGGCCTTGAGCTTGGCCCCGTCCTTTGAGAGAAGGTCGGCAGTGACACCGGCCGCCAGCTGCACCTTGCCGCCGTCCACCGCCGCCAGCACGATGGCCGCGCTCTTGAGCTTGTCCTTGAGCCTATCAACGGTTTCGCGCAGCGCTTTCGCGTCGGCACCCTGGAGCATCGCGGCCAGGACCTTGACGCCCTGGACGTCCACCGCCTGCGCCAGCAGCTCGTCGCCTTGCGACGAAGCCAGCTTGCTCTTCAGCGACTCGACTTCCTTCTCCAGCGCGCGCACGTGCTCCAGCACCGCAGCCACACGGCCGGGCACTTCGGCGGGCGTGGCCTTGAGCGTGCCGGCCAGACCATTGACGCGGCTCTCCAGCTGCTGCAGGTAGGCCAGCGCGTTGTCGCCGGTGACGGCCTCGACACGCCGGATGCCGGCCGCCACACCGCCTTCGGCGACGATCTTGAACAGGCCGATGTCGCCGGTTCTCGCCACGTGCGTGCCGCCGCACAGTTCACGGCTGCTGCCGATGTCGAGCACGCGGACCTCGTCGCCGTATTTCTCGCCGAACAGCATCATGGCGCCGGTCTTCTGCGCTTCCTCGATCGGCAGCACGCGCGCCGACGCCGCCGCGTTGGCCAGGATCTCGGCGTTGACCAGGGCCTCGATCTGCGTGATCTGGGCGTCGCTCACCGGCGCGTTGTGCACGAAGTCGAAGCGCGTGCGCTCGGCGTTGACCAGGCTGCCCTTTTGCTGCACGTGTGCACCCAGCACCTCGCGCAGCGCCTTGTGCATCAGGTGCGTGGCGCTGTGGTTGCGCACGGTGCGGGCGCGGCGCTCGCCGTCGACGCGCGCGACCACCGTGTCGCCGACTTCGACTTCGCCTTCGACGATGCGGCCCTGGTGGCCGTGCACCGCCGCCTGGACCTTGATCGTGTCCTCGACGATGACGCGGCTGCGCGGATTGCGCAGCTCGCCGGTGTCGCCGACCTGGCCGCCGCTCTCGGCGTAGAACGGCGTGTGGTCGAGCACGATGACCACGTCGTCGCCGGCCTTGGCGCGCTGGACGCTGCTGCCGTCGACGTACAGAGCGGTGACCTTGCTGTGCTCGCACACCAGGTGCTCGTAGCCGTGGAACTGGGTGTCGGTGCCGCTGTACGACAAGCCGGCGGCGGCCTTGAACTTGCCCGCTGCACGCGCCTGTTCGCGCTGGCGGTTCATGGCCGTGTTGAAGCCGGCTTCGTCGACCTTGACGCCGCGCTCGCGGCAGACGTCGGCCGTCAGGTCGAGCGGGAAGCCGAAGGTGTCGTGCAGCTTGAAGGCCAGGTCGCCGTCGATCTGTTGCGCACCGCCGGCCAGCGCCGTCTCCAGCATGTCCATGCCATTGGCGATGGTCTGGAAGAAGCGCTCTTCCTCGACCTTCAGCACCTCGGTGACGCGCGCCATCTCGCGCCGCAGTTCGGGATAGGCCTCGCCCATCTCCACCGCCAGCGGCGCCACCAGCGTGTAGAAGAACGGCTTGCGCGCACCCAGCTTGTAGCCGTGGCGGATGGCACGCCGCGCAATCCGGCGCAGCACGTAGCCGCGGCCTTCGTTGCCCGGGATCACGCCGTCGGTGACGGTGAAGGTGCAGGCGCGGATGTGGTCGGCGATGACCTTCAGCGACGGCGACGCGGCGTCGACCTCGGCATTCCCGGCCGCAAACTGCACCGCGTTCTTCGCCGCTGCCAAGAGGCGCACGAAGGTGTCGATCTCGTAGTTGCTGTGCACGTGCTGCAGCACCGCCGCCAGCCGTTCCAGGCCCATGCCGGTGTCGACGCTGGGCTTGGGCAAGGCATGCATGACACCGTCTTCGGTGCGGTTGAACTGCATGAAGACGTTGTTCCAGATCTCGATGTAGCGGTCGCCGTCCTGCTCGGCGCTGCCAGGCGGCCCGCCTGCGACATCGGGGCCGTGGTCGTAGAAGATCTCGCTGCACGGGCCGCAGGGGCCGGTGTCGCCCATCATCCAGAAGTTGTCGCTCATGTAGCGACCGCCCCCGTTGTCGCCGATGCGCACGATGCGCTCGGCCGGCAGGCCGATGTCCTTGAGCCAGATGTCGTAGGCCTCGTCGTCGTCGGCGTACACAGTCGCCCACAGCTTGTCGGGCGGCAGCTTGAAGTGCACCGTCAGCAGTTCCCACGCATAGCGAATAGCGTCCTTCTTGAAGTAGTCGCCGAAGCTGAAGTTGCCCAGCATCTCGAAGAAGGTGTGGTGGCGCGCGGTGTAGCCGACGTTCTCCAGGTCGTTGTGCTTGCCGCCGGCGCGGATGCACTTCTGGCTGGTGGTGGCGCGGCTGTAAGGCCGGCGGTCGTTGCCCAGGAAGACGTCCTTGAACTGGTTCATGCCGGCGTTGGTGAACAGCAGCGTCGGGTCGTCGCCGGGCACCACGGGCGAGCTGGGCACGATCTGGTGGCCCTTGGACTCGAAGTACTTCAGGAACGTGGAGCGGATCTCGGAGGCTTTCATCCAGCGGCTTTCGGCTCGGCACCGGGGCGCGCGAAAGCGCCAAGTGCTTGATTTTCAAGGGGCTTTGATTATAGGCGGGGGCCTTGTTCGAGCCCCTATGATGGCCGCGAAAGGAGCCCCCCTCATGGACATGAAGAACTCGCCGCTGGCCACTCTCAACGACCCGAGCCTGCTCAAGACCGACGGCCTCATCAACGGCGTGTGGACCGCCGGCCAGGCCGGCAGCCCGCGCTTCGCAGTCACCGACCCGGCCACCGGGCTGGAACTGGCGCAGGTGGCCAACCTGGGCGCCATCGACGCCGCGGCGGCCATCTCGGCGGCCGAGAAGGCCTGGCCGGCCTGGCGCGCCAAGACGGCCAAGGAACGCGGGGCGATCCTGATGAAGTGGTTCGCGCTGCTGCACGCCAACGCCGACGACCTGGCGCGCATCATGACCGCCGAACAAGGCAAGCCGCTGGCCGAAGCGCGCGGCGAAGTCGGCTACGGCGCCAGCTTCCTGGAGTGGTTTGCCGAGGAAGCCAAGCGCGTCTACGGCGAGACGATCCCGACCACCGACAACAACAAGCGCTACATCGTCATCAAGCAGCCGATCGGCGTCTGCGCGGCGATCACGCCGTGGAACTTTCCGATCGCGATGATCACGCGCAAGGTCGCTCCGGCGCTCGCCGCTGGCTGTCCGGTGGTCATCAAGCCGGCCGAGCAGACGCCGCTGTCGGCGCTGGCGGTGGCCGAACTGGCGCAGCGCGCCGGCATGCCCGCCGGCGTGCTCAACGTGCTGTGCGCCGACAGCGCCAGCAGCATCGAGATCGGCAACGTGCTGTGCAGCTCCGACACCGTGCGCCACCTGTCCTTCACCGGCAGCACCGAGGTCGGCCGCATCCTGGCGCGGCAGTGCGCGCCGAGCATCAAGAAGATCAGCCTGGAGCTCGGCGGCAACGCGCCCTTCATCGTCTTCGACGACGCCGACATCGACAGCGCCGTCGAAGGTGCGATGGTCAGCAAGTACCGCAACGCCGGCCAGACCTGCGTCTGCGC
>JAYUPN010000062.1:0-4835 GCA_043760065.1 Rubrivivax sp.
TCGCCGAGCGGCAGGTGACGCTGACCGACGGCCAGGTGCTCGCCTACGATCAGCTGCTGGTGGCCAGCGGTGCCACGCACGCCTACTTCGGCCACGACGCCTGGGCGCCGCATGCGCCGGGGCTGAAGACACTGGACGACGCGCTGCTGATCCGACGCCGCCTGCTGCTGGCTTTCGAGCGCGCCGAGGCCGCGACCTCGCCCGCGGAGCAGCAGGCCTGGCTGCACTTCGCCATCGTCGGCGGCGGGCCGACGGGCGTCGAACTCGCCGGCACGCTGGCCGAGATCGCGCGCCACACGCTGCGCCAGGAGTTCCGCCGCATCGACCCCCGCCAGGCGCAGGTGCGGCTGATCGAGGCCGGCCCGGCGCTGCTGGCGAGCTTTCCGCCGCGGCTGCAGGCGCGCACGCGTGCACAACTCGAAGGGCTGGGCGTGCAGGTGCTGTGCGGCCAGCCGGTGGCCGACATCACGGCGCAAGGCTACCGGCTGGGCCAGGACTTCGTGCCCTGCCGCACCGTGCTGTGGGCTGCGGGCGTGGCGGCGTCGCCGCTGGGCGCCTGGCTCGGCGCCGAGCGCGACCGCGTCGGCCGCGTCAAGGTCGAAGCCGACCTCACGCTGAGCGGCCATCCCGAGGTCTTCGTCGCCGGCGACCTGGCGGCGCTGACGCAGCCCGACGGCCGCCCGGTGCCCGGCGTGGCACCGGCAGCCAAGCAGATGGGCCGCCATGTCGCGGCGACGATCCACTCACGGCTTCGCGGCAGCCGCGACCTCGGCCGCGCCGGCCGGCCCTTCGCCTACGCCGACTACGGCAACCTCGCGACCATCGGCCGCATGGCCGCGGTGGTGGACCTGCGCGGGCTGCAGTTCTCCGGCCTGCTGGCTTGGTGGTTCTGGCTCGCCGCGCACGTCTTCTTCCTGATCGGTTTTCGCAACCGGCTCTCGGTGCTCCTCAACTGGGCCTGGGCCTACTGGACCTACCAGCGCGGCGCGCGCATCGTGCTCGGCGGCGATGCCGAGCCGGGCGCCGATCAGGCCAGCAGCCGCTCCGGCGCCAGGTAGGCGCGGCGGAAGGTCTCGAAGTCCACCGTGTCGGCGGCCTCGATCGCGCGCCGCTGCTCGGTCGACTGGCGCGCCAGCGCCTCGAAGGCGGCCTGCTGCTCGGCGCTCCACGGCAGCGCCATCAGGTGCTGCCGCGTCTGCGCCGACTGCGCGCGGATGAAGCCGGTGTAGGAGCTGGCGAAGTCGCTCTTCATCGTCGCCAGCACGCGTGCCGACGGCAGGCTGTCCAGGTCGGCCAGGCCCTGCCGCGCGGCAGCCAGCGCGGCGCTGTAGTCGCTGCTGCCGTGTGCGCTGTCCAGTGCTGCCGCCAGCGGGCTGCATTGTTCGAGGATCTCGGCCGCCCAGTCGACCAGCGCGACCTCGCGCCCGTCGCGCTCGAGCTTCAGCCCCGGCTCGCGGCCGTGGGACGCGGTGCGGTGCTGGTTGCGGCCCAGCGCCGCGATCTCGTCGGGCGTGTCGGGCGGGCTGTCGTGCAGCAGGCAGTGCAGCAGGAAGACGTCCAGGAAGCGCAGCGTGGCGGGCGCGATGCCCGCCGGCACGAAGGGGTCGAGGTCCATGCAGCGCACCTCGATGTACTCGACGCCGCGTTCGCGCAGCGCGTGCAGCGGCCGCTCGCCGGGGCGGATCACGCGCTTGGGCCGGATCGTGCCGTAGAACTCGTTCTCGATCTGCAGCAGTGTCGTCGCCAGCTGGTTGTATTCGCCGCCGAGGTTCTTGATGCCGATCGCCTCGTAGGGCGGGTAGGGTTGCGTCAGCGCTTCGTGCAGCGACGCGGCATAGCTCTCCAGGCTGTTGTAGCTGACGGCCAGCGTGGCCTGCGCGTCGCTCTGGTAGCCCAGGCGCCCCATGCGCAGGCTGGTGGCGTGCGGCTGATACAGCGTGTGTTCGCTCAAGCGCTGCAGCGGGTGTGCGCGGCCGGCGACGAAACTCGTGCACACGGCCGGGCTGGCGCCGAACAGCGTCAGCAGCAGGAAGGCGTGGCGGCGGAAGTTGCGGATCAGCGCGAAGTGCTCGTGATTGTCCAGCCCCGGCAGCGACCAGTTGTAGTGGATGCCCGAGATCGTCTGCATGCGCCGGCCGTAGCGGTGGCCCAGGCCCATGCGGTAGACGCTCTTGGCGCGCGCGATATTGCTGCTGCCGTAGCTGCCGATCGGGATGTTCTCGTCGGGCGGCAAGCCGCAGGGCATGCTGCCGACCCACAGCTGCTCCTCGCCCAGCGTGGCCAGCGTGCGGTAGGTGAACTGGTGGATGTGCGTCAGCTCGTCCAGGCAGTCCTGCACGCCGCCGTGCGCGCCCGTGATCAGCTCAAGCTGGCTCTCGCTGTAGTCGGTGGTGATGCTGGCGTGCGTCAAGGGCGAACCCAGCGCCGCCGGGTGCGGCGTGCGCGCCAGGCTGCCGCTGGGCTGGGTGCGCAGGCTCTCTTTCTCGATGCCACGGCGGATGCCCAGCAGACGGGCGGCGCCCAGGCGGTTCAGGCGGTCTTCAAGCAGGCTCATGGGTCGGGGCGGTGGGACGATCGGCAGGCGGCTCGCAGGCGCGCGGGGCGTGAAGCGTACGCGTTTGTGCCGCGCTTTGCAGGCGGCGGCCGACAAATCCGGGCGCGGCCGCACCGGCGCTGGCATCCGACGCGGGCACCGTGCCCCGTATGCTCGGGCCCTGGCCGGCGATGACCGGCCGAACAAAGGTGACCCGGGCATGGCAGTTTCAGTTGTGGCGCTGCGTCGGCGCGGCGTTCGTGTGCTGCTTGCTGCGGCACTGGCGGTGGCGGCGGCCGGTGCCGCTGCAGGGTCGGCCTTCGCGGACTGGAGCGAGTCCTTCGCCGCCGACTGGATGCGGCTGTCGGCCGAGCGGGCCACTTTCTCGCAGTACTTCGGTGGCCAGGAGCAGGCCGCTTTCGACAGCCAGCTGACGCCGATCACGCCGGCCGGGCGCGATCGCCGCGCCGCGCTGGCGCGCGCCGGGCTGGCGCGGTTGGACGCTTTCGAGCCCGCATTGCTGACACACGACGAGCGCGTCGGCGCGGCGACGCTGCGCTGGTCGCTGCAGCGCACGCTGGCCGGGCTGCCCTTCGACGACCACGGCTTCATCTTCAGCCAGCTCGGCGGCCCGCACCTGCGCTACGTCAACCTGCTGGCCGAGCACCAGCCGCTGCGCAAGGCGGCCGACCTGGCGCCGTTCCTGTCGCGGCTGTCGCAGATCGACCAGCGCCTGGACGAGGCCATCGCGCGTTGCCGCGAAGCCGTGGCCCAGGGCCTGCTGCCGCCGCGCTTCATCCTCGAGCGCGCGCGCACCCAGGTGCAGGCCTTCCTGGCCCAGGGTGCGGCCGGCAACGACATCGTCAAGGGCCTGGCGCAGCGCAGCGCGCGCATCGAAGGCCTGCTCGCGGCCGCGCGCCAGGCAGCCGTAGGCGAAGCGACGGCGCTGCTGCAGGACCGCGTGCGACCGGCCTACCAGCGGGTGCTGGCGCTGCTGGACGAACTGCACCCGCGCACCACCGCCGACGCCGGCCTGTGGCGGCTGCCGCGCGGCGACGAGGCCTACGCGCAGGCGCTGGCCGAGTACACGACGACGTCGATGGGCGCCGAGCAGATCCATGCCCTGGGCCTGTGCGAAGTCTCGCGCATCGAGGCCCAGATGGACCGCGTGCTGCAGGGCCTGGGCCGGCGCGAAGGCACGGTCGAGCAGCGCATGGTGGCGCTGCGCGCCGAGCTGCAGCCGCCGGCCGAGCCCGATCCGCGGCCCGCGATCATCGAACGTTATGCTGCCGCCGTGCAGGACGCGCAGCGCCGCGCGCAGGATCTCTTCAACCTGCAGCCGCGCGCGCCAGTGGAGGTGCGGCGTGTGCCGGCGCTGACCGAGCGCACCGCCAGCGCCCACTACACGACGCCGACGCCCGACGGCAGCCGCCCCGGCATCTTCTGGGCGCCGCTGCCGGGCCCGCACTACGACCTGCTGCGCATCCGCAGCCTGGCCGTGCACGAAGCCGTACCGGGCCACCACTTCCAGCTCGCCTTGCAGCAGGAACAGGCGGACCTGCCGCGCTGGCGCCAGCGCCGCGTCTTCGGCGGCGGCAGCGCGCACAGCGAAGGCTGGGCGCTGTACGCCGAGCGGCTGGCGCTGGACCACGGCTGGTACGACGGCGATGCGCACGCGCTGCTCGGCGGCCTCGATGGCCAGCTGTTCCGCGCCCGCCGGCTGGTCGTCGACACCGGCCTGCACGCCAAGCGCTGGACGCGCGAGCAGGCCATCGCCTACGGGCTGCCGGCCCACGAGGTCGAGCGTTACGTCGCCAACCCCGGCCAGGCCACGGCCTACATGGTGGGCATGCTGCACATCCTGGCGTTGCGCGACGAGGCCGATCTGCACAGCCTGATGGTCTGGCAGCGCGGCGCACTGCTGCTGCAGCACCACCGCCGCTCGCGCGACCGGCCGATCGGCGACTGGTTTTCGCGCGACGTGGAGTTCGGCCCCGACGTGCTGCACGACCTGCGCAGCATCAGCAAGAGCGTGGTCGGCCTGCTCGTCGGCCAGGCCGTGGGCCGCGGCGAATTCACCGTCGACCAGCCGGTGCTCGACTTCTTCCCCGAACTCTCGCCGCTGCGCGACGGCGCGCGCGAGCGCATCACAGTGGCGCACCTGCTGAACATGGCGAGTGGCCTGGCCTGGGCCGAAGCCGTCACCACCTACGGCACGGCGGCCAACGACGAGACGGCGTTGTGGTCGAACCCTGCGCCGTGGCGCTACATCCTCGAGCGCGAGGTGCCGCACGCCCCGGGC
>JAYUPN010000063.1:0-4831 GCA_043760065.1 Rubrivivax sp.
TCTGGCCGATCCGCAGCCCGTGGGTGGCCTGCGTCGACGCAGCACTCGGCCGCAGCGGCGGCGGTGTCTCGACGCGCCCGGCGCCGACGATGCCACTCAAGCCGCTGCCGCGCTGCCAGGCCTGCTGGTACTCGCGCGCAAAGCCCGATCCGAAGCCCTGGTTGCGCGGCGTCAGCCACTTCAATGAGGCCTCGGGCAGCTCGTCGAAAAAGCGGCTCTTGACGTTGTAGCGCATCTGCCCGTGCAGCATGCGCGTCTGGCTGAAGCTCAGGTACAGGCGCTTCCTGGCGCGCGTGATGGCCACGTACATCAGCCGGCGTTCTTCTTCCACGCCGTCGGCGTCGGACAGGCTCTGCTCGTGCGGGAACAGGCCTTCTTCGATGCCGGTGATGAACACGGCGTCGAACTCCAGGCCCTTGGCGCTGTGCACCGTCATGAGCTGGATCGCGTCCTGCCCGGCCTGCGCCTGGTTGTCGCCGGCCTCCAGCGAGGCGTGGGTCAGGAAGGCGGCAAGGGGCGACATGATCTCGCCGGTCTCTGCATCGGGCGCGGCAGGCTGCCCGCCGCCAGTGCCCTGCTCGTCCACCGGCAGCGCCACCGCGTCCTTGCCGAAACCTTCCTGGGTCACGAAGCTCTCGGCGGCGTTGACGAGTTCTTCGAGGTTCTCGATGCGGTCCTGCCCTTCCTTGTCGCTGCGGTAGAAGTCCAGCAGGCCGCTGGTGTGCAGCATGTGCTCGATGATCTCGCGCAGCGTCAGGCCGTGCGTGGCGGCGCGCATGCCGTCGAGCAGGCCGACGAAGGCCTGCAGGTTGGCGCCGGCCTTGCCCGCCACCGCGCCGACGCTTTGCGCCAGGCTGCGGCCGCTGCTTCTTGCGGCGTCCTGCAGCTGCTCGATGCTGCGCGCCCCGATGCCGCGTGTCGGGAAGTTCACCACGCGCAGGAAACTCGTGTCGTCGCTGACGTTCTCCAGCAGCCGCAGGTACGCCAGCGCGTGCTTGACCTCGGCGCGCTCGAAGAAACGCAGGCCGCCGTAGACACGGTACGGCATGCCGGCGTTGAAGAGCGCGCTCTCCAGCACCCGGCTCTGCGCGTTGCTGCGGTAGAGCAGCGCGATTTCGCTGCGCGCCATGCCGCCGCGGTGCAGTTGCTGCACCTCCTCCAGCAGCCACTGCGCCTCGGCGAAGTCGCTCGTGCTCTCGTACACGCGCACCGGCTCGCCGGCGCCGAGGTCGGTGCGCAGGTTCTTGCCCAGGCGGTGCTGGTTGTGGCTGATGAGGTCGTTGGCGGCGTCCAGGATGTGGCCGCTGCTGCGGTAGTTCTGCTCGAGCTTGACGACACGCTGGACGCGGTACTCGCGCTCGAAGTCGGCCATGTTGCCGACGCGCGCGCCGCGAAAGGCGTAGATGCTCTGGTCGTCGTCGCCGACGGCAAACACGCCCTGCCCTGCAGTGCTCGGCGGGGCAAACATCTTCAGCCACGCGTACTGCAGGCGGTTGGTGTCCTGGAACTCGTCGACCAGCAGGTGGCTGAAGCGGCGCTGGTAGTGCTCGCGCAGCGCGTCGTTGTCGCGCATCAGCTCGTAGGTGCGCAGCATCAGCTCGGCGAAGTCGACCACGCCTTCGCGCTGGCACTGCTCTTCGTAGGCCTGGTAGACCTCGACCATCTTGCGCGTCTGCTCGTCGCGCAGCTCCACGTCGCGCGGGCGGCGGCCTTCTTCCTTGTTGCCGGCGATGAACCACGTCACCTGCTTGGGCACGAAGCGCTCTTCGTCGAGCTGCATCGCCTTGATGACGCGCTTAACGGCGCTGAGCTGGTCGCTGCTGTCCAGGATCTGGAAGCCCTGGCTCAGGCCCGCGAGCTTCCAGTGCGCGCGCAGGAAGCGGTTGCACAGGCCGTGGAAGGTGCCGATCCACATGCCGCGCACGGCCACCGGCAGCATCGTCGACAGCCGCGTCAGCATCTCCTTGGCGGCCTTGTTGGTGAAGGTCACCGCCAGCACGCCGCCGGGCGAGACCTGGCCCGTCTGCATCAGCCACGCGATGCGCGTGGTCAGCACGCGCGTCTTGCCCGAGCCGGCACCGGCCAGGATCAACGACGGCACCGCCGGCAGGGTGACGGCGGCCAGCTGTTCGGGGTTGAGGCCCTTCAGGAGGCGGGAGTCGACGGCACCGGGGGCTTCATGCATGCACCGATTCTAGGAGTCGGGTCGGCGCGCCGGCGCGCGCCGACTCGCGCCCGGCCTGCTCAGGCGCTGCTGCCGTCGGCGCCGGCCATCTCCATCGTCATCAGCGGCAGCGGCGAGGTGTCGGCAAAGCCGTAGGCCGAACTGCGCCTGCCCGGCGCGATGCCACGCTGACCCAGCCAGGCCGGCAGCGACTCGGGCGGCATCGGGCGGCTCAGCAGGTAGCCCTGCATCTCGTCGCAGCCGATGGTGCGCAGGCAGTCGGCCTGCTCGGTGGTCTCCACGCCTTCGGCGACCACGCGCATGTGCAGGCTGTGGCCCATGGCGACGATGGCGGTGGCGATGGCCATGTCCTCGGGGTCGTGCGGCAACTCGCTGACGAAGGAACGGTCGATCTTCAGCGTGTCGATGTTGAAACGCTTCAAGTAGCTCAGCGACGAGTGCCCGGTGCCGAAGTCGTCCATTGCCACGCGCACGCCCATGTGGGCCAGCGCCGCCAGCACGCTGCTGGTGGCCTCGTTGTCTTCCATCAGCAGGCTCTCGGTGAGTTCAATCTCCAGCCGCCGCGGATCGATGCCGGCGTCGGCCAGCGCGTCCTCGATGAAACGCGCCAAGTACGGCTGGCGGAACTGGCGCGCCGACAGGTTGACGGCCAGGCTCAGCGCCGGCAGGCCCAGGTGGTCCCAGGCCGCCAGTTGCGTGCAGGCGGTGCGGATGGCCCACGCGCCGACGGGCAGGATCAGGCCGCTGTCCTCCAGCACGCGAATGAAACGGTCGGGTGGCACCATGCCGCGGCCGGGCGCGTGCCAGCGGATCAGCGCTTCGACGCCCGTGATCTCGCCGTCGCGCAGGCTCGCCTTGGGCTGGTAGTAGAGCGTGAACTCGTTGCGCTCCAGCGCGCGCCGCAGCTGGTTTTCCAGCGACAACCGGGCCGCCACCTCGGCGCTGAGCTCGTCGCTGAAGAAGGCGTAGGTGCCGCGGCCCATCGCCTTGGCGCGGTACATCGCCATGTCGGTGTGGCGGATCAGACCGTCGAGGTCGGCATCGTCGCTGGGGTACATCGAGATGCCGATGCTGGCCGAGACATGCAGCTCGTGCTCCAGCATCTGGATTGGCGTCTCCAGCGCATCCAGGATGCGGCGCGCGATCAGCGCCGCGTCTTCGGCGCTGCCCAGCTGTTCGGCGATGACGGTGAATTCGTCGCCACCCAGCCGCGACACGGTGAAGGTCTCTTCGCCGCTGGCGCGCGTCACCGAGTCGGACACGCGCAGGCAGCCTTTGAGCACCTCGCCGACGTGGCGCAGCAGCTGGTCGCCCACGGCGTGGCCCAGACTGTCGTTGATGACCTTGAAGTGGTCGAGATCCAGGAACATCAGCGCCATCGGCTCGGCGCTGCGCTTGGCGCGCGCCATGGCCTGGCCCAGGCGGTCGCGGAAGAGCACGCGGTTGGGCAGCCCCGTCAGGCTGTCGAAGTTGGCCAGGAAGCTCAGCCGGTCCTGCGTGAGCTTGCGGTCGGTGATGTCGCGCATGATCAGGATGAACTGGCGCCTGCCGTCGAGCACTGCATCGCTCACCGTCAGCTCGACCGGGAACTCGACGTCGTCGGCGCGCGTCGCCATCGTCTCCCACTGCCCGACCGCAAGCGTCGGGTTCTCGGCCTGGCTGCAATCGATCAACGGCGCGAGCCAGCGTTGAAGCGCGCTGCCGCAGACGGCCTCGGCCGCTGCGCCCAGCAGCTGCGCCGCCACCGGGTTGCACACCAGCACCATGCCGTCGCGGCCGCAGGTGATGAGGCCGCTGGCCGAGTGTTCGAACATGTGCAGCAGTTGCCGCGTCGCGCTGTCCCCGCCCGGCCGGACCGCGCCTGAGCCCGAGCCCGGCGCAGGGTGCGACACGAGGCCGCGCCACGCCGTGCGGAAGAACTGGACGAGCATGCGGGACATGAAGGCGTGGTTCTGCGTCGGGAGAGCTGCTGTCGGGTTTTCGACCTGGCCGCCGACAACTTGAGCGGCGTCTGGCCGGGCACAGTCGGCCGCGTAGAATTTGCCACCGGGCCCAAATTCTGGCCGGACCAGCCCCCGCGTGTTCGCCAGGTCAAGCGCTGCCATCCCCACTGAGGAGCCTGACCATGGAAATCTTCGACTACGACAACATCCTGCTGCTGCCGCGCAAGTGCCGAGTCGACAGCCGCGCCGAGTGCGATCCCGCGGTCGACTTCGGCCCCCGCCGCTTCAAGCTGCCGGTGGTGCCGGCGAACATGAAGACGGTGATCGACGGGCCGATCAGCGAGATGCTGGCGCGCAGCGGCCACTTCTACGTCATGCACCGCTTCGACCTGGACACCGTCGCCTACGCCCGCAGCATGCGCGACAAGGGCCTGTTTGTCAGCATCAGTTCGGGCGTCAAGCCGGCCGACTTTGCCGTCATCGACCGCCTGGCCGCCGACGGCGTGGGCGCGGACTACATCACGATCGACATCGCGCACGGCCACGCCGAGAGTGTGCGCAGCACCATCGAGCACATCAAGGCGCGGCTGCCGCAGACCTTCGTCATCGCCGGCAACGTGGCCACGCCCGAAGCCGTGATCGACCTCGAGAACTGGGGCGCCGACGCGACCAAGGTCGGCGTCGGTCCGGGCACAGTCTGCAT
>JAYUPN010000064.1:0-44797 GCA_043760065.1 Rubrivivax sp.
CCTGGCCGACGCCGCGACGCTGACCGTCAACCCGCTGCTGCACGGCAAGCTGCCCTACGACCCGGTGCGCGACCTCGAACCGCTGACGCTGCTCTTCCGCGCCACGTTCGTGATCTGGGTCGGCGGCGCGAACCGGCTGCACAGCCTGCAGGAGTTGCAGGATGCGGCGCGCCGCGCACCGGGCCGGGTGAGCTACGCGTCGCTGGGCAACGGCCACCCCAGCCAGGTGGCAGTGGAGAGCTACGCGCATGCCGCGGGCCTGCAACTGCTGCACGTGCCGTTCAAGGAAGGCGGTGCGCTGATGGCCGCCGTGGCATCGGGCGAGGTCGACTTCACCGCCTTCAGCCTGAACACGATGGCCGGCCTGATGAGCAGCGGCCGCGTGCGGCCCCTGGCCGTGGCGGCGCGCGACCGGCTGGCCTCGCACCCGGCGATCCCGACATTGCGCGAGGCCGGCGGCCCGCCGGTGGACATGCACCCCTGGGCGGCGCTGATGGCGGTGGCCGGGACGCCGGTGTCGGTGCTGGCCACGCTGCAGCAGGGACTGGCCGTGGCGCTGGCCAGCAAAGCCGTGCGCAGCCGCGCCGAAGGCGCCGGCTTCGACATCACGCCATCGAACCCGCAGGCCGTGCGCGAGCGAATGGCCGCCGACACGGCCCTGGTGCAGCCGCTGATCGCCGCCGGGCGGGTGGCGAAGTTCTGAGACGCCCTCAGCCATGCCCGCCGCGCCCCGTATCGCCCGTGTGCGCGGGCCGGGCACGGCTCAGACGCTACGCCACACGCCGCCATGATCGTGCGCCGGTCCGCCCTCGTGGCCCTGCCGGCGGCGCACGTGTTCGACGTCATCGAAGCCGCCGAGCACTATCCGCGTTTCTTGCCCTGGTGCGCCGCAGCCACCATCGTCAGCCGCGACGACACGCTGGTGTCGGCCGACCTGCACCTGCGCTGGGGCGGCATGGACTTCGAGATGCGCACGCGCAACCCGAAGCAACGCCCTGCGCTGATGCAGATCCAGCTCGAGCGCGGTCCGTTCCGGCGCTTCGAGGGCGAATGGCGGCTGACCGCGCTGGGCCCCGGCGCCTGCAAGGTCGCCTTCGTGCTCGACTGCGAATTCGGCAGCGGCTGGATGACGCAGGCTGCCGGCCCGGTGTTCAGCCGCATCGCCGATACGCTGGTCGACCTCTTCGTGCAGCGCGCGCAGGCGCTGCCCTTGGCCGAGGCGTGGTCACCGCAGCGGCCGGCCGAAGCGCCGGGCACGCCCCCGGCGCCGCCCGAAGGAAGGGTCTCCTGACGCAGATCAAGTTCGTCTTGTCCAGATGCGGTCAGGCCCAGCCCACAATCGACCCAAACACTCGTTGCCGGCGAGAAGCAGTCAACGACACGACGCCGAGATCAGTTCGTTGAGGGTCCCTTGTTCCTTTGCTGGAGAACGCATCATGAAGCTGCCGTTTGCCCTGCTCGCCCTGTTTGCCGCCATGGGCTTTGCCCTCGTCGGCGGTGGCGCGTTTGCCGCCACGGGCGAAGAGGTCGTCAACGCACAGAAGTGCACCAAGTGCCACACCGCCACGACGACCAAGAAGGGCCCGTCGTACGCTTCGGTGGCGACCAAGTACAAAGGCAAACCCGAAGCCGCCGCCGCCCTGTTCAAGAGCTTGAAGGCCGGCGGCAAGATGGGCGAAGAAGACGACCACAAGAAGGTCGAGGGCTCTGACGACGACATCAAGGCCGTCGTGGCCTTCGTGCTGGCCGCCAAGTAGCCGCACCGCGGCGCCGCTGCCCGCCGGGCGCTTGTTGACTCAGCGCAAAGCCGGGCGGGCGCCGCGAAATTATCGTGACCGGGTTCATCGGCTTTCGAGCGAGGTTCCCGAATGGCTCCGTCCAACAGCCCCGGTGCGCGGCGCCGCTTCTTCGGCTGGCTCTTTTCGCCGTCGTCCCGCTGGTCGGTGTTTGCGCTGCTGGCGCTGGGGTTGTTGCTCGGTGCGGTCTTCGTGATCGGCACCCAGGTTGCAGTGGCGGTGACGGGCAGCAATCAGTTCTGTGGCACGGCGTGCCACTCACACGCCAAGTTCGTCTACCCCGAGTACCAAGCCTCGGTGCACGGCAGCAACCGCACCGGCGTGCAGGCGCAGTGCCACAGCTGCCACCTCCCGCACAACTACAGCCAGATGCTGCTCTACAAGACGCAGGCGGGCATTCGCGACGTCATCGCCGAGATGAGAGGCACGATCTCGACGAAGGAGAAATTCGAGGCCAAGCGCTGGGAACTGGCCAACCACGTCTGGGACGAAATGCGCGCCGACAACTCGGCCAACTGTCGCACCTGCCATACGCCCGAGGCGATGAACCCAGCCAAGCAGAGCGAAGACGCGGTCAAGCAGCACAAGAAGTTCACCTCGGGCAAGGCCACCTGTATCGACTGCCACACCGGCGTTGCGCACAAGGAACCCGAGGAGCCCAAGGCCGCCAAGCCCGCGGCTGCCACCGCACCTGCAGCGGCAGCAACGGTGAGCGCCCCGCCATCGGCAGCCGCCAGCGGCGCCAAGTAGGCCGCAAGGTGCGGTCAGCACCGGCCACACGACACGCTCACTTTGGCCGCCAGCACGCACCAAACTGATCCAGATCAAGGTTTGCAGCGTCGCGGCTCCTAGAGTCCAAGCAACACCAAGGGCTCGACCGTACCCTCGTCGGGGATGCGGCTTGCCGAGCTTGACCACCCGACCGCTGGAGCAGCCGAAATGCGCACCTCGAAGAGCCGCTCATGGACCGCACTCGTGATTTCCGGCTTGATCGCCGTCGCGCTGGCCGGTTGCGGCGGCAGCGACGGTGACACCGGCGCCACCGGTGCCACCGGGCCCGCTGGGCCACCCGGCCCCCCGGGCACACCGGGCACGTCGGGCCCGCCAGGGCCTGGAACCGGGACTGCCTTCGTCGTCGGCAGCAACACGCTGACCAATGCCAGTGCCGTCGCTGCCAATGCCGCGGCCTGGGAGGCGCTCGAGCCCACCGTCACGGTGACCGGCGTCACGGTGGCCGGCAAGCCGGTCGTCAACTTCACGGTCACGGACGGCTTCAACCGTCCCGTGGTCGGCCTGGGCAACACTTCCAAGTCCAGCACCGCCACGGTCGCGAGTTATCCCAACCTCGCCTTCTCGATCGCCAAGCTGGTGCCCGGCACCGCCGGCAGCCCCAGCAAGTGGGTGAGCTACATCGTCACCACGGTACCGACGACGACCACGGCTTCTGCACCCACGCGACCCAGCACCGACAGCACCGGCACCCTGGTCGACAACGGTGACGGGAGCTACAAGTACACCTTCTACCGCGACGTCACGGCCATCAAGGCCGCAGTCGACGGCATGACCGTGACCGGCGTGAACAACAAGGCCGACCTGGGAGACCTCAGCTACGAGCCCACGCGCACGCACCGCCTGACCATCGTGTTGTCGGGCAATGCGCCCGGCACCGGCACCAACACCCCGACCGGCGCCAGTTCGGCCATCGCCGGCGTGCCGCTGAAGAAGCCCTTGGACGTGATCCACGACTTCATTCCGTCCACTGGTGCAAAGGTCACGTCGAGCGACTTCCAACGCGACATCGTCGCCAACGCCAAGTGCGAGTCCTGCCACCGCAAGCTCGGCGGCATCCCGGGGCTGAGCGCCGAATCGGCAGCGGCCGGCTTCCACGGCGGCAGCCGCAACAACGTGCAGTACTGTGTCGTCTGCCACACCGAGCAGCGCCGCTATGGGCGCACCGAAGCCACGGCCACGACCAGTGGCGCCGTCAAGACCTTCACCGCCTCGACCTACGTCGTCGACGACCGCACGGTGGGCAACCTGCCCAACTTCGTGCACAAGGTTCACGCGTCTTCGCTGCTGTCGCACAAGAACTACGACTACGGCGGCGTCAAGCTCAACGAACCCACCTACCCGCAGGACCTGCGCAATTGCACCTCGTGCCACGACGGTTCGCTGCTGCCCACCAACAAGACGGCGCAGGGCGACAACTGGAAGAACGCACCGAGTGCGCTGGCCTGCGGTTCCTGCCACGACGGCATCAACTTCAAGACCGGCACCGGCGTCACGATGGCCGATGCGGCGCGAGGACTGACCTCCACGGTCAGCGCCCACCCGGCCGGCGCACTGCCCGATGATTCGCAATGCGCGGTCTGCCACAAGAGTGGCGGTCTGGTCGACACCGATCTCTACCACCTGCCGGTGACGCCGCCCAACATGGGCAGCGTGCTGCACGTCGTCGGCGGCAACGCCAACACCGGCGCAGCCTGGATCGCTTCCAACACCACGCGGCTGCCGGCGGGCGCGATCAAGGTCAGCTACGAGATCAAGAGCGTGTCGCGCGATGCCACGAGCAAGCGGCCGACGATCGTCTTCCGGCTGCTGCAGAACGGCACGCCCGCGCCGCTGAATACCTTCGCCACCGCAGCGGTCAACCCGGCCACCGGGTTCAAGGAGATCTGGGACAACTTCATGGGTTCGCCCAGCGCGTACTTCGTGTGGGCGCAGCCGCAGGACGGCATCGCTGCGCCAGCGGACTTCAACGCCACGGGCGCGGGCTACATCCGCAACATCTGGAACGGCACGGCCACGGGCACGGGTGCCGGCACGATCACGGGCCCCGACAGCACCGGCTACTACACCGTCACCCTCACCGGCGTGGTCGTGCCCGACACCGCGGTCATGCTCAGCGGCGGTATCGGCTACTCGTACAACGCCAGAACCACGCTGCCGCTGACGCAGACCAACCTGGCGGACTACCCGACCTCGGCATCGCCGGTGCCCGTCGGCCCCGGACCCACCGACCTCATCGCCGGCAACTCCAACCGCACCGGCGGCCTGATCGTGATCGCGCCCAACAAGCAGATGGTGGCCACCGGCTACACCGGCCGGCGCGCCATCGTCGAGGACGCACGCTGCAGCTCCTGCCACCAGGACCTGGGCACCTTCACCGAGGACGCCTTCCATGCCGGGCAGCGCAACGACGGCACAACGTGCTCGTGGTGCCACACGCCCAACAGGACCAGCCGCGGCTGGTCGGCCGATTCGACGAGCTTCGTGCACGCCATCCACGGCGCGGCCGTGCGCTCGGTGCCCTACGGCTGGCAAGCCACGGCGACGACGAGCTTCGCGGACGTCACCTTCCCCGGCATCCTGAGCCAATGCGAGACCTGCCACCTGCCCGGCACCTACGACTTCAGGGCCACGACATCGGCCGCCGCGGTGGGCCTGGGGGCCGACGGGCTGGACAAGCGACAGAACCGGACCGTGGGCGTGGGCACCTATGCGGCGTCGATCGCCAACTCGCCGTACATCACGGTGGGCACTGCCTACGGCAGCGGCTTCAGCGTGGCCGGTGCCACCGGTGTCGCGACCGAGGCAGCGGCGTCGACGCTCGTGACCTCGCCCACGGCCACGGCGTGCTTCGCCTGCCACGACTCGACCAACGCGGTCTGGCACTACAAGATCAACGGCGGCGCGATCTACGACTCGCGCAGCGTGGCCGCCACGCAAAAGGAGAGTTGTTTCGTCTGCCACGGCCCGGGTCGCATCGCCGACATCAAGACCTCGCACTCGAAGTAGGCACGGCGCAGACACGCGGTGGCAGCAAGGAAGGCATGCCGACCCCTTTGCCACCGCTCGACCAACCCGGCAGGTGAACAGCCTCCGGGTTGTTGCACTTTCGCAATCATTCGCACATGAGCAAGACCGCCGTTCACCCCGCACGCTGGCACGCAGCGACGAAGCTCGCAGCGCTGCCGCTGGCGGCGCTGGTGCTCGTGGTGGCCGTCAGCGCCGCCCGCGCCGCGGCACCTGCACCGGCACCTGCGCCGGCACCTGCCGCCCATCCCGCCCACCCTGCCGCCGCGATCGCCTCCGGGCCCGACGGCCACGCCGGCCGGCCCGCACGCCAACAGATGCGGCTCGCGCCGGCCGCACGCATCGACATCAACAGCGCCAGCCTCAAGCAGTTGATGAGCTTGCCCGGCATCGGCGAGGCCGAGGCGAAGAAGATCATCGCCAACCGGCACTACCTGAGCAAGGCCGAACTGGTGCACAAGGGCGTGCTGCCGACGGGGCCCTACCTGTCGCTGAAGGATCACATCGTCGCGCTGCAGAAGAAGCCCACCCAACGCAAGTCCTGAACGGCGGCAGGCCAGACCTGCCACCCGACGGACCGCTCCGACACCGACCACGAGGACCTCACCGATGAAGCTCGCCAGAGTCCTGTTGTGCACCGGGTGGCTGCTGGCGTCGCTGTCGTGGCAGCCGCCGGCGCTGGCGCAGCCCGGCGAATACAGCAAGGAAGGCGCCGACACCTGCCTGGGCTGCCACGACGACGAGACGCCGGCCTACTCCGCGGCTGCCATCTTCAAGTCCAAGCACGCGCACCGCGGCAACAAGCGCGCGCCATTCGGCGCCGGCGGTTTGCAGTGCGAGTCCTGCCACGGGCCGGGCGCGGCGCATGCCAAGAACAAGAAGGCGGCGTCGATCAACAGCTTCAAGCCGGATTCCACCTTCACGCTGGCACAGCGCAACGAAGCCTGCCTGTCGTGCCACCAAGGCGCCTCGCGCAACGGCTGGCACACCGGCGCGCACGAGCGCGGCAAGCTGGCCTGCACCGACTGCCACAAGATCCACCAGGAACGCGACGCGGTGCTGAGCAAGACGAGCGAACCGCAGGTCTGCGCAAGCTGCCACAAGCAGCAGCGGGCGGACTTCCACAAGGCGTCTTCGCACCCGCTGCGCCAGGGCCGCATGGCCTGCAGCGACTGCCACGCCTCGCACGGCTCCAGCGCGCAGGCGATGCTGGTCCAGCCCACGCTCAACCAGACCTGCACCAGCTGCCACGCCGACAAGCGCGGCCCGGTGCTGTGGGAACACGCCCCGGTGGCCGAGGACTGCTCGCTGTGCCACAGCCCGCACGGCTCGGTGCGCGCGGCGCTGCTGACGAAGAGCCCGCCGCTGTTGTGCCAGCAGTGCCACAGCGCGGCCGGCCACCCGGCACTGCCGCGCACCGGCGCGGCGCTGCCTTCGGGCGGCGGCACCGGCGCGAGCTTCCTGGTCGGCGGTGGCTGCACCAACTGCCACACGCAGGTCCACGGCTCCAACCACCCCAGCGGCGCGAAGCTGATGCGCTGACGCGCCCTTGCCGTGC
Organism: Rubrivivax sp.; assembly: GCA_043760065.1. Lineage (GTDB taxonomy): Bacteria > Pseudomonadota > Gammaproteobacteria > Burkholderiales > Burkholderiaceae_C > Rubrivivax. The sequence continues at coordinate 7,171 of JAYUPN010000064.1, forward strand.
ATCTCAAAGACGCGCGCGGCGCCGGCCCCACACCACCGAACACGGATGCATTCATGAAGACCTGCAACACCTTGTTCCTGCTCGCCGCGCTGGGCCTGCTGGTGCGCGAGGACGCGACCGCGGCCGCGCCCGACACGAGCGCGTGGAAGTGCTCGGCCTGCCCGTTCCCGAAGGGCGCCACAGGCACCGTCGAAGGGGGTGTCGGTGCGGTCAGCGACGCGTCGGCACGCTTCGGCAACCAAACCGGCCTGCAACGCGGGGGCGCCCATGCGGTGCTCGGCGGCTCGATCAGCAGCCGCAGCGAGTCCGGTTCTTTTGCCGACCTCTCGGCCAGCGAGCTGGGCCTGGACTCGCGCAGCCTGAGCGCACGCGGCGGCCAGGAAGGCCTGTACGGGCTGCACATCGGCTACGCAGAACTGCCCCGCCACTTCTTCGGCGACGCCTTCACGCCCTTTGCCGGCGTCGGCGGCGACACGCTGACCCTGCCCGCAGGATTCCGCTCGGCAGGCACGTCGACGATGCCGCTGGCGGCCACGCTGCAGCCGGTGGACGTGGGCTACAGGTACAGCCGGCTCGATCTGGGCGGCAGCTGGATCGCGCTGCAGAACTGGACCTTGCGCGCCGGCTTCAGGCGCGACGTGCGCGACGGCACGCGGTCGGTCTACGGAGCCTTGTTCACCGGCGCTTCGCAGTTGGTCGCGCCGGTTGACCAAGTGACCGATCAGCTCGAGGTCTCCGCAGCCTACACCACGCGAGAGTGGCAGGTTTCGCTGGGCTACCTGGTGTCGCGCTTTGACGGTGGCCCGCGCGCGCTGACCTGGGACAGCCCGTTCCTGCCCGTGGTGCCCGGTGCAGACCGTGGCCAGCTCGCAGCCGCCCCCGACAACCAGCTGCACCAGGTCACCGGGTCGGCCGGCTGGACGATCAGCCCCACGGTGCGCGCCAGCGCCGACTTCGCCCTCGGCCGCCTGACGCAGAACGCGAGCTACCTGGACCCGACGCTGAACAGCTCGCTGGCGGCGCGCGTGCCACCGCTGCCCGCAGGCTCGCTCGACGGCCGCATCGTGACCTTCAACGGCAACGCCAGGTTGTCGATGTCGCCGCTGCCTAACCTGCGGCTGCAGGCCGTCTATGCGCGCGATGTGCGCGACAACCAGACCGACCGGTTGACGTACCCCACGGTCACCACCGACATCTTCCTCGATCCGGTGCCGCGGACCAACACGCCGTTCAGCCTGACCCAGGACCGCTTCAAGCTCAGCGCCGACTACCGCGGCCTTGCAGCCGTCAAGCTCAGCGCCGGCGCCGAGCAGGACAACCGGCTGCGCAACTTCCACGAGGCGCTGACGACGCGCGAGACCTCGGTCTGGGCGCGCGCCACGCTGCAGCCCCGCGACGACCTCTCGCTGGCGCTGAAGGCCACCACCGCCCGCCGCGAGCACACGAGCTACGGCACCGCGATCTGGTTCGGCGCGCCGGAGAACCCGCTGCTGCGCAAGTACAACCTCGCCCGCCGCCAGCGTGACACCGCCGGCGTGCGCGCCGACTACACCGTCAACGACAAGATCAGCGTCGGGCTGACAGTCGACTACGCCAACGACGCCTACGATCAATCACTCGTCGGCCTGCGCGGCGCACGCAGCGTCAACGGGGGCCTGGACGTGTCGGCCGCGCTGAGCGAACAGACGCAGATCAACCTCTTCGCGCAGGGCGAGCGCATCCGCTCGCACCAGGGCAGCAGCGCCGGCGGCACCAGCGCCGACTGGAGCGCACAGAACAAGGACCGCTTCGACGTGCTGGGCCTGGGCATCAAGCACACGCTGATGGCCGGCAAGCTCGATCTCAGTGCCGACGTGTCGGTGGCGCGCTCGCGCAGCGACGTCAACTTCGACACCGGATTCACCGAGCCGCTGTTCCCGTCCGCCAAGACGTCGCTGGACAGCGTGAAGCTGCACGCCAGCTACAAGCTGCAGGACAACCTGTGGCTGCTCGGCAGCTTCTGGCACGAGCGCTACACCTCGCAGGACTGGCGCCTGGACGGCGTGCTGCCGGCCACGGTGCAGAACCTGCTGTCCCTGGGCTCGCAGCCGGCGCAGTACACGGTCGACGTCGTGCGCTTCTCGCTGCGCTACCGCTTCTAGCAGGGCAGGCCTGGCGTCACCGGGCCGTGCGAGCTGCCATCGCCCCGCAATTTCGCAGTCGCACTTCAGCGCCGAATTGATCTGCGGCAAGCGCAACAGCTGACGGCCGAACTAAGCTGCTTGCACAAGGCAGCGCGACACCGGTCACTGCCGCCCACGACGGATCAACCAGCCGACCCCTCGATGCGCTCCGAGACCCCACTCGCCACGGGCGCCGCCAGAGGCATCGGCGTCGCCGCAGAGCCGCACCACGCCATCGGGGCTCGCGCGTGAGTCCCTACGTCGTGTTCCTGATGTACCTGGGCGCGATCCTGGGCTTCGTGGCGCTGACGCTGCTGCTCAACAGCCTGCTCGGACCCAAGCCCGTGGCCACGGCGACCAAGCTCGAGCCCTTCGAGTGCGGCGCCACGCCGGTCACCACGCTCAATGTCAAGGCGGTGCCGATCAAGTACTACGCGCTGGCCATCGTCTTCATCCTGTTCGACCTGGAGACGGTGTTCCTGTTCATCTGGGCGCTGGCCGCGCAGCCGCTGACCACGCCGTTGCTGCTGACCTTCCTGGCCTTCATGTTCCTGCTGGTGCTGATCGTGCTGTACGTCTACAAGGCGCGGCTGGTCGAAGCGGTTACGGAGTAGAGATGAAACAGCCCCCAAGCTCACTTCGTTCGCTGCCCCCCAGGGGGGCGCTCAGCACCTTCGGAACGGCCGGGCGGTGCTGAGATGTACGCCCGCACCATCCCCATCGTGCCCGCCGACCACAGCAAGGACGGCGCCTTCGAGATGCTGACCACGCGCAAGGACGAGTTGATCGGCTGGGCGCGCAAGTTCTCGATCTTCCCCTACCCCTTCGTCACCGCGTGCTGCGCGATGGAGTTCATGGCCGTCAGCGCCACGCCCTACGACACCGACCGCTTCGGCGCGGCGCTGCCGCGCTTCTCGCCCCGACAGGCCGACCTGCTGATGGTCGTGGGCACGGTCACGCACAAGCAGGCACCGGTGCTGCTGCGGGTCTACGAGCAGATGTGCGAGCCCAAGTGGGTGATGGCCTTCGGCGTCTGCGCCACCAGCGGCGGCTTCTACCAGAACTATGCCGCGCTGCCGGGCATCGACCGCATCATCCCGGTCGACATCTACATCCCCGGCTGCCCGCCACGGCCCGAGATGGTGATCGACGGCATCATGCAGCTGCAGGACAAGATCGCGCGCTCGAGCCACCCGATCCTGACGGCGAAGTTCTGAGCATGGACAGCGGCATCTTCGGCACCCTGCATACGCAACTGGTCCCCGCCGCCGGGCCGGCGGTGGTGTCGCACGGCGTGCTGGTGTTCCGGCTCGACCCGGCCGAGTTGCTGCCGACTGCGCAGCGCCTGCAGACCGCATTCACCTTCGACATGCTGCTGGACGTGACCGCCGTCGACTGGCTGGGCCAGACGCCGCGCTTCGAGGTCGTGCACCACTTCTACAGCACCACCCACAAGCAGCGCGTGCGGCTGAAGACCCGCGTGCCGCAGGCAGCCCCCGCGGACGAACCCCTGGTCGACAGCCTGGTGGCGCTGTACGGCTCGGCGGCGTTCATGGAACGCGAGTGCCACGACATGTACGGCATCGTCTTCCGCGGCAATCACGACCTGCGGCCGATCCTGCTCTACGAAGGCTTCAAGGGCCACCCGCTGCGCAAGGACTACCCCAAGCAGCAGGAACAGCCGCTGGTGCCGTACCGCAACTGAAGACCCGCGCCATGGACACCCGCACCCGCCCCAACCCCGGCCCGGCCGCCCCGAACGCGAACCCGCGCCCGATCGCCAACCCGGTGCGCTCGATCTTCGAGAGCAGCCCGCGCGAAGACTCGGTCATCGTCAACATCGGCCCCAGCCACCCGGCCACGCACGGCACGGTGCAGATCATCGCCGAGCTCGACGGCGAACGTGTGCTGCGCACCGACGTGCACTGCGGCTACCTGCACCGCGGCTTCGAGAAGGAGTGCGAGGACCACACCTGGCACAACCTGATCCCGTACGTCGACCGGCTGAATTACGTCTCGGCGCTGATCAACGACTTCACTTACTGCGCCGCCGTCGAGCAGCTGATGGACGTGCAGATCACGCGCCGCTGCACGCTGCTGCGCACGATGCTGTCGGAGTACTCGCGCCTGGTCGACCACCTGACCTGCCTGGCCGCGGGGCTGATGGAGATGGGCGCGATGACCGCCTTCCTGTACCTGGTCATGGTGCGCGATTTCATGTACGAACACCTGGCGGCGCTGACCGGCGCGCGCGTGACTTACAGCTACGGCCGCATCGGCGGATTGGCGCGCGACCTGCCCGAGGGCTGGCTCGCGCGGCTGGAGCAGATCCTGCTGCAGTACGAGGAGTTCATCGCCCGCGTGCACGCGCTGGTCGACCGCAACCGGATCTTCATCGACCGCCTGCGCAACGTCGGCGTGATCAGCACCACCGACGCGTTGAGCTACGGCTACACCGGCGTCATCCTGCGCAGCACCGGCGTGCCGCGCGACCTGCGCAAGGACACGCCCTACCTGGCCTACGCCGAGCTGGACTTCGATGTCCCGGTGGGCATCAAGGGCGACAACTACGACCGCTACTTCGTGCGCATGCGCGAGATGGACGAGTCGGTCTACATGATGCGGCAGCTCGCCGAGATGCTGCAGTCGCCAGACGGCACCGGGCCCATCAACGTCGACGACCGGCGCTGCACATTCCCCGACAAGGCCCTGGTCTACAGGGAGATCGAGTCGCTGATCAACCACTTCAAGCTCGTCATCGACGGCCCCAGGGTGCCCGCCGGCGAGGTCTACCTCGCGCACGAGGCACCCAACGGCGAGCTGGGCTTCTACCTCGTCAGCACCGGCGCCGGCGTGCCCTACAAGGTGCACTGCAGGGCGCCGAGCTTCGTGCACATGGGCGGCGCGCACCTGATGATGAACGGCGGGCAACTGGCCGACATCGTGCCCACCTTCGGCTCGATCAACATGATCGGCGGCGAATGTGATCGATGAGCGAGCGATGAAGCACCTGATCCCCGAGTTCGAGCGCATGCGCCAGCGCTTCCCGGCCGAAGCCACGTCGTCGATGGTGCTGCCGTGCCTGCGCCGCATCCAGGAAGACCGCGGCTTCGTCGCCGACGGCGACATCGCCGACCTCAGCATCTACCTGGGCGTGCCGCGCATCCAGGTCGAGGAGGTGCTGGCGCACTACACCCAGTTCAGGCGCGCGCCGATCGGCCGCTGGCACCTGCAGGCCTGCCGCAACCTGAGCTGTTCGATGCGCGGCGCCGAAGGCGTCATCGGCCACCTCTGCCGCAAGCTCGGCGTCGAGCCCGGGCAGACGACAGCCGACGGCCGCTTCACGCTCAGCACCGTCGAGTGCCTGGGCTCGTGCGGCACCGCTCCGGTGGTGATGGTCAACGACGCGTACCACGAGAACATGAGCGCCGAGCGGCTGGACGCCTTGATCGAGGGGCTGCCGAAATGACGGGCCGCAAGCGCATCATGACCTTCCCGGTCACTGCCACCTCGCACACCTTGGCGGACTACAAGGCCCGCGGCGGCTACGCGACGCTGGACAAGGTGCTGCGTGAGATGCGTCCGGAGCAGGTGAGCAAGGAGGTCGCCGCCTCCGGCATCCTGGGCCACGGCGGCGCTGCCTTCCCGGCCGGCCGCAAGTGGGGCGTCATCAAGCTCAAGGACGAGCAGCCGCACTACCTGTGCGCCAACGCCGACGAGGGCGAACCGGGCACCTTCAAGGACCGCTGGATCCTGGAGAACGCGCCGCACCTGCTGCTGGAATCGATGCTGCTCGCCGCCTATGCGCTGCAGGTGCGCCACGCCTTCGTCTACATCCGCGGCGAGTTCGACCTGCCCTACCGGCGGCTGGCAGCGGCGGTGGAAGAGGCCTACGAGGCTGGCTACTTCGGCCGGCCCATCGCCGGCAGCGACTTCGCCTGCGACCTCGTCGTCTACCGCGGCGCGGGCAGTTATGTCTGCGGCGAGGCCTCGGCGCTGATCACCTCGATCGAAGGCAAGAAAGGCTACCCGCGCAACCGGCCGCCGCGCCTGACGGTGCGCGGCCTGTACCAGCGGCCGACCGTGATCAACAACGTCGAGACGCTGGCCAACGTGACCGAGATCGTGGCCCGCGGCGGCGAGGCCTTCCGCCAGGTCGGCACGCCCAAGAGCCCGGGCACGCAGCTGGTGTCGATCTCGGGCCACGTGCAGCGGCCGGGCGTCTACGAGGTCGAGTACGGCTACCCCTTGACGAAGTTCATTCACGAGGACTGCGGCGGCGTGCTCGGCGGCGCGCAGCTCAAGTGCATCGTGCCGGGCGGCATCTCGACCAAGGTGCTGACCGCCGCCGAGATCGAGCACCTGAGCTACGACCACGCATCGCTGACGGCCGCCGGCTCGGGTGTCGGCTCGGGCGGCATGGTGGTGATCGCCGAAGGAACCTGCATGGTGCGGCTGCTGCAGATCCTGCTGCGCTTCTACCACCACGAGAGCTGCGGCCAGTGCACGCCGTGCCGCGAAGGCATGGGCTGGATGCACCGCATCATCGACCGCATCGTCGCCGGCCAGGGCCGGCCCGAGGACATCGAGCAGCTGGCCCGCATCAGCCGGGCCAACGACGGCACCACCATCTGCGGCATGGGCGACGCCGCGGGCTATGCAACGCTGGGCATCCTGGCCAAGTACCGCGACGAGTTCGAGTACTTCATCGAGCACCGGCGTTCACGGCTGGACGGCCGCATCGAAGTCGCGACGCAGCCGGCAGCCGAGGTGGTCCATGCTTGAGTTCTTCATCAACGGCCAGCCGGTGCAGGCAGAAAGCGACCAGACCGTGATGCAGGCGGCCACCGCCCATGGCCACTTCATCCCCTACTTCTGCTGGCACCCGCAGCTGTCGGTGCCGGGCAACTGCCGCATCTGCATGGTCGAGGTTGCCAGCGAGGGCCAGGCCGAAGGCGAAGGCTGGCTCGACATCGCCTGCAACATGCCCGTCACCAAGGGCATGCGCGTCTTCACGGACTCGCCCAAGGTGCGCGCGCGGCGCAAGGAGACGCTGCAGTTCATCACGCTCAACCACCCGGTGGACTGCGGCATCTGCGACAAGGCCGGCGAGTGCACGCTGCAGGACTACCACTACGAATACAACGGCTCGCCCTCGATCTCGATCGACGCCAAGGTGCACGCGACCAAGCACCACCAGCTGTCCAGCCGCATCGTGCTGGACAACGAGCGCTGCATCCTGTGCACACGCTGCGTGCGCTTCACGCACGAGGTGTCGAAGTCGCACGCACTCGGTGTGCAGAACCGCGGCGACCACTCGCTGATCCGCGCCGTCGAGGACGGCGCTTTCGATGCCGACCCCTACGCCGACAACGTCATCGACCTGTGCCCGGTCGGTGCGCTGCTGTCCAAGCCGCACCTGCACCAGGCGCGCGTGTGGTATCTCAAGCCCACGCCTTCGGTGTGCCCGGGCTGTGAGCGCGACTGCACGGTCGACATCTGGCACCGCAAGAGCGAATGGAAGCTCAGGGCGCTGGACGCGCGCCTGAACCACCGCATCGACCGCGTGACGCCGCGCGAAAACCCGGCCGCGAATTCGAATCAGGGCCCGTGGATCTGCAACAAAGGCCGCGACCTGGCGCAGATCTTCGAACGCGCGCGCGCCTGCCAGCCGATGCTCAAGGGCCGGCCGGTCGACCTGCCGCAGGCCCTGGCCGCTGCCCAGGCGCTGATCGCCGCGGCGCGACAGCCGGTGGCGCTGGTGTCGAGCTGGGGCTCCAACGAGGAACTGGCGGCCTTCGACCAGGCGCTGGGCCAACACATGCGCTGCTTCGTCAAGCCCGACTGGCAAGTCGCGCCGGGTGAACGAGTGCAGGACGAGTTGCTGATCCGGCCCGACAAGAACCCCAACACCGCCGCGGCCCGCGCCCGCTTCGACGCCCTGCCCGTCGACGCACGCGCGGCGTTCGCACCCGACACCGACCTGGTGCTGGTGTGGGGCGAGGGCATGAGCTTCGCGCAGTTGCCGCCGCAAGCCCGCATCATCTACTTCAACAGCTGGCTGCAGCCCGAGAACGGCAACGCCGACGTCTTCCTGCCGATCAGCGTGATGACCGAGCGCAGCGGCCACTACACCAACTTCCAGGGCATCGTCAGCGATTTCGAAGCCTGCTTCGCGCCACCGCCCGGTGTCGTCGACGCGGCGGACCTGTTCGCGGCGCTGGTCCCGGCGGCCGCCCAGGCACTGCCATGAAGCAGGACCTGCTGATCGCCGTCGTCTACATCGCCTACGCGGTGGGCATGCTGATGTCGTTCGGCACCGTGCTGACGTGGGTCGAGCGCAAGCAGGCGGCGGTGATGTCCGACCGCATCGGCGCCAATCGCGCCTACATCCGGCTGCCGTACACGCAGATCAAGCTGATCTGGCTGGGCCTGTTCCACGGCATCGCCGACGGCATCAAGATGCTGGTCAAGGAAGACTTCAAGCCGCGTAGCTATGACCGCCTGGCCTACGCGGCGGCGCCGTGGGTGGTCTTCACGCCGGTGCTGCTGGTGTTTGCGGTGGTGCCCTTCGGCGGTGTGCTCGACCCGGGGCGGCTGTTCCCGTCGCTGGCCGGCTGGTTCGAAGGCCGCACCTACCCGATGCAGATCGCGCGGCTGGATGCCGGGCTGCTGGTGGTCTTCGCCTTCAGCGGCCTGACGATCATCGGCACCATGCTGGCGGGCTGGGCCTCGGCCAACAAGTTCTCGCTGCTCGGCGGCCTGCGCGCCGGCTCGCAGATGATCTCCTACGAGCTCGTCATGGGCCTGACCGTGCTGGGCCTGATCCTGGTCTTCGGCACTGTCGACCTCGACAGCATGGTGCGACAGCAGTCGGGCATCGCGCTCGGGTTCCTGCCGGCCTGGGGCGTCGTCTACCAGCCCTTCGCCGCGGTGCTGTTCCTGACCGCAGCCATCGCCGAGAACAAGCGCATTCCCTTCGACCTGCCCGAGGCCGAGTCCGAACTCATCGCCGGCTACTACACCGAGTACAGCGCGATGAAGATGGGCCTGTTCATGTTCGCCGAGTTCATCGAAATCGCGATCATCGGCGCACTGTTCACGACGCTGTTCCTGGGCGGCTACAACCTGCCGTACATGAACGACCAGGGCTTCACCTGGCCCGGCGGCAGCACGTGGGCGATGAGCCACGGCGCCGTCGTGGTGACGCAGCTGGTGGTGTTCCTGCTCAAGGTGCTGGTGGTGTGCAGCTTCCAGATCCTGATCCGCTGGAGCCTGCCGCGCTTTCGCTACGACCAGCTGCTGGCCTTCGCCTGGAAGTTTCTGCTGCCGCTGGCGCTGGCCAACCTGACGCTGACCGCACTGCTGGTCTGGTCGCACCAGGCAGGAGGCGGCTGATGGTCACGCGCACCGTCAAGTACAAGCGCAAGACGTACTGGAACGAGCCCGAGCTGACGGGCTGGGAAAGCGCCTATCTGCCCGAGATCCTGCGCGGCCTGGCCGTCACCAGCGGTGTCTTCCTGCGCAACATGGGGCGCTGGATGACGGGCCGCAAAGGCGCGCTGACGACCTACTACCCCGAAGAAACGCGTGCCGACTATGCGCCGGCCAACCGCGGCAAGCACGTGCTGACGCAGCGGCCCGACGGCAAGCCGCAGTGCATCGCGTGCAACATGTGCGCCACCGTGTGCCCGGCCAAGGTGATCGAGATCGAGGCCGGCTTCGATGTCAACGACGCCGCGCACCCCAAGTTCCCGATCCGCTTCGAGATCGACTACTCGCGTTGCGTCTTCTGCGGCCTGTGCGTCGAGGCCTGCCCCGAGGACGCCATCCGCATGGCCAAGGAAGTGCCGGGGCTGCCCTCCGACGACCGCCACCAGATGTGGCTGACGATGGAAGAGATGCTGAGCTGGCAGCCGCAGCGCGACGTCGCCAAGCCTTACCCGGCAGGGCCGGTGGGTGCCCCGGCCGCCGGCAGCGGCATGAAGGGCTTGCCATGATCGAGAACGTGCTGCTGGTGCTGTTTGGCCTGGGCGCGCTGGCCGGCGCGGGCGCGATGCTGGTGCTGCGCCAGCCGATGCGCGTGGCGATGGCGCTGATCTGGACGATGGTCCTGCTGGGCGCGATCTACGGCCTGCTGGGCGTGCACTTCATCGCCGCCTTCCAGGTGCTGATCTACGTCGGCGCGGTGATGGTCTTCATGGTCTACGTGATCATGCTGCTGGAGATGCGCGAAGAGCAGGCGCCGCGCTACTCCCGGCTGCTGCTGCCCGGCGTGGTGGGCTTCGTGCTGCTGCTGGGTGCACTGGGTGTTGGCGTCTGGCGCAGTCTGCCGACGGCAGCCGCAAGCAGCGCCGGCAGCGCGCAGTTCGGCATCCGCGAGTTCTCGGTCAGCTTCCTGCAGACCTACTGGCTGCACTTCGAGCTGACCACCGTGCTGCTGCTGGCCGCCGTGGTGGCCGCGCTGGCCGTCATCCGTGTGCACCGCCGCGCCAGGCAGCAACAGGATGGCCATGGATAAGACCCAACTCCTGCTCGGCCTGGCGCTGGCGCTGTTTGCGCTCGGGCTGCTGGGCGTGATCGTGCGCCGCAACGTGCTGGTGATGCTGATGTGCATGGAGCTCATGCTCAATGGCGTCAACCTGAGCCTGGTCACCTTCTCGCAGGCCAGCGGCAGCACGGCGGGCGCGGTGCTGGTGTTCCTGGTCTTCGTCGTCGCCACGGCCGAGATCGCGCTGGCGATCCCGATCGTGCTGCTGCTGGTGCGCGCCAAGCGCACGCTGGACCTGGGCGCCTACGGCGAACTCAAAGGTTAGTTCCCATGAGCAGCCCTTTGACCCTGATCGTCCTGCTGCCGCTGCTGGGCTTCTTGCTCAACGGCGTGCTGGCGACGCGGCTGGGCGGCAACCTCGTCGGCAAGCGCTTCGTCACCGTGGTCGGCTGCGGGCTGCCGCTCGCGTCCTTCGCGCTCGTGCTGCAGTCGCTGGCGCAACTGCAGGCCGGGAACTGGGCGCCGCTGGTGGAGGTCGCCTACCGCTGGGCCCAGTTCGGCGACCGCGGCTTCGAGATCGCCTTCTACTTCGACCGCCTGAGCGCGGTGATGGCGCTCATCGTCACCGGCGTCGGCTCGGTGATCCACATCTACTCGGTGGGCTACATGGCCCACGACAAAAGCTACGGCCGCTTCTTCGCCTACTTGAACCTGTTCCTGTTCTTCATGCTGCTATTGGTTTTGGGACGGTCACTGCTGGTGCTCTTCGTGGGCTGGGAAGGCGTGGGGCTGGCGAGCTACCTGCTGATCGGCTTCTGGTTCGACGACCTGGCCAACGCGCGCGCCGGCAAGAAGGCTTTCGTCACCAACCGTGTCGGCGATGCCGGCTTCCTGCTCGGCATGTTCCTGCTCTACCACGCGGTAGGCACGCTGGACATGGACCGCATCAACGCCGCCTTCGCCGTTACTTCGATGTTCAGCGGCAGCGCAGCGCCGGCCGTGAGTGCCAGCCTGGTCGGCATCCTGCTGTTCATCGGCGCCAGCGGCAAGTCGGCGCAGATCCCGCTGCACGTCTGGCTGCCCGACGCGATGGCCGGCCCGACGCCGGTGTCGGCGCTGATCCACGCCGCGACCATGGTCACGGCCGGCGTCTACCTGGTGGCGCGCATGTCGGGCGTGTACCTGCAGGCACCCGAGGCCTCGGCGGTGATCGCCGTCATCGGCGTCGGCACCGCATTCTTCGCCGCCACCGTGGCGCTGGTGCAGACCGACATCAAGAAGGTGCTGGCCTACTCCACCGTGTCGCAGCTGGGCTTCATGTTCCTGGCGCTGGGCGTGGGCGCCTACGGCGTGGCCATCTTCCACGTCATGACGCATGCGTTCTTCAAGGCCTGCCTGTTCCTGGGCGCTGGCAGCGTGATCCACGCGTTGGGCGGCGAGCAGGACCTGCGCAAGATGGGCGGCCTGGCGCGGCGCATCCCGATCACCTTCATCACCTTCGCGGTGGCGACCGCGGCGATCGCCGGCATCCCGCCGCTGGCCGGCTTCTTCAGCAAGGACGAGATCCTCTGGTTCGCCTTTGCCAGCAGCCGCGGCGGATCGGTGCTGCTGTGGGGCGTGGCAGCGGTCACCGCACTCATGACGGCCTTCTACATGACGCGCCTGCTGTGGCTGGCTTTCCTGGGCACGTCGCGCATGACGCCCGAGGTCGAACAACACGTGCACGAGTCGCCGTGGTCGATGACCGGCGTGCTGATGCTGCTGGCCGGCCTGTCGGCGGTGGGCGGCTTCATCGCCGTGCCGCACTTCCTGGAGCCACAGCTGCCGTTGCCGGCCATCGTCCCTCACCTGCACTACTTCGAAAAGCCGCTGCTGATCGTGTCGGTGGTGCTGGCCGCGCTGGGCGTGGCAACGGCAGCCTGGCTGTTCGGCGGCGACCCGGCACGCCGCAACGCGCTGCGCGAGCGTTTCGCGACCGCCCACCGCTGGCTGTCGGCCAAGTACTTCATCGACGAGCTGTACGAGGCGGCGATCGGCCGACCGCTGGTCTGGGTCTCCGACCGCGTCTTCCTGCGCCTGGGCGACCGCTGGCTGATCGACGGCGCGCTCGACGGCATGGCCGCGCTGGGCCAGCGCAGCGCCGGCTGGCTGGCGCGCGTGCAGACGGGGCAGCTGCACCTCTACGCCGCGCTGGTGCTGGCGGGCCTGGTCGGCGCGCTGCTGTGGAGCTGGCGCCATGTCTGAGGCGGTGATGCTCAACGCGGTGCTGTTCCTGCCGCTCGTCGGCGTCGGCCTGCTGCTGCTGGTGCCGGCGGACCACGACGTGCTGGTTCGCCGCCTGACGCTGGCGGTGATGCTGGTGCAGTTCGTGCTGAGCGCCTGGCTCTACATGCGCTTCGACGCCAGCGTGGCCGGGCTGCAGTTCGAGACCCGGCTGCCGTGGATCACCGACTGGGGCGTTCACTACCAGATCGGCCTCGATGGCTACAACGTCCTGCTCGTGCTGCTGACGGCCTTCCTGGGGCCGCTGGTGACGGCCGGCGCATTCAACGCCATCACCAAGGACGTCAAGCTCTTCTACGCCATGGTGCTGCTGATCCAGTTTGCGATGCTGGGCACCTTCCTGGCGCAGGACCTGTTCCTGTTCTACGTGTTCTGGGAAACGATGCTGATCCCGATGTTCCTGCTGATCGGCATCTGGGGCGGCGAGCGGCGCATCTACGCCACCTTCAAGTTCGTGCTCTACACGGCCTTCGGCAGCATTCTGATGCTGGCCGCCATCATCTACCTGGTGGTGTCGCTGCGCGGCACCGGTGGCGCGCTGTCCTTCGCCTTCGCCGACCTCGTGCAGGCGCGGCTGCCGCTGCAGGTGCAGGGCTGGCTGCTGGCGGCCTTTGCGCTGAGCTTCGCCATCAAGGTGCCGATGGTGCCGCTGCACACCTGGCTGCCCGACGCCCACGTGCAAGCGCCCACCGCAGGCTCGGTGATCCTGGCCGGCGTGCTGCTGAAGATGGGCACCTACGGCTTCATGAAGCTCGGCTTCCCGCTCTTCCCCGACGCCACGCAGCTGTTCACGCCCGCGCTGATGACGCTGGCGGTGATCAGCATCGTCTACGGCGCCTGCCTGGCGCTGGTGCAGGACGACATCAAGAAGATCATCGCCTACTCCTCGATCAGCCACCTGGGCTACGTCATGCTGGGCCTGCTCAGCCTGGAGCTCACCGGCATTCAGGGTGCGCTGATCCAGATGGTCAGCCACGGTCTCGTGGCCGCCGGCCTGTTCCTGATGGTGGGCATGATCTACGAACGCTGCCACACGCGTGAACTGGCGGCGTACGGTGGGCTGGCCAAGCTGCTGCCGGTGTACTCGGTGTTCTTCATGGTGCTGACGCTGGCTTCGGTAGGCCTGCCCACGACCAGCGGCTTCACCGGCGAGTTCCTGGCCCTGCTGGGCGCCTTCACCGCCGCCTGGCCGCAGCACCTGGCGGGCCATCACCTGCCGCTGGTGCTGGCGGTGGTGGCGGTGTCGGGTGTCGTGCTGGGCGCGTTGTACATGTTGCGCTTCGCACTCGGCTTCCTGTTCGGTGCGGCCAAGGCGCCACAGGTCGAGGGCCACGCGCTGACCGACCTGGACGGGCGCGAGAAGACGATCCTGGCGCTGATCGTGGTCGCCGTCTTTGCGCTCGGCCTGTTCCCGGGCAAGCCGCTCGGCAAGACCGAACTCGCCGCCAAGGGCTTCCAGCAATTGGTGACCACGTCGCGGCTGCCCGCGGTCAAGCCATGAACACGGCCATCGCGCTCGCCGCCTTCAAGGCCCTGCTGCCCGAGCACCTGCTGCTGCTGGGCGTGGTGCTGGTGATCGTGCTGGAGATCGCCGGCCACGGCCGCCGCTGGTCGCTGGCGGTGGCGCTGGCCTCGGTCGTTGCGGCCGCTGCCGCTGCGGCGGGCCTGGCGCTGCAGGGCTACTCGGCGGCACCTTTCGCCGGTCACTTCTCTGTGGCGCCCGCGGCGCTGATGGCCAAGGCCGTGGTGCTGGCGCTGGCGCTGCCGGTGCTGCTGATGTCCAGCGACGAATTCAGCGGCGGCGAATTCCCGCTGTTGCTGCTGTCGTCGCTGTACGGCGCCGGGCTGATGCAATCGGCCGACAGCTTCCTGACGCTGTTTCTGGGCCTCGAGATCCTGTCGCTTCCGGTCTACGTGCTCGTGCTGCTGGCCTACAAACGGCCGCAGAGCGCCGAGGCGGCGCTGAAGTACCTGGTGCTGGGCGGCACCGCCAGCGCAATGTTCCTGATGGGCGCTTCGCTGCTCTACGGCAGCAGCGCCGCGCTGGGCGTCGCACCCGACCAGGCGATGGGCATCGGCAGCTTCGCGCTGGCGCTGGCATCCGGCGACACGCTGGTGCGCGCCGCCGCGGTGCTGATGCTGCTGTCGCTGTTCCTGAAGGCCGCCGTCGTGCCCTTCCACGCCTGGGCGCCCGACGCCTACGAGGCCGCCAGCGTGCCTGTCACGGCCTACATGGCGGTCATCGTCAAGGCCGCGGTGCTGCTGGCTGCGGTGCGGCTGTTCGGCAACGCCGTGCCGGTGTCGCCGATGCTCGAACTGGTGGCCGTGCTGCCGCTGGTGTCGATCGTCTGGGGCAACCTGGCGGCGATGCGTCAACTCAGCCTGCGCCGGATGGTGGCCTACAGCTCGATCGCCCACGCCGGCTACCTGTTCTTCGCCCTGCTCGGCGCCGCCGAAGGGCGCCTGCAGGCCACCGTCTTCTACCTGCTTGCCTACGGGCTGCTCAACCTGCTCGTCTTCGCGGCGCTGCCCGCTGCCGACGACGACCGCGAACGCGACCTGCTGTCGCAGTTGCAGGGACTGTTCCACCGCAGCCCCTTCGCGGCGCTGATGATCGGCATCGCCATGCTGTCGCTGGCCGGCATCCCGCCGCTGCCCGGCTTCGTGGCCAAGTTCCTGATCTTCAAGAACGTCGTCGCTGCCGGGCACATCACCTACGCGGTGCTCGGCCTGGTGGCCAGCTACCTGGGCATCTACTTCTACCTGCGCGTGATCCAGCTCATGTTCATGAGCGGCGACGCCGCGCCCGCTGCCACAGGCAGCGGCGCGGCGCCAGCGCGGCTCTGGGCCGCCGTGGCCAGTGCAGCCTGCCTGGCCGTGACGCTGGTGATGGCGCTGTTCCCGGGCTGGGTGCTGGCCCGTTTCTGAACGCCGCGCTGCGGGCCGGACGGCTTGGGAGCCGCACGTCCTCAGGTGCCGGCGCGCTTGGCCACCGGCGAATACATGTCCAGCATCTGGACCCGTGTCGCGCGCAGGCGTTCGGACACCACGCCCAGCAATTGCAGCATGAAGGCCATGCCGAACTCCGGGTCGGCCTTGAAGCTCGCCAGCAGCTCGTCGCCCTCGAAGGCCAGCGCCGTCACCGGCTCCAGCGCCCGCGCCTGGAAGTGCTTGCCCGCGTGAGGCAGCAGGGCCGACCAGTCGAACTCGTCGCCGGCGTACAGCGTCTGCACGCGCAACACCTGCTCGCCGGGCAATTCGAGTTCCAACGCCACCATGCCCTGCATCAGCAGGTAGAAGACCGAGTAGTCGTCGCCCTCGTGGAAGATCACCTGCCCGGCGTCGAAGTGCACCTGCTGCGCCAGTCCGGCCAGCTGCGCCGTGTGCTCGGGCCTGAACTCGGCCACGAAGGGGTGCTGCTGCAGGACATTCAACAGGCTGGGCGGCATGGCGGGGCTCCTGGGCAGGCGACGAGCCGCCATTGTGCGCCGGGGCACGGCGCGCTCTCCTTGCGCTGCCTCAAGCCTGCACCGCGCCAGAACGGTCGGGCGACGCGCTCATCCCAGCAAGCAGGCCGGGTCGGTGTAGGCGTAGCCCAGGTCGTGCGCCACCGCCTCGTGCGTGACCCGGCCCTGCACGACGTTGAGCCCGGCGCGCAGGTGCGGGTCTTCGGCCGCGGCGCGCTGCCAGCCTTTGTCAGCCAGCGCCAGTGCGTGTCCGATGGTGGCGTTGTTCAAGGCGAATGTCGAGGTGCGGGCCACGGCGCCGGGCATGTTGGCCACGCAGTAATGGATGACGCCGTCGACGACGTAGGTCGGGTCGGCGTGGGTGGTGGCGTGCGAGGTCTCGAAGCAGCCGCCCTGGTCGATCGCCACGTCGACGATCACGGCGCCCTTCTTCATGCGCGCGACCATCGCCCGCGTCACCAGCTTGGGCGCCGCAGCACCCGGGATCAGCACGCCGCCGATCACGAGATCGGCCTGCACGATCATCTCTTCGATCGCGTGCGCGGTCGAGTACACCGTGGCGATGCGGTTGCCGAAGATCAGGTCGAGCTGGCGCAGGCGGTCGATCTGGCGGTCGAACACCGTGACGCGCGCGCCCAGGCCGACGGCCATCTGCAGCGCGTTGGTGCCGACCACCCCTGCGCCCAGGATCAGCACCTGTGCCGGCATCACGCCGGGCACGCCGCCCAGCAGCAGCCCCATGCCGCCCTTGCTCTTCTCCAGGTGCGCGGCACCGGCCTGGATGGCCATGCGGCCCGCGACCTCGCTCATCGGCGCCAGCAGCGGCAGGCCGCCACCGGCGCCGGTGATGGTCTCGTAGGCGACGCAGACCGCGCCCGACTGCACCAGCGCCGCGGTCTGCGCAGGGTCGGGCGCCAGGTGCAGGTAGGTGTAGAGGATCTGGCCCGGCCGCAGCAGGCTGCACTCGTGCGGCTGCGGTTCCTTGACCTTGACGATCATCTCGGCCCACGCAAACAGCGCGTCGGGCCCATCAGCGAGCGTGGCGCCGGCATGCACGTACTGCGCGTCGTCGAGGCCGATCGCCGCACCGGCGCCAGCCTGCACGCGCACCTCGTGGCCGTGTGCGTGCAACTCGTGCACGCTGGCCGGCGTGAGGCCGACGCGGTACTCGTTGTTCTTGATCTCCTTCGGGACCCCGATGTGCATGACGGACCTCCGGCGCTGAAAGTGGCGCGATCTTCTACCGCCGCGCGGGCGCCGGCTTTCATCTGCATCAAGGACCGTTGAGAGTGAACGACGCCGCCGCCCGCCGCTTGTTGATCCACCGCAAGCCTCCCCGCGCAAGCGGCCGCTACGCTGCCGCTGTCCGTCATCACGCGGTCGTCTCCGAGCCGGCGTGACCCCCGCCGCCCACCAGACGAGAGGCCACAACATCGAAGCACCGCCAGCCAAGGGCTTGCCATGTCCGGTTTCGAGATCGTTGAGCGCACCGACTTCTCGGACGTGAGTTACCTGCTGGAGATCCACCACCCGCAGATGGCGCGCGCGGCGCGCCCCGGCCAGTTCGTGATCGTGATGGAACACGCGCAGGGCGAGCGCATCCCGCTGACGATCGCCGACTTCGACCGCGACAAGGGCACCATCACGCTCGTCATCCAGGCCGTCGGCAAGACGACGCTGCAGATGCAGCGCAACTGCCGCGTCGGCACACAGTTGCACGCGATGGTCGGCCCGATGGGCATCCCCAGCCCCATCGGCCAGGCGAAGAAGGTGCTGTGCGTCGGCGGCGGCCTGGGCGTGGCGCCGGTCTACCCCCAAGCGCGCGCCTACAAGGAAAGCGGCGCCTACGTGATCGGCGTGCTCGGCTTCCGCAACCAGGGCCTGATGTTCTGGGAGGACAAGTTCCGCGCCTGCTGCGACGAGCTCATCGTCTGCACCGACGACGGCTCGGCCGGCATCCAGGGCCTGGTCACCGAAGGCATCCGGCAGGCGATCTCGGCGCACGCCGACATCGACGAGGTGGTGGCCATCGGCCCGCCGATCATGATGAAAGGCTGCGCCGACGCGACGCGGCCGTTCGGCATCAAGACCATGGTCAGCCTCAACCCGGTGATGGTCGACGGCACCGGCATGTGCGGCGGCTGCCGCGTGAAGATCGGCGACAGCATCAAGTTCGCCTGCGTCGACGGGCCCGACTTCGACGGTCACCAGGTCGATTTCGACGACCTGATGGCGCGCCTGGGACGCTACAGGCCGACCGAGAAGGCTGCGCTGCAGGCGTGGCAGGACAGCTGCCGCCTGCGTGGCGGCGATGGCCATGCGCACTGAAGCGCGCCGAGCAGCAGGAGACCCGCGCATGGCGACCAAGAAGAAGACGATCCGCAGCATCCCGCAGGCGCGCACGCCGATGCCCGAGCAGGCGCCGGAGTTGCGTGTCAGGAACTTCGACGAGGTGGCCACCGGCTACCGACTGGAAGACGCTCTGGTCGAATCCGCACGTTGCCTTGACTGCGCCGACCAGCCCTGCGTGCGCGGCTGCCCGGTGGGCATCGACATCCCCGGCTTCATCAAGAAGATCGAGGCCAAGAACCTCCACGGCGCCTACGACGTCATCACCGACACCAACCTGCTGCCCAGCGTCTGCGGCCGCGTCTGCCCGCAGGAGAACCAGTGCGAAGGCGTGTGCACGGTCGGCGACACACTCGAGCCGGTGGCCATCGGGCGCCTGGAGCGTTTCGTCGGCGACATGGCGATTGCCGAAGGCTGGGCCAACGTGCCCTACATCGAGCGCACGCGCTTCAAGGTCGGTATCGTCGGCTCGGGCCCGGCGGGCATGGCTTGCGCCGCCGACATGGCCAAGGCCGGCTGCGACGTCACGGTGTTCGAGGCCTTCCACGAACCCGGTGGCGTGCTCAAGTACGGCATCCCCGACTTCCGCCTGCCCAACGCCGTGGTCGACGTCGAGATCGGCAAGCTCGAGCAACTGGGCATCCGCTTCGAGTGCAACACGCTCGTCGGGCGCCTGTTCACGGTCGAGCAGATGCTCACCGAGACGGGCTTCCACGCCGTCTTCATCGGCACCGGCGCCGGCACCCCCAGCTTCATGGGCATCCCGGGCGAATCGCTGGGCGGGGTGCTGTCGGCCAACGAGTGGCTGACGCGCTGCAACCTGATGCGTGGTCGCGACTTCCCGGCCTTCGACACGCCGTTGCAGCCGGGCCGCCGCGTGGCCGTCATCGGCGCCGGCAACACCGCGATGGACGCCATGCGCGTGTCGCTGCGCGTCGGCGCCGAGAAGGTGTACTGCGTCTACCGCCGCAGCGCCGCCGAAGCGCCGGTGCGCGCCGAGGAGATCCACCACGCGCAGCAGGAAGGCATCGAATTCCTGTGGCTGACGAGCCCGCTCGAACTGCTGGGAGACGAGAACAAGAACGTGCGCGCGATGCGCTGCGAGCGCATGGCGCTGGGCGAGCCCGATGCGTCGGGCCGGCGCAAGCCCATTGCTGTCCCTGGCAGCAAATTCGAACTCGAAACCGACATGGTGGTGTTCGCCATCGGCACCAACGCCAACCCGATCCTGGGCCAGACCTCGGCGCTGAAGCTGAACAAGCGCGGCTACATCGAGACCGACGACAACCTCGCGACCTCGATCGCCGGCGTCTTTGCCGGCGGCGACATCGTCACCGGCGCGGCCACCGTGATCCAGGCCATGGGCGCAGGGCGCAAGGCCGCGCGCGGCATGAAGTCCTACCTCGGTCTGCAAGACACCGAGCGCGTCTACACGCCGAGCGGCGACGACCCTGACTCGCGCCTGTTCGGCATCCCGCGCAACGAACGCGGGTACGCACGCGTCCACCTGGCCTGAGACCTTCGATCATGAACGACACCGCCCTTCTCGACCGCCCCACCTCCGCCGCACCGCGCCCTGCAACGACGATCAGCGAGCACATCGTCGAGGTCATCAGCGACTCCGGCGAAGGTGCGCAGCGCTGCGGCCAGAGCCTGGCGGCGATCGCCGCGCGCATGGGCAACGGCATCTGGACGACCGAGATCATCCCGGCCGAGATCCAGCCGCCGGCGCGCAGCGTCGCCGGCGCCAGCGGCATCCGCATCCGCATCGGCGCGCAGCGCGTCACCAACGGCGGCGACCAGACCGACCTCGTGGTGGCCTTCAACGAGCAGGTGCTGATCGGGCGTGTCCAGGCCGGTGAACTCAAGCCAGGCGCCACCATCCTGCTGGAAAGCATGTGGGCCGAACACCGCGACCCGGCCGTCGTCCAGAGCTACCGCAAGACCGTGCAGGCGCTGCACAAGGACGGCTTCAAGGTCATCGAGGCGCCGTTCGAAGCGCGCTGCAAGGAACTCGTCGCCGACCCGCGCAAGGGCAAGAACATGTTCGTGCTCGGCCTGCTGTGCAACCTGTACGGACTGGACGCGGCGCTGGCGCGAGAACAGATCGCGCGCATCTTCGGCAAGAAGGACGAGAAGGTCATCCAGAGCAGTGTCGCGCTCTGCGAGGCCGGCGCGGCCTGGGGCGAAGCCCACCTTCACTTCAAGTACCGCATCCCGGCGCAGAAGTCCAAGGAAGCGCAAGTCGTGATCAGCGGCAACACCGCGGTCGCGCTGGGCGTGATGGCCTCGGGCATGGACATCTGCGCGATGTACCCGATCACGCCGGCCACTTCGGCCTCGCACTACCTGAGCGAGGTGTTCGAGGGTGTCGGCGGCCTGGTGCACCAGGCCGAGGACGAGATCGCCGCCTGCGCCTTTGCCATCGGCGCCAGCTACGCCGGCAAGTGCGCCGTCACGATCACCTCGGGGCCGGGCTACTCGCTCAAGCAGGAGGCGATCGGCCTGGCGGTGATGGCCGAGATCCCGCTGGTGATCGTCAACGTGCAACGCGGCGGGCCCAGCACCGGGCAGCCGACGAAGGTCGAGCAAGGCGACGCGCTGGCCGCCATCTTCGGCAGCCACGGCGACGCGCCCAAGGTGGTGATGGCGGCGTGCAGCATCGAGGACTGCTTCTACGCGGTGATCACGGCGCGCAAGATCGCCGAGACCTTCGGCATGGTGGTGGTGGTGCTGTCCGACGCCAGCCTGTCCACGGCGCAACAGCCCTTCCCGCGCCCGGTGTTCAGCGAGGACTGGCTCGCGCCGCCGGTCGACCAGACGCCGGTGCCGCCTGGCGCCAGGCCCTACGACTGGGACCCCGTCACCGGTCTGTCGCGCCGCTTCCAGCCGGGGCAGCCCGGCGGCATGCACACCCTCACCGGCCTCGCGCACGACCGCGCCAGCAAGGTCGCCTATGACCCGAAGATCAATGAAGAAGGTCTGCGCGCGCGCAGCCTCAAGCTGGCGGCGCTGCAGAAGACGCTGAAGGCGCCACCGGTCTTCGGCCCCCCCGAAGGCGACCTGCTGCTCGTCGGTTGGGGCAGCACGATGGGCGCCATCGAAGAAGCCGTGACGCGGCTGCGCGCCGAAGGGCTGGCGGTGAGTTCGATGCACCTGCGCTTCCTGCAGCCCATGCCATCTGGCATCCGCGAGATCCTGGCCGGTTTCAAACACGTGATGACGATCGAAGGCAACTGGTCCGACAAGATCGAGGATCAGTTGATCGACGAAGACAACCGCCGCTACTCGGCGCTGGCGATGCTGCTGCGCTCGCGCTTCCTGGTCGACATCGACTGCTGGAGCGAAGCACGCGGCCAGCCCATCAAGCCCGGCGACATCTGCCGCGTCGTGCGCAACGCCCTGCAAACCAAAGGCCGAACGTCATGAGCCGATCACCCGCCCGATCGCTGAGCCAGTGCGTGATCCAGCTGCACGAGGAGCACCACGCGCTGGAGGACTACCAGGGCGGCGTGCCGCGCTGGTGCAACGGCTGCGGCGACAACGCCATCCTGGCCGCCATGCAGCGCCTGTGCAGCGAGGAAGACCTGGCGCCCGAGAACACGGTGTTCGTGTCCGGCATCGGCTGCAGCAGCCGCTTGCCGCACTACATGAGGACCTACGGTTTCCACGGCATCCACGGCCGCGCGTTTCCGGTCGCCGAGGGCATCAAGATGGCGCGGCCCGATCTGAACGTCTTCGTCAGCACCGGCGACGGCGACTGCTGCAGCATCGGCGCGGCGCACTGGATCCACGCCCTGCGCTACAACATGAACTTCACCGTCATCCTGCACGACAACCACGTCTACGGGCTGACCAAGAAGCAGGCCTCGCCGACCAGCCCCAAGGGCTTCAAGAGCAACACCACGCCCTACGGCGCGATGCTCGAACCGATGAACCCGCTGACGGTGTCGCTGGGCGTGCAGGGGGCGTCGTTCATCGCCCAGGGCGTCGACTGGGTGCCCGAGGTGCTGTACGACATCGTGCGCGCCGCCTTCAAGCACCGCGGCTTCTCTTTCGTGCGCATCCTGCAGCGCTGCCCCGAGTTCATGCCCAAAGCCTTCGACCCCTGGCTGCACGATCCGCAACGCACGATGCTGTTGACGCACAAGGACGGCCTGCAGCTCAGCGCCGGCCTGAGCAGCGCCTACCGCAATCAGCGTCCGCACGACCCGCGCGACATCGACCAGGCGCGCGAGATCGCGTCGATGGACGAGCCGATCCCGGTCGGCATCCTGTACCGCAACCCCGATGCACCGTGTTACGAGGATCTGCGCCATGCCGGGCAGATGCGCTCGCCGGCGACCATCCGCGCCGGCCTGAACCGCGAGTTCGACAAGTACACCGTGTGGCCCGACGACGGCGTGCAGGCGCAGCACGCGGCATGAACGAGAGAGCGTGATGGACATGCAAGCCAGGCACCAGGATCAACGCGTCTTCCACCTCAGCGGCAAGCGCGCCGGCGACGGCGTGCTGCCGATCACCGGCCTGGGCCTGCGCCCGGCGCTGCTGGCGCCGTACCGCGAGCTCGACACGCTGCGCCATGACTTCCCGCTGGTGCTGGAGACGCGCCTGGGCGCGCCCGGGTTCGTGCACACGCTGTCCGGCCTCGTCGACGCGATGCTGCAGGAGGTGGCGCCGCGCGGCATCGAGGGCGAGCGTCTTCGCCGCCACGCGTTGCAGCTGGAACGCGAGATCCGTCGCGACGTCGCCGCCGGCGCGCGCGGCAGCCTGGCCGAACTGTGGAACGCCGCCGCAGCCCGCCTGGGTGCGCGCGAGGACGAGGCGCTCGAGCAGGCGCTGACCCGGGCCGGCACCACGCTGCAGGCCGACGGCGCCGTGCTCGGCTGCAGCGTCGACATGCCGGCGCAGTTGCTCACCCACGCCTGGCAGTCTGTGCAGCAGCGCAAGGCGCGCCGGTTCCACGCCGACCTGGCACGGCTGGTGCGCAAGCTGTCCGACATCCTGCGCGCCGCGTTCAGCCACTCGCAGGCCGGACGGCAGCCGCAGGCGCTGATGGCGTCGATGGGCGGCCCGCACCACGCGCAGTTCGACTTCGAGGCGCTGTCGCGCATCGTCGGCAAGGGCGCGCCGCGCGACGAGTTGCCGCCGGCGCGGCGCGAACGCCTGCTGCGCACGCTGGCGGTGCTGGAGTCGCAGCGCTTCGTCGCCGCGCCCGGGATCGATGGCGCGGCAGAGTCCACAATCGCCTACGAATTCGTCTTCGACAACTGCGCAGACGCCGCCGAGGCCTTTCGCGCCCGGCTGGGTGAGCTGGCCGCCCTGGTCAAGGCGCTGGCGGTGGCCGAGCTCGAGTCCGTGGGTCACTATATCGAGACCGAGCACGACCTCAGCATCGAGGCCATGGACGAGCACGTGCTGACCCCCGAGGACCTGGCGCGCTTCCCCGACTACCTGGTGTGCATCCCGCCCGGCCGCAACGAGGCGCCCGAGAACGCAATGCTGATGGACCTGCTGTCGTCGGGACTGCCGCTGAAGGTGCTGGTGCAGAACGACGAGCTGCTCGAGGAAGCCGCCATCGGCACCGGCCGCTACGCCTTCGGCGTGCGCAGCGCACGGCTGGCGACCGCCGCGATGGGCCTGGGCGGCATGTTCGTGCTGCAGGCGCCCAGCGCCAACCTGTATGCGCTGCGCGCGCGCATCGTGCAAGGCCTGGTTTGCCGCGGCCCGGCGCTGTTCAGCGTCTTCGCGCGCGACCAAGGTGCGGCGGGCGAGCTGCCGGCGTACCTCTACGCTGCAGCGGCGATGCAGTCGCGCGCCTTCCCGTCGTTCAGCTACGACGCGGCAGCCGGCGCCAACTGGGCCGAGCGCTTTTCACTCGAGAACAACCCGCAGCCCGATGACGACTGGCCCGTGGAGACGCTGGACTACGCCGACGCTGCGCAGCAGCACGCGCGCGAGCGCAGCGCCTTCACCTTCGCCGACTTCATGCTGTGCGACCCGCGTCAGGCGGCGCACTTCGCTCTCGTGCCACGCGAGCGCTGGCACGCGGACATGGTGCCGGCCGCGGACTGGCTGGCGCTGGACGGAGACGAGGCCCACCGCCGCCTGCCCTACATGCTGGCGGTGGACACAAACGATGCGCTGCAGCGCGTGCTGGTCGACGCGAGGCTGATGCAGGCCACCCAGCGTTGCCTGCTGCTGTGGCGCCGGCTGCAGGAGCACGGCGGTGTGCATGATTCGCATGCCGAGCGCCTGCTGGCGCGCGCGAAGGCCGCCTGGGGCGCGGCGCAGCAAGCACCGGTGGCCGCCGCAGCCAGCGAGCCGGCGGCCGCCGCCGTCACGCGCTCGCGCGACGAGGCCTGGATCGACACCGCGCGCTGCCCCAGCTGCAACGAGTGCCAGCTGATCAACGACCGCATGTTCGGCTACGACGAACGCAAGCAGGCCTACATCCTGGACCTGTCTGCCGGCACCTACCGACAGCTGGTCGAAGCGGCCGAGAGCTGCCAGGTGGCGATCATCCACCCCGGCAAGCCGCACGACCCGAACGAGCCCGGACTGGAAGCACTGCTGGCCCGCGCCGAGGCGTTTCGCTGAGGCGGTCCGGCTCAGCCGCGGCTGCCTCTCCGCGCCGCCCGGTCGGCACCGAGTCCCGGGCCGGCGCCTACTTGAGGGCCTGGCCCACCATCTTCTTGCGCACGAAAGCCAACTGCGTCTGCAGCGGCAAGTGCTTGGGACAGACGTCGTGGCAGCCCAGCAGCGACATGCAGCCGAAGACGCCGCCGTCGTCGCCCACGAGCTCGAAGAAGTCCTCGTCGTCGCGGATGTCGCGCGGGTCGAGCCGGAAGCGTGCGATCTTGTTGATGCCCACCGCGCCGATGAAGTCCTCGCGCATGCGTGCGCTGCCGCAGGCCGCCACGCAGCAGCCGCACTCGATGCAGCGGTCGAGCTCGTAGACCTGCTCGGCCAGCTCGGGCTCCATGCGTTCTTCCAGCCGGCACAGGTCGCGTTCGGCCTCCTGCTGGTGGACCCAGGTCTGCAGCCGCTCGCTCAGGCCGCGCATCCACTTGCCGGTGTCCACCGAGAGGTCGCCGATGAGCTCGAACACCGGCATCGGCGCCAGCGTGAAGCTGCTGTCCAGATCCTTGGTCAGCGTGCGGCAGGCCAGCGTCGGGCGGCCGTTGACGAGCATCGCGCAGCTGCCGCAGATGCCGGCGCGGCAGACGAAGTCGAACTGCAGCGAAGGGTCCAGCCGCTCGCGGATCTCGGTCAGCGCGATGAACAGCGTCATGCCCGGCGCGTCGTCCAGGCTGTAGGTCTGCCAGTGCGGCGCCACCTCGGGCGCGCGCGGATCGAAGCGCAGCACGCGGATGTTCAGCGCGCGCGCCGCGGCTGCAGCAGGCGGCGCAGCGCCGCTCGTGGCCTGCAACGATGCGGGCTCGACAACGATCGGAATGACGGTCTTCACAGCGGCTCGTCGATGCGTTCGTTGCGCCCGCGCAGGCGCTCGGGCAGGAGTTGCTCGTAGGGCATCAGCGCCTGCTGCACCTGCGGGCGCGGCGCACCGTCCAGGCGCTGGCGCAGCGCCGCCACTTCGGCGGCGCGCACCGGTGCATCGGGGTGGTCGGCGTAGTCCTTGGCGCCGTAACCGCGCCACCCCGGCGGCAGTTCCATCGCCTTCACGTCCAGCGCCTCGTAGCCCAGCGTCGGCAGCGTGTCGCCAGCTTGGGGCCAGGTTGCCAGCGTGCGCTTGAGCCAGTGCGCGTCGTCGCGGCGCGGATGGTCCTCGCGGTAGTGCGCGCCGCGGCTCTCGGTGCGCTGCGCTGCGCCGTGGGCCACGCACAGCGCCAGCTTGAGCATCTTCTGCGTGCGGTAGGCGGTCGCCAGCTCGGGGTTGCCACCCGCGGCCCTGTGGCGCAGGCCGATGCGGCGGCTGCGCTCGAGCAGCGACTGCAGTTCATGCACCGCTGACTTCAGGTCCTCGCCGGTGCGGAAGATGCCGACCTTGGCAGTCATGATCTCCTGCATCGCGATGCGCAGAGCCGATGCGTCCTCGCCGCCGTTGCCCTTCACCAGCCAGTCCAGCTTGGCCTTCTCGGCGGCGACGAACTCACGCACCAGCGCGGTCGAGATGCGCACCTCGCTGGCCGCCGAGTCGCAGAAGTCGGCCACGAAGTCGCCGACGATCATGCCCGCCACCACCGTTTCGGCCACCGAATTGCCGCCCAGGCGGTTGAAGCCGTGCAGGTCCCAGCACGCCGCTTCGCCGGCGGCGAACAGGCCCCGCAGCGTCGGGCTCTGCCCGGTGTGGTCGGTGCGCACGCCGCCCATCGTGTAGTGCTGCGCCGGCCGCACCGCGATCATCTGCTCGACCGGGTCGATGCCGAGGAAGGACTCGCAGATCTCCTTGACCTCGCGCAGGTTCTTCTCGATGTGGGCGCGGCCGAGCTGCGTGATGTCCAGCCACAGGTGGTCGCCGTAGCGCGTCGGCACGCCCTTGCCCTTGCGGATATGCGTCTCCATGCGGCGCGACACGACGTCGCGCGAGGCAAGTTCCTTCTTCTCGGGCTCGTAGTCGGGCATGAAGCGGTGGCCGTCGACGTCCTTGAGCAGACCGCCGTCGCCGCGGCAGCCCTCGGTGACCAGGATGCCGGCCGGGAAGATGCCGGTGGGGTGGAACTGCACCGCCTCCATGTTGCCCAGCGTCGCGACACCGGTCTCCAGCGCGATGGCGGTGCCGATGCCTTCGCAGATCACGGCATTGGTCGTCACGCGGTACAGGCGGCCGGCGCCGCCGGTGGCGATGACGGTGGCCTTGGCGACGTAGGCACACAGCGATCCATCGATCAGGTTGCGCACCACTGCGCCGTAGCAGCGGGCCCCCTCGTGGATCAGCGCGATGGCTTCCATGCGCTCGTGCACCGTGATCGACTCGGCGATCGCGCGGTCGCTGACGGCAAACAGCATCGCGTGGCCGGTGCCGTCGGAGACATAGCAGGTGCGCCACTTCTTGGTGCCGCCGAAGTCGCGCTGCGCGACCAGGCCGTGCGCCTCGTCGCGCTCAGTCAGCGTCACCTTCTGGCCGTTGATGACGACCTGCCGGTCACCGCGCTGGACACGGCTCCAGGGCACGCCCCAGGCGGCGAGTTCGCGCACTGCCTTGGGCGCCGTGTTGACGAACATGCGCACCACGCGCTGGTCGGCACCCCAGTCGCTGCCGCGCACGGTGTCCTCGAAGTGCACGTCCTCGTTGTCGCCCTGGCCCTTGATGACGTTGGCCAGCGAAGCCTGCATGCCGCCCTGGGCCGCCGCCGAGTGGCTGCGCTTGGGCGACACCAGCGACAGGATCACCGCGTCGTGGCCGCGGCGCTTGGCGCCGATGGCCACCCGCAGCCCGGCCAGGCCGCCGCCGACCACCAGCACGTCGGTGTAGATGATCTTCATCGCGGCGGCACCGACGCGCCGGCCGGCGCCGGCTGCGCCCAGGCCGGCGTGTAGACCTCGCCCGCCCGCGGCGCGTGCTCGATGCCGATCTTGACGTAGGCCGCCAGCGTGGCCAGGCCCAGCGCCAGGAAGAACACCGTCAAGGCCCATTTCAACTTCTTCAGGCGGCGGCGCGTGGCGCCGGGGTCGGGCCCGGCGAACCAGCCCCACTTCATCGCCAGCCGGTACAGGCCGATGCCGCCGTGCAGTTCGACCGCGAACAGCAGCACCAGGTACAGCGGCCAGAAGGTGTCGCTCCAGACGCGGTCGGCGCTGCCGTAGGGACCGATGGTGTGCGGCCGCGTCAGCATCACGTACAGATGCACGGTGACCAGGAAGAACAGTGCAAAGCCGGTCAGCACCTGCCACCACCACAGCGTGGTGTCCTCGTGGCGCATCTGCCGCGCGTGGTCCCTGAAGGCGCGGTACTGCGCATAGTTGCCCGGGAACTTGCGCAGCGCCAGCAGAGCGTGCACGACGACGAGCGCGATGATGCCGGCGACCACGATCGACACCAGCCACGGCAAGGAGCGGCCGAAAATGAAGTAGCCCTCGAAGAACTTGGTCACCGACCACATCGCGTCCTTGCCCAGCAGGATCGACGAGACGAAAAACATGTGGCCCCACATGAAGAGCGCCAGCACCAGACCGGTGGCGCTCTGTGTCCAGTCCAGCCGCGCCGGCCACCGGCTGGCACGCGCACGCGCCGTGGCAGCCGGCCGGGCGCTGCGCAGACCGTGCACGCCGGCCGGGGGGCTCTTGATGCCTGATGCTTCCTTCATGATCGGGGGTCGGGGTCTGCGGCGGCTGGAGCGGGGCCGGCGGCGATGCCGACGACGCATCTTGGTCGGGCCTGCGCTGCGCCTGCTTGATGCACGTCAACCATCGCCCCGTCGCGTCGGGGCCGGCGGTCCAGGCCTCGGTGACGGCGCTGTGGCGGCGGCCGCAGCGCTGTCGATGGCCCGAGCTTGATGCATGTCATGGGCCCCGGC
Source organism: Rubrivivax sp. (assembly GCA_043760065.1). Classification (GTDB taxonomy): domain Bacteria; phylum Pseudomonadota; class Gammaproteobacteria; order Burkholderiales; family Burkholderiaceae_C; genus Rubrivivax. Next base: position 36,401 of record JAYUPN010000064.1, read on the forward strand.
GCCAGCGCTTCCTACCATCGACCTGGTTCTTGAACCCTGGGGGCGCTGGCGATGCTGCAGATCCGAATCCACGGGCGGGGCGGCCAGGGGGTCGTCACCGCAGCCGAATTGCTCTCGGTCGCGGCCTTCGAGCAGGGCCGCCACGCGCAGGCCTTCCCCAGCTTCGGCTCCGAGCGCACCGGCGCACCGGTGGTGGCCTTCTGCCGCATCGACGACCAGCCGATCCGGCTGCGCGAGCCGATCCTGGCACCCGACGTGCTGATCGTGCAGGACCCGACGCTGCTGCACCCGGTCGACGTGTTCCAGGGCCTGCAACCCGACGGCTACGTGCTCATCAACAGCCAGCGCGGCTTCGACGAACTGGGCCTTTCCGACGTCGCCGCGCGCTTCCGCCGCGAGCGGCTGACCACCGTGCCGGCGACCGAGATCGCACTCAAGCACCTGGGGCGGCCGCTGCCCAATGCCGTGCTGCTGGGCGGCTTTGCGGCGCTGTCGGGCCTGATCACGCTGGACGCGGTGGCACACGCCATCCGCGACAAATTCAGCGGCAAGGTCGCTGGAGGCAACGTCGCCGCGGCCACCGAGGCCTACGCCTACATCCAGCGCGAACTCGAGGAACTGGGCCATGCTCAAGCAGACTGAAGGCTCGCACGCCATTGCCGAAGCAGTGGCGCTGAGCCGCCCCGACGTCATCTGCGCCTACCCGATCTCGCCGCAGACGCACATCGTCGAAGGCCTGGGCGAACGGGTGAAGAACGGCTCGCTGACGCCGTGCGAGTTCATCAACGTCGAGAGCGAGTTCGCCGCCATGAGCGTGGCCATCGGCGCCAGCGCGGCCGGCGCCCGCACCTACACCGCCACCGCCAGCCAGGGCCTGCTGTTCATGGCCGAGGCCGTCTACAACGCCTCGGGCCTGGGGCTGCCGATCGTGATGACGGTGGCCAACCGCGCCATCGGCGCGCCGATCAACATCTGGAACGACCACAGCGACAGCATGAGCCAGCGCGACAGCGGCTGGCTGCAGCTCTTCGCCGAGAGCAACCAGGAGGCGGTGGACCTGCACATCCAGGCCTTCAAGCTGGCCGAAGAGCTGTCGATGCCGGTGATGGTGTGCATGGACGGCTTCATCCTCACGCACGCCTGCGAGCGCGTCGACATCCCCGATCAGGCCGAGGTCGACGCCTTCCTGCCGCCCTACGAACCGCGCCAGGTGCTGGACCCGGCCGATCCGGTGTCGATCGGCGCCATGGTCGGGCCCGAGGCCTTCATGGAAGTGCGCTACCTGGCGCACGCCAAGCAGCTGTCGGCGCTGGACGCGATCCCGCGCATCGCCGAGGAGTTCAGGCAGCGCTTCGGCCGCTCGTCGGGCGGCCTGGTGCGCAGCTACCGCTGCCAGGACGCGCAGACCATCGTCGTCGCGCTGGGCTCGGTGATCGGCACGCTGAAGGACACCATCGACGAGATGCGTGCCGACGGCATCGCGATCGGCGTGCTGGGCATCCAGTCGTTCCGCCCCTTCCCGCTGGCCGCGGTGCGCGCTGCGCTGCAAGGCGCGCACAACGTCGTCGTGCTGGAGAAGAGCTTCTGCGTCGGCCTGGGCGGTGTCGTGTCCACCGACGTGCGGCTGGCGCTGTCGGGGCTGCAGCTGCACGGCCACACGGTGGTCGCGGGCCTCGGCGGACGTGCGATCACCAAGGCCTCGCTGCACCGCACGCTGCGCGAGGCGATGGCCGGCACGCTGCAGCCGCTGACCTTCATGGACCTGGACTGGCGCATCGTCAACCGCCAGCTGGAGCGTGAAGCGCAGATGCGGCGCAGCGGCCCCGTCGCCGAGAACCTGCTGCGCGACGTCGGCACCGTGGCCTCCAAGGTGGCTTGAATGAACATGCCCGTCAAGTTCTACCAGACCGGCACCTTCACCGTCGGCAACCGCCTGCTTGCGCCCGCACAACGCAGCGTGCAGGCCAGCACCGAGCGCAGCAACTCGCTCAACAGCGGCCACCGCGCCTGCCAGGGCTGCGGCGAAGCACTGGGCGCACGCTACGCCATCGACGCCGCGATGCGCGCCACCGACAAGCAGCTGATCGCGGTCAACGCCACCGGCTGCCTGGAGGTCTTCAGCACGCCGTACCCCGAGACGTCGTGGCAGCTGCCGTGGATCCATTCGCTGTTCGGCAACGCCGCGGCGGTGGGCACCGGCGTCGCGGCGGCGCTGAAGATCAAGGCCCTCAAGGCCGGGCAGCCGCAGAGTGCCGTGCGCGTGGTGGCGCAAGGCGGCGACGGCGGCACCACCGACATCGGCTTCGGCTGTCTGAGCGGCATGTTCGAGCGCAACGACGACGTGCTCTACATCTGCTACGACAACGAGGCCTACATGAACACCGGCGTGCAGCGCAGCTCGGCCACGCCCTACGCCGCGCGCACCGCCACCACGATGGCCGTCGGCCCGCAGCCAGGCGCGGAGGCCGGCAAGGGCAAGAACCTGCCGCTGATCGCGATGGCGCACGAGATCCCTTTTGTGGCCACCGCCACCGTGGCCGACCTGCACGACCTGGAGGCCAAGGTCGACAAGGCGATGAGCCTGCACGGCGCGCGCTACCTGCACGTGCTGGTGCCGTGCCCGCTGGGTTGGGGCTCGGCCAGCCACGACACCATCCGGCTCGCGCGGCTGGCGCGCGAGACCGGCCTCTTCCCGGTCTTCGAGGCCGAACACGGCGAAGTGACGCGTGTCACCAAGATCCGCCACCGCGTGCCGGTGGACGAGTACCTGCAACCGCAGAAGCGTTTTGCGCACCTGTTCGGTCCGCACGGCCGCTCCGACATGCTGGCGCGCATCCAGGCCGACGCCGACCGCAACATCCGCCGCTTCAAGCTGCTCGACGACACCGTGACCGACGAGGTGAACGCATGACGATGCAGAAGCCCTTCGCCATCACGCTCGACCCCGGGTCGTCGCTGGCCAACAAGACCGGCACCTGGCGCACCGAACGCCCGGTCTACGTCGACCGCCTGCCGCCGTGCAACAGCACCTGCCCGGCCGGCGAGGACATCCAGGGCTGGCTGTTCCATGCAGAAAGCGGCGACTACGAAGCCGCCTGGCGCCACCTGGTGCGCGACAACCCGTTCCCGGCGATGTTGGGCCGCATCTGCTATCACACCTGCGAGTCGGCATGCAACCGCGGCCGCATCGACGCCCCGGTGGGCATCAACTCGGTCGAGCGCTTCCTGGGCGACGAAGCACTGAAGCAGGGCTGGCGCTTCACGGCGCCGGCGCAGGCCACGGGCCGCCACGTGCTGGTGGTCGGCGCCGGGCCATCGGGCATGTCGGCGGCCTACCAGCTGCGCCGCCTGGGCCACCGCGTGACGGTGCTCGAAGCCGGCCCGCAGTTGGGCGGCATGATGCGCTTCGGCATCCCCAAGTACCGGCTGCCGCGCGACGTGCTCGACGCCGAGATGCAGCGCATCGTCGAGCTGGGTGTGGAGGTTCGCCTCAACACCAAAGTCGCCGACCTCGCGCAGACGATGAAGGACGGCACCTTCGACGCCGCCTTCCTGGCCGTCGGCGCCCACATCGCCAAGCGCGCCTACATCCCGGCCAAGGACTCCTTGCACATCCTCGACGCGGTGACCGTGCTGCGCTCGATGGAAGGCGCCGAGCAGCCGCTGCTGGGCCGCCGCGTCGTCGTCTACGGCGGCGGCAACACCGCCATCGACGTCGCGCGCACCGCCAAACGGCTGGGCGCCACCGAGGCCATCATCGTCTACCGCCGCACGCGCGAGAAGATGCCGGCGCACGACTTCGAGGTCGAGGAAGCGCTGGAAGAAGGCGTGATGGTGAAGTGGCTGTCGACGATCAAGCAGTCGGGCAGCGACGACAACCCCGGCACGCTGACGATCGAGAAGATGTTGCTCGACGACAAGGGCAACCCGCAGCCCACGGGCGAGTTCGAGACGCTGGAGGCCGACACGCTGGTGCTGGCGCTGGGCCAGGACGTCGACCTGTCGCTGCTGCAGGGCGTGGCCGGCCTGACGCTGAAGGACGGCGTGGTGCAGGTCGACCCGGCGACGATGATGACCGGCCATCCGGGCCTGTTTGCAGGCGGCGACATGGTGCCAGCCGAGCGCAACGTCACGGTGGCCGTCGGCCACGGCAAGAAGGCCGCGCGCCATATCGACGCCTGGCTGCGCGGCACCACGGTGCCGGTGCTGCCCAAACACGCTGCGGCGAGCTTCGAGCACCTCAACCCCTGGTACTACAGCGACGCGCCCAAGACCGTGCGGCCGCAGCTCGACCTGGCGCGGCGCACGAGCAGCTTCGACGAGGTGCTGGGCGGCCTGAGCGCCGACAACGCGCTCTTCGAAGCGCGCCGCTGCCTGAGCTGCGGCAACTGCTTCGAATGCGACAACTGCTACGGCGTGTGCCCCGACAACGCCGTCATCAAGCTCGGCCCCGGCAAGCGCTTCGAGTTCAACCTGGACTACTGCAAGGGCTGCGGCATCTGCGTCGCCGAATGCCCAAGCGGCGCCATCGAGATGCGGCCGGAGCAGGTCTGAGGCTGGACTGCGCTGCCCTTCCCGGCGCACACTGGCTGCATGAACACCGGTCCCCTGCACCTGCACGTGCCCGAGCCCACCGGCCGCCCGGGCCACGGCACCGACTTCTCCTATCTGCACCTGTCGCCCGCGGGTGCGGTGCGCCGGCCACCGGTCGACAGTCCGCCGGTGGACACCGCTGACCTGGCCTACACGCTGGTGCGCGTGCTCGACGAACAAGGCCGCGCCGTCGGACCGTGGGCGCCGACGATCAGCACCGATCGGCTGCGCGCCGGCCTGCGCACGATGCTCAAGACACGGGCCTTCGACGCCCGCATGTTCATCGCGCAGCGGCAGAAGAAGATCTCCTTCTACATGCAGTGCCTGGGCGAAGAAGCCATCGCGGTGGCCCACGCGCTGGCGCTGCTGGACGGCGACATGTGCTTCCCCACCTACCGCCAGCAGGGCCTGCTGCTGGCGCGCGACGACGTGCCGATGGTCGAGCTGATGTGCCAGCTGCTGAGCAACCAGCGCGACCCGCTCAAGGGCCGCCAGCTGCCGGTGATGTACTCGTACAAACGCACCGGCTTCTTCTCGATCTCGGGCAACCTGGCGACGCAGACGATCCAGGCCGTGGGCTGGGGCATGGCCTCGGCGATCAAGGGCGACACCAGGATCGCGTCGGCCTGGATCGGCGACGGCGCCACCGCCGAGAGCGACTTCCACACCGCGCTCACCTTCGCCCACGTCTACCGCGCGCCGGTGATCATCAACGTCGTCAACAACCAGTGGGCGATCTCCACCTTCCAGGCCATCGCCGGCGGCGAGGCCACGACCTTCGCCGCGCGCGGCGTGGGCTGCGGCATCGCGTCGCTGCGCGTCGACGGCAACGACTTCCTGGCCGTCTACGCTGCGTCGTCGTGGGCCGCCGAACGAGCGCGCGCCAACCTGGGGCCGACGCTGATCGAGTGGGTGACGTACCGCGCCGGTGCACACTCCACCTCCGACGACCCGAACCGCTACCGCCCCGCCGACGACTGGCAGCGCTTCCCGCTGGGCGACCCGGTCGAGCGCCTCAAGCAGCACCTGATCGGCCTCGGCGCCTGATCCGATCAGGAGCACCTGGCCGTCCAGCAGGCGCTGGAAGCCGAGGTGGCTGCGGCGCTGAAAGAAGCGCAGCAGCACGGCTCGCTGCTGGACGGCCACATCCCGCCGCTGGCGACGATGTTCGAGGACGTCTACAAGGACATGCCGCCGCACCTGGTCGACCAGATGCAGCAGGCCGAGCGGGGCTGAGTGATGCCCCCAAACTCACTGCGTTCGCTGCCCCCCAAGGGGGCGCAGGCCTTGCTTGGGGCGGCCCGGCGCGAGGCCTGATCATGGCCACGATGACCATGATCCAGGCCCTGCGTTCGGCGATGGACGTGATGCTCGGCCGCGACCCCGACGTCGTGGTCTTCGGCCAGGACGTGGGCTACTTCGGCGGCGTCTTCCGCTGCACCGACGGCCTGCAGGCCAAGTACGGCACCTCGCGCGTGTTCGACGCACCGATCTCCGAAGGCGGCATCGTCGGCACGGCCATCGGCATGGCCGCCTACGGCCTGCGGCCGGTGGTGGAAGTGCAGTTCGCCGACTACTTCTACCCGGCGTCGGACCAGATCGTGTCCGAGGCGGCGCGGCTGCGCTACCGCTCGGCGGGCGACTTCACCTCGCCGATCACGATCCGCATGCCCTGCGGCGGCGGCATCTACGGCGGGCAGACGCACAGCCAGAGCCCTGAGGCGCTGTTCACCCACGTCTGCGGGCTGCGCACGGTGATGCCGAGCAACCCCTACGACGCCAAGGGGCTGCTCATCGCCTCGATCGAGAACGACGACCCTGTCATCTTCCTCGAACCCAAGCGGCTCTACAACGGCCCCTTCGACGGCCACCACGACAAGCCGGTGGTGCCGTGGTCCGCGCACCCGTCGAGCGAGGTGCCCGAGGGCCACTACACCGTGCCTCTGGAATCCGCGGCGGTGTTCCGCCCTGGCGGCGATCTGACGCTGCTGACCTACGGCACGATGGTCTTCGTCGCCGAGGCGGCAGCGCACGAGAGCGGCATCGACGCCGAGATCATCGACCTGCGCAGCCTGTGGCCGCTGGACCTGCCGACGCTGCTGGCATCGGTGAAGAAGACGCGCCGCTGCGTCGTGGTGCACGAAGCCACGCGCACCAGCGGCTTCGGCGCCGAGCTTGTGGCGCTGGTGCAGGAGCACTGCTTCTACCACCTGGAGGCGCCGATCGAGCGCGTCACCGGCTGGGACACGCCCTACCCGCACGCACTGGAGTGGGCGTACTTTCCCGGCCCGGCGCGCGTGGCGGCGGCGATGAAGCGGGTGATGGAGCCATGAGCGTTCACGTCATCCGCATGCCCGACCTGGGCGAAGGCATCGCCGAAGTCGAACTCGTCGGCTGGCACGTCGCTCCCGGCGACACGGTGGCCGAAGACCAGGTGCTGGCCGACGTGATGACCGACAAGGCCTCGGTCGAGATCCCGTCGCCGGTGGCCGGCACCGTGCTGGCGCTGGGCGGCGAGGTCGGGCAGATGATGGCGGTGGGGTCGGAGCTGATCCGCATCAAGCTGGGTGATGGCAGCGCCGCTGGGCACGCTGCTGCGCCAGCGCCGGCAGCCCTGGCGACGCCTTCGCGTCCACCGACCGGCGGCGCTCTCGCGCCGGCGCCGGCAGCGCGACCGGCGCCCCCGGCATCGCCGTCGCCAACCAGCGCCGACCGCCCGCTGGCTTCGCCCGCCGTGCGCGCCCGGGCCTGGGAACTCGGCATCGACCTGCGCGAGGTCAGGCCCGGCGGCACCGCCGGCCGCGTGATGCAGGCCGACCTCGACGCTCACCTGGCCCAAGGAGGCGCCCGGTCGCCCACAGCCGCGGCTGCTGCGTCCCCTGCTGCTGCGTCCCCTGCTGCTGCACCACGCGTCGCCAGCCCGGCCGCAGAGCCGCAGCAGATGAAGATCGTCGGCCTGCGGCGAAAGATCGCGCTGAAGATGCAGGAGGCCAAGCGCCGCATCCCGCACTTCACGTACGTCGAGGAGGTCGACGTCACCGAGCTCGAAGCACTGCGCGCGCGGCTCAACGCCCGCCACGGCGAGCAGCGAGGGCACCTCACGCTGCTGGCCTTCCTGGTGCGCGCCATCGTGCTCGGCGCACGCGACTTCCCGCAGGTCAACGCGCGCTTCGACGACGAGGCCGGTGTGCTGACGCTGCATCCTGCCGTGCACCTGGGCGTGGCCACGCAGACGCCGGCGGGCCTGATGGTGCCGGTGCTGCGCGACGCGCAGGCGCACGACCTGTGGGCCAACGCGGCCGAGGTGGCGCGCCTGGCGGCCGCGGCGCGCAGCGGCAAGGCGGTGCGCGACGAGCTCAGCGGCTCGACGATCACGCTGACCAGCCTGGGCCGCCTGGGCGGCATCGCCTCGACGCCGGTCATCAATGCGCCCGAAGTCGCGATCATCGGCGTCAACAAGGCCGTCGAGCGCCCGGTTGTCGTCAATGGCGCGATCGCCGTGCGCCGCATCATGAATCTCTCCTCGTCCTTCGATCACCGATTCGTGGACGGTTTCGATGCCGCCGCGATGATCCAGGCGCTGAAAGAGCGTTTGGAACACCCCGCAACCATCTTCATACAGGATTGACCACCCCATGAACGCACAGGTCATGCAGGCCCGCACCGCGTCCGATTCCGCGACCCGACCCGCCTTCGGTACCGTGCTCGCGAGCACGATGGCGGTCGCGAGCTGGCGCGACGGCAAGTGGTCGGCGCAGGAATTGCGCAAGTACGGACCGATCGAGCTCTCGCCGGCAATCCATG
>JAYUPN010000065.1:0-4818 GCA_043760065.1 Rubrivivax sp.
GCCAGGATCTGCAGCGGCACGAAGCCCGCCGGCGCTGCCGCGGCAGCCCGCGGCGCGCGGCCGGTGCCGTCCGGTGCCGACGGCCGCACGGGACTGCGCGCGCCGCGCTGCTTGAGGATCGCCATCGTCGCACGGTACTCGCGCAGGCGGCGCGCCAGTTCGGCGTCTTGCGCCTTGCGCAGCTTCTCGCGCTCGGAGGCCACGCTGCCAGGCGTGGCCGGCTGCGGTGCGATCGACGACCGCGCCCGCCCGGCAAGCGACCGCGGCTGCCGGGCCGCCGCCAGAGCCCGCGCCTCGGTCAGCGTCAGCGGCCCGCTGGCAGGCACCTTCGCCGCGGCCTTCGAAGCGGGGGCCGCGGCGACCGGACCGCGCCGGGGCGGCTTCGTCGCCAGCGCTTTTGCCGTCGACTGCTTGGCCGTCGACTTCTCGGCCGTCGACTTCTTTGACATCGCCCGCTTCGCCGCTGCCGGTTTCTTGGCCGTGACCATGGGATTCCCTTCTCGCGCAACCTCGGGTTGAGGACCAGCCATCGTCACGCCGCAAGGCCGGGCCCGGCAATCCCCAACAAGCCGCCGGAGCGCTCTGTCATCACCCACCTTGAGCATGCCGCCGGCGCTGAGCCCCTGCTGATCTAGGGAGCCGCCCGATCCCAGAGAAGACTATGCTTTCCTGCGCCCACGATGGTTCGAGCGCCGCCGGCAGCGGCGCCCATCGCGGCACCATGACGAAGGAGGGCAACATGTCGAACACCGGCGCGAAAGAGTGGATCTGCACGACCCGGCAAAAGCGGCCGAGCGTGATCGGGACGCGGGGCCTGGCCGACAAGGCCCTGCTGTGGAAGCCGGGGCAGGAACTGCGCATCGGTTTCCTGCAGGGTTCGAAGAAGCTGCAGGATCGCGTCTTCGCCACCGCGTTGCGCTGGACGGCCCCCAACGGCGGCGGCGCCAACCTCGTCTTCACGCGCGCCGACAAGCCTGCGGCAGCCGACATCCGCATCAGCTTCGACGAAGCCGGCGGCTCGTGGTCGATGATCGGCAAGGACGCGCTGGGCATCGACAAGACCGAGGCGACGATGAACCTCGGCTGGGCCACCGACACCACGCCCGAGAAGGAATTCTCCAGTGTCGTGCTGCACGAGTTCGGTCATGCGCTGGGCCTGCTGCACGAGCACAACCACCCCGATCTGAAGCTGCGGTGGAAGAAGCCCGTGGTTTATGCCGACCTGGGCGGCGACCCCAACTTCTGGTCGAAGGACGACGTGGACTACAACGTCTTCGAGCAGTACCCGGAAGATCGCGTCGCGATGTCGGACAAGCCCGATCTGGTGTCGATCATGATCTACACCATCCCGGCCCGCTGGCTCGACGGGCAGAAGGCCATCACGCCGTCGGACCACCTCTCCAAGGGCGACATCCAGTTCATCCGCGACATCTATCCCTGACCAGCGCAGACCCGCGCCGACATGCCCTCCGCCATGGCCACCGATGCCGTGATCGTCAGCGTCGCCGACTACCCCAGCGGCAGCCGGCTGCTGCGCGCCCTGCCCGGCGCAGCGCGTGACAGCCAGCGCATGCACAAGTGGCTGGAGTCGAGCGCCAACGGCGTCTCGATCAAGGACTTCGCGTGGCCGCCGCCGGCCGCGGCCGCTGGGGCCGCTGCATTGCCGTGGAACCGGCTCAGCATCGAGGCCACCATGCAGCAACTGCTGGTCAGCGGGCTGCAGAAGACGCGCCACCGGCTGTTCTTCTATGCCTCGGCGCACGGCATGTCGGTGCCGTCCAACCCGTCGATGCCGGCGGTCTTCTGCGCCTCGCACTGGCCCTCCACCGCGCCCGATCTGTTCCTGTCCAGTGGCTGGGTGCCGCAGTTCACCGGGGCGCCGATCTACGACGAGTACCTGTGCTTCTTCGACTGCTGCAACGAGTGGCAGCCCGGCACGCTGCCCGTGTTCCAGCCGCTGAACCTGCCGCCGCGCCCCGCACTTGCGCGCGTGCTCGTGGTGGCCGCCTGCAAGCCGGGCGAACAGGCACTGGACACGCCGACCGGCGGCGTCTTCACCGATGTGCTGCTCGAAGCGCTGAGCGGTTCCGCGGGCAGGCCGGGCACGGCGCAGGTGACGGCCGCCGACGTGGTGGCCTACCTGAAAGAGAACGTGCCCATCCGCGCCGCGCAGGTGCAGCAGGGACACGTGCAGACGCCCGTCGAGTGGGTGGACCCGAATGCGCATGTCGACCCGAACAGCTTCGTGCTGTTCGACCGCCAACCGGTGTCCGGTGTCGACGTCACGGCACTGATGGGCGGGCGCCCGGCGGCCGACGTGCAGGTGCTGGATGCCGAACTCGCGCCGGCCGGCACGGTGCAGGCCGGGCCGGGCGGCAAGGCGGTGCTGCCGACCCTCTACGCCGGCAAGTACGTGCTGCGCTCGGTGGCCGACGGCTGGAAGCAGACCGTGCGGCTGAAGACCACGGTGGCCGACGACGGCAGCGCCGCGCCGCGGGTGGAGGCGCTGTCGTGAGCCGCGCCATCCACACGCTGCGCATCGCAGGGCCGGCGGGGGCCGTGTTCCGCGTCACCGATGGCGCGGCGCGTTGCGTCGGTACCGGCATGCACCGGCTCGCGATCGACCTGCCGCAGGGCATCTACACCGTCAACGCCTCGCTTGGACGCTCGGTCGAGACCCGCGAGGTGTTGCTCGACGAGCCGCACGACGTTGAGCTGCACACCACCTTGCCCAGCTTCGGCGACCGGGCCTTCGGCCTCGCGCCCGAGGTGCTGGCGGCCCTGGGCGTGCACGAGTTCTGCCCTGGCGGACAGTTGATCGCGTTGCGCGGCCCGTGGCGCGATGCGCAGGCCGCCGCTGAGCGCGTGACGCTCAAGCGCGACGGCCGCGCCGTGGCTGCCCTGCGCGAGGGCCTGCTGCCCGACCCCGGCGGCTCCGGTGTGTGGAGCTGGCAGTTGTTCGACCTCGGGCCGGTGCGTGCGGGTGCGGCGGGTCCCGCAGTGTTCGGCGTCACGCGTTCGGTGCACGACACCGCGGCGCCGCGGCCCGATCCCGCTGTCAAAGGGACGAAGAAAGCAGCGCTGCCACAGAAGGTCAGCCACCTGCTGCCGCACTGGGGCGACTGGGTCGTGTGGGCCGCCTATCCCGCCAGTGGCCGCGGCGCCGCCGAAAGCGCGGAGCTGCCGATGGCCTACTACCTGCGCCTGCGCCTTGCGCCGCCCGGCGCCGTGCCGCAGCCCCATCTGCAGAGCCTGTCCGACCAGGTGTTCACGGCGCTGGCCGCGCGCACCGGGCTGCCGCTGACCGAGCCGGTGCTCGATCTGTTGCTGGCGCCCGACGCAGCGGACCCGCTGTTGACGCTGGCCGCCGCGCACCTGGCGTCGATCACGCTGGCGTCGCTGGGCCGGCTGCAGCGTCTGCCGCACGATGGCGCGGCTTCGCCGCCGCAAGGCGCGTCGAATGCCACGCCCAACGAGTTGCAGATGATCGACACCGAAGCGCTGTACCGGCGCTTTCACGCCTGGCTGGACAAGCAGGGCAGCGGGCCGCTGTCCACGCAGCCCGACGTGGTGGCGGTGCGATTTCTCTTCGGCATTGGCACCGTTGCACGCTTGCGCGTGCCGCCGGTGCTGCTGCGCTCGCTCGATGGCTTGATCGCTGCGGCCGATTCGGCGCTGGCAAAGGCCGCGGGAACGACCTGTGATGAGTCGGTGTGGGGCCCGCGGCTGCAGATCTCGGACTCCTTCGCCTTCTTGCAGTGGCAAGCCGATGCCGACTACAAGCAGGAGCTGCTCAACATCGTTCGGCGCTCGTTCGAGAGCCTGCAGGCCATGCAGTCCACGGCGCGGCTCATCGAGCAGGCCCGGGACCAGGTTGCGCAAGAGAAGAAGGACGCCGCCGAAGCCAGCCCGGCGCAACCGCTTGCGCCGGTCAGGCGCTCGGCTTCGCGCGGTCTGAAGCAGGCCGCGAAGTCGCTCCAGCAGGTCGTGGAAAAGGCATCCGCCGCGCAACCGACGTCGGGCCAGGCGGCCGCTTCGCAGCCAGGGCTCGACCTCGAAGCCTTCATCAAGAGCAACGTCACGAGCCTGAGGATTCCGGCCTCGGCGATGACGCACCTGGGCACCGTCCTGGGCAGCCTGTCGATCGACCAGAAGAGCATCGCCCAGGCGATGCGGCAGCTGGCCGCGCGGGTGAAGAAGGATTGAAGAGGTCGCGCGTGTGGTCGGCCGCGGGCATCGAGGTCTCGTTCCACCGCATCGGTCTGTCGAGCTGGGCCGGCGACGGCGTGTTGCGCAGCTGGGCCGATGCCCCTTCTGAAGTGACACCTGGCGGTGTTGCCGTGGCCTGCTTGCCGGGCGAGGCGGTGTGGCTGGGCCTGACGCACGCCGGCGAGCCCGCCACCGTGGTGCTGACGGGACTCGACGGTGCAGGATCAACCCGCCTGCAAGTGCCGCCCGGGTGGCAGCTCGGCTCGCTGCTCGGCGCTGACGAGAGCCCTCACCCGCTGGCGCTGGGCGATGCCCTGTCGCGGCGCTTTCGCCTCGAAGTTCAGCGCGCGCCAGCCGCGGCATCTGCCTCGTTCGAACTGACGCTGATGTCGCCTGCGGCCTGGAGCAGCCGTTTCGGCCCGCTCGAGCTGGCACCCGCCGAGCGTCCCCCGCCCGTGCCGCCGTACTCGCGCATCGTGCGGCCCAAGACCGGGATCCCGCGCAGCGGGCCCTGAGAGGCTGAGAGTCTTTCAATCATGCCCGCTCATCACGCCATAAGACGCCCGCTCGTCGTTGCAAATGCTCGCCATAGCCCGAGCTATGGCTGCG
>JAYUPN010000066.1:0-4811 GCA_043760065.1 Rubrivivax sp.
GGAAGAAAAGGACAACCGCGTCTACGGCGCGCTCGACGCGGCGCTGCGCGGCGACATGTTCCGCAACACCCAGCCGCGCTGGGTCGAGTGGATGAAGCTGTTCCTGGCCATCATTCCCTTCCCCGAAATCTCCGCCGCGCGTTCGATGGCCATGGTGGCCCGCCTGGCCCCCGGTGAAGAACTGCGCACCGGCTTCACGATGCAGATGGTCGATGAATTCCGCCACTCCACGATTCAGATGAACCTGAAGAAGTGGTACATGGAAAACTACATCGACCCGGCAGGCTTCGACATCACCGAAGCCGCCTTCGGCAAGTGCTACGCCACCACCATCGGCCGCCAGTTCGCCGAAGGCTTCCTGACCGGCGACGCCATCACGGCGGCCAACGTCTACCTGACGGTGGTGGCAGAAACCGCCTTCACCAACACCCTGTTCGTCGCGATGCCGTCCGAGGCCGCGCGCAATGGCGACTACGCGCTGTCCACCGTGTTCCTGTCGGTGCAGTCGGACGAGTCGCGCCACATCGGCAACGGCCACTCGCTGCTGATGTCGTTGGTCAACGACCCCGGCAACCACCTGCTGCTCGAGCGCGATCTGCGCTACGCCTTCTGGCAGAACCACGCCATCGTCGACGCGGCGATCGGCACCTTCGTCGAGTACGGCACCACCGACCGCGACAAGAACAAGGAGTCCTACGCCGAACTGTGGCACCGCTGGATCTACGAAGACTACTACCGCACCTACATGCTGCCGCTGGAGAAGTACGGCGTGAAGATCCACCACGACGACGTGGCCGCCGCCTGGGACCGCATCGTCAAGAAGAACTACGTGCACAAGACGGCGCAGTTCTTCTCGGTCGGCTGGCCGGTGAACTTCTGGCGCATCGAGTCGCAGAAGGAGAAGGACTTCGAGTGGTTCGAACACAAGTACCCCGGTTGGTACGCCGAGTTCGGTGACTACTGGAAGTGGTACGAACGCAAGAGCGTGCCCGGCCAGACCAACATGCTGTTCGACCAGGAAAGCGGCTACGCCTACCCGCACCGCTGCTGGAGCTGCATGGTGCCGTGCCTGATCCGCGAGGACTTCTGCTACGACGAAGTCGACGGCAAGGTCTTCACCTACTGCTCCGACGTCTGCCGCTGGACGCACAAGGTCGCCTTCGCGGCCGAGTACGAAGGCCGCGCCACCCCGGCGATGGGCCGCTTCAGCGGTCGCCGCGAGTGGGAAGACTGCTACCACGGCTGGGACCTGGCCGATGCGATCAAGGACCTGGGTTTCGTGCGCTCGGATGGCAAGACGCTGATCTCGCAACCGCACCTGCGCTTCGACGACAAGCACATGTGGACGCTGGACCACGTCAAGGGCTACACGCTGGGCAGCCCCTTGGTCGGCTTCCGCGCGCTGACGCCCGAGGGGCGCGAGGCGGCGGCCATCGAGTACCGCAAGGGCTTCAAGATCAACCCGATCTGAAGCGGGCCGGGGTGATCACCGAGCGGCGATCACCCCCCGGCGCGGGCTCGCAAGGGCCCGCGCTGGCCCCCGCGTTGCGCGCCACGAAATCCTTGCCATAGGGAACGTCATGCCGGAGAAAAAGGTGCACACCGTTCGCTTCGAGCCTGTGGGCGTCGAGATGGAAGTCGAAGAGGGTGAATGGGTGCTCGATGCGGCCTTTCGGCAAGGCATTGCGGTGCCGCACGGTTGCCGTGAGGGTCAGTGCAGCAGCTGCAAGTGCCTGCTGCTCGAAGGCGATGTCGAGGTGGAGAACTACTCCACCTTCGCACTGGCGGACTACGAACGCGAGACGGGGCACATCCTGCTGTGCCGCAGCTACGCGTTCAGCGACCTGACGGTGGAGCTGCTCAACTTCGATGAAGACCTGATGCGCCGCGCGATCGCCGTGAAGACCCACGGCGCGGTGGTCAGCAAGGTGAGCGCGCTCACACACGACACACGCCTGCTCGAAGTCGAGCTGGAACGGCCGTTGAAGTTCTGGGCCGGCCAGTTCGTCGAGATCGGCGTGCCGGGTGCGGACGGCAGTGCAGGAGTCTTCCGCTCGTACTCGATGGCCAGCACGCAGCGCACGCCCACGAGCCTGCAGTTCATCATCCGCAAGTACCCGGACGGCGCATTCTCGTCGCTGCTCGACACCACGCTGACCCCCGGCACGGCGGTGACGATCAAGGGGCCCTTCGGCACCTGCTTCAGGCGCGAACAGCGGCCCGGTCCGATGGTGCTGGTGGGGGGTGGCTCGGGCATGTCGCCGCTGTGGTCGATCCTGCAGGACCACATGGAAAGTGGCGAACAGCGGCCGGTCCGGTTCTTCTACGGCGCACGCACCCGCAAGGACCTGTTCTTTCTGGATGAGTTCGCGGCGGTGGCGGCCCGACTGACCGACTTCGAATTCATCCCGGTGTTGTCGCAGGCCACGGCTGAAGATGGCTGGCGCGGCGAAACCGGCTTTGTGCACGAAGCGCTCGAACGCATCCTGCGCACGCAGCAACTGCACGGCGAGATCGACGCCTACACCTGCGGGCCACCGCCGATGGTGGACGCGGTATTGCCCGTGCTGCAGCGCTTGGGCGTGGCGCTGGACCACAGCTACGTCGACAAGTTCATCCCGGCGAGTACGGCCACGCCGAACCTCGTTCATTGACCCACCAGGTGACAAGACCATGAGCAACCGCACGACCTCTCCCGCCTCGGCAATCCCGGACTACGTCCCCGTCAACTCCGGTGCCGCCGGCGCCGCCAAGTTTGCGGGCTCGGACAGCCGCAAGTACAACTACTTCACGCCCAAGGGCCGCAAGGCCACGCACTACGAGGACATGACACTCGACGTGCAGCCCGACCCCAAGCGCTACCTGCTGCAAGACTGGATCATCAGCTTCGCCGACGGCACGCCGACCTACTCCGAGAAGTGGACCGACGCACTGTCAGGCGACTGGCACGCCTACCGCGCGGTTGATGAAGAGTGGGAACGCACCCACTACCAGCGCCAGTCGACCATCGTCGGCATGATCTCGCAAGCCGTCGAGAACGGCCGCCGCTCGGGTGCGCCGCTGCGCTTCGACAAGGCCTGGGTGAGGGTGCTGGAGAAGCACCTGGGCGCCTACAAACACGCCGAGTTCGGGCTTGGCACGTCGCTGATGCACGCGCAGCGCTATGGCTACACGCAGATGGTGAACTCCACCATCCTCACCAACTCCTCGTACAAGTTGCGCTTCGCGCAGGACCTGACGCTGTACCTGGGCGACATCGGCCTGGACATTCCCGGCTTCGACGCCGAGGTGGGCAAGAAGCAGTGGCTCGAAGACCCGATCTGGCAGGCCACGCGGCGGCTGATCGAATCCATCGGCGGCGCCGAGGACTTTCTCGAGAAGTACTTCGCCGTCAACGTGGTGTTCGAGCCGCTGGTGGGCGAGCTGTTCCGCAGCGGCTTCGTGATGCAGGCGGCCGCTTCGCAGAACGACTTCATCACCCCCACCGTGGTCTCGTCGGCCGAAGGCGACTACCAGCGAAACCTGGCCAACACGGTGGAGATGCTGCACATGCTGGTCAGCGACGGCAAACACTCGGCGCACAACACGGCGCTGTTCAACCGGTGGCTGAAAACCTATGGCGACCTGGCCGTCAGTGCCGCCAGGAACCTGCAGCCCATCTGGTCGCTGCCCCACGTCAAGGTCGCGAACTTCAAGGACGCGTATGCCGCAGCGGTCGACCGCGTGCAGGGCATCGCCAGCCAACTTGGGCTGAAGCTGCCAGCGTCGATCAGCGCCTGACGTCCGTCTCGTGTTTGCACCTTTCATCACACACCAGGAGAAGAACCATGTCAGCCAAAGTCAGTGACAACATTTTCAAGGCCTTCAAGGACATCGAGTTCAAGGACACCGTTTCGCACCAGTGCGGCGTGACCCTGAACGACAGCGTCGAAGCGCGCGCGATTGCCGACCTGATGTCGCGCAAGCCCGGCATCACCGTGACCTACATGCCGGCCATGATCCGCATCGACGGTGACGGCAAGATCGTCTTCAAGATGAACGAGATCGCCGAAGAGCTGGGCCGCGAGATGACGACGCACCTGTTCGAGATCTCCACCTCCACCCACTACGGGCGCATGGTGACGGTCGACGAGAACACCCTGGTGCTGTTCGGCGACATGAATGCCGCGATGGCCTACGTGGCCTACGCCTGAAGGAGACGCGCCATGTTCAAGACCGCATCCGGTGAAGAGATCTTCGTCATCGACGGGCATGTGCACAACTGGAACGCCACCAAGGCCAACCAGAAGAACCTGCACGGCGAGCAGTTCATCAACTGCTTCTATGCCTACCACTCCTTCCTGAGCCCGAAGGAGAAGCTGTGGAGCCGCGAGAAGTTCGACCAGTACGGCGGCGAGCAGCTGTACCAGGACCTGTTTGTCGATGGCCCCGATGACATGGCCATCTTCCAGCCGACGTACCTGAAGGACTTCTACGTCAACGGCTTCAACACCACCGAGCAGAACGCAGTGCTCAAGGCCAAGCACCCGAACCGCTTCATCGTCAACGGTGCTTTCGACCCGCGCGACGAAGCCGCCGGGCTGGCCGCTTTTGAAGAGCTGGTGGCCACGCACAAGCTCAAGGGCGTGAAGCTGTACACGGCCGAATGGAAAGGCGCCAGCCGGGGCTACAAGCTGAGCGACCCGTGGGCCGAGAAGTACCTGGCGCTGGCGCAGAAGCTGGGCGTGAAGAACATCCACGTGCACAAGGGCCCGACGATCCTGCCGCTGGACCGCGACGCCTTCGACGTCGCCGACATCGACATCGCGGCG
>JAYUPN010000067.1:0-4798 GCA_043760065.1 Rubrivivax sp.
GCGCCGACCGGGTCGCCGACGCCGGTGACGATGGGCACGCTGCGTGTCGCCTGCTGCAGCGCGCGCGTGGCCGGCGTGCCCCGCGTCAGCAGCGCGTGACAGCCCAGCGTCAGCAGCTGCGCGGCGAGCTCCGGCAGCCGCTGCGCATCGCCCTGGGCAAAGCGCCAGGACAGCGCCACGTGGCGTCCCTCGTGCCAGCCGGCCGCGGCCAGCGCCGGGGGCAGGTCGCGCTGCAAGAAACTCCAGCTCGCCGCCGCGGCGTACAGCAGCACGCCGAGCTGCCTGACGGCGCCGTCGCGGCCGGCGGCCCGGGTCCGCCCGACGGCAACGGCGGCGAGGCCACCGAGCCAGGCCGTGCGCCGCCGCATCACTCGATCACCTCGTCGGCACGCAGCAGCAACTCCGCCGGCAAGGCCAGGCCGATGGCGCGGGCGGTGCGAGCGTTCACCATCAGCGTGAAGCGTGAAGGTTGCTCCACCGGCAGTGTGGCCGGGTCGGCGCCGCGCAGGATGCGGTCGACAAAGCTGACGGTGCGCGCCAGCACCTCGCGCACGTCCGCGCCGTAGTACAGCAGCCCGCCGGCCAACACCAGGCTGGGGCTGACCCCCAGCGTGGGCAGCCGCTGGCGCAGCGCGAAAGCAGCGATTTCACCGGCGCGCATCTCGGTGGCGCCGTCGTGCGCCACGTACAGCGCATCAGGCGCCTGCGCTGCGATGCGCTCCAAGGCCGCGGCCACGTCCTCGGGGCGGCTCACCGCCTGCGGCAGCAGCGTGAGGTCCAGCTGCCGCGCCGCCGCCAGCAGCCCGCGCTGGTACGGCTCGCTCCCCGGTTGTCGCGCCGGCCACAGCACCCCCACGCGGCGCGCACGCGGCACGGCCTGCTTGAGCAACTGCAGCGTCTTGCCGGCGATCTCGGCCCCTACCCACACGGTGCCGGTGATGTGGGTGTCCGGGCGCGCCAGACTGTGCACGAAGCCGGCAGCCACCGGCTCGTGGCCGAAGCCCATCACGATCGGAATGCGTTGCGTGGCGCGCTGCAGCGCCGCGACGGCGTCGTTGCCGAAGCCGATCAGGAGGTCCGGGTTGGCGGCGGCGAGTTGCCCGGCCAGCTCCTGCGCCCGCGCCAGGTCGCCTTCGGCATGGCGCGCATCGATCATCAGGTTGCGCCCCAGGTCCCAACCGGCGTGCTGCAGCCGATCCCGGAAGTAGAGCGACATCTTGGCCTGCTGCGCGCCGGCGCCGCCGATGTTCAGCAGCCCGATGCGGCGCACGCCGCTCTGCGCGGATGCGAGCCGCGCCACCGGCCAGGCGGCCGCTGCGAGCAGCAGCGGGCGGCGCTTCATTCGATGACCTCGTCGGCGCGCAGCCGGATCGCCGCCGGCACCGTCAGCTTGAGCTCGCGTGCGGTGCGCAGGTTCAGCACCAGCGTGAAGCGGCTGGCCTGCTGCACCGGCAACCGCGCAGGCGGCTCGCCGGCCAGGATGCGCTGCACGTAAGCGGCCGTCAGCCGGTAGATGGCCGGCGCATCCGCTGCATAGGCAAACAGGCCGCCGCGCTGCGGCCAGACGGAGACGGGCGAACACGACGGCCAGCGCTGGCGCAGCGCCAGCGGCACGGCCTCGGCGAAGGGCAGACTGGGCTGCACCACCAGGGCCTGCGCGCCCTGCTGTGCCCAGTGTGCAAACAGTGCCGGGTAGTCGGCCGCGCCGGCCGCGCGGCCGGGCAGCAGCGTGAACCCGAGCGCCGACGCCGCCTGCTGCAGCGCGCCGATGAAGGTCGGCGTCCAGGGGTCGGTGGCGTGGGCCAGCACCGCCACCTGGCGCAGCGCGGGCAGCCATTCGCCCAGCAGCTCCAGATTCTTCACCGACAGCTCGGTGGCCTGCCCCGAGACGCCGGTGAGACTGCCGCCCGGCGCGGCCAGACTGGGCACCAGTCCGATGGCCACCGGGTCGCCGACGCCGGCCATCACGATCGGCCGCTCGCGCGTCGCGCGCTGCGCGGCCACCGCCGCCGGGGCGAACGAGGCCACGATCAGCTCGGCGCCCAGGCCCAGCAGCTCGCGCGCGCCGACCTCCAGTTGCGGCAGGTCCTGGCCGTAGCGGATGTGCACCTGCAGGGCCGGCCCCTCGACCCGGCCACTGCGCGCCAGTTCTTCCAGCACGATCTTGACGGCCCGATGAGGCTGCACCTGCGCGGCACCGGTGATCAGGAAGCCGATGCGCCGCGGCACCGTGCCCGGCTGCGCGCGAGCAGGCGCGCCCACGGCGGCTGCAGCTGTCGCTGCCACGGCGAGCGCGCCGCGTCGATTCATCCGATGACCTCGTCCGCCCGCACCAGCAGTGACTGCGGCAGCACGAGCCCGATCGCCTTCGCGGCGCCGCGGTTGACGACGAACTCGAAGCGCGTCGGCCGTTCCACCGGCAGATCGCCAGCGCGCGCGCCGCGCAGGATCCTGTCGACATGGCCGGCCATGTGGTGAAAGAAATCGCGGTACACGGGGCCGTAGCTGAGCAGGTTGCCGGCCTGCGCGAACTCGGCCCAGCCCGAGATCGACGGCAGCCGGCGTCGGGTGTTGAATTCGGCCAGCGGCCGCGCCAGGCTGTTGATGAGCGTGTCCGGGAAGGCCAGCAACGCGTCGAAGGGCTCGGCCGCGATCGCCGCCAGCGCAGCCTCTAGATCCTGCGGTTGCTGGATCGGAAAGTAACGCTGCGCCAGCGCCAGGCGCTGCATCGCGCCAGCGGTGGCCTCGAGCTCGGTGCCGACGCCGGGATGCCGGTTGTTGGCAATCACCGCCACGCGCTGCGCGGCCCGCCACGCGCTGCGTGGCGGGCCGCGCGGACTTGAGCAATTCGACGCGCTTGACCGATAGTTCGTCGTTCAGCGCGGTGACGCCGGTCAAGCTGCCGCCGGGCCGCGCCAGCGAGGCCGCCAGACCGGCCTCGACCGGGTCGCCGTTGATGCTGAAGACGATCGGCACGGCGCCGGCCGCGCCGCGCGCGAAGAGCGCCATCGGCCCTTGCGCGGCGATCACTTCAACGCCGGCACGGACCAGCTCGGCGCTCAGCGCCGCGCCCTGCTCGCGGTCGCCGTTGCGCAGTTCGAGGTGCAGGTTGTCGCCCTCGCGCCAGCCGGCCGCCGCCAGGCCTTCGCGCAGCGCCGCCAGCGCCAGCGAGGGCTGCGCCGAAGTGTCGCCGCTCCAGCCCAGCCAGCCGACCCGCGCCACACGCCGCGCCGCCGGCTGCGCGCCGAGCCGACCCTGCTGCAACAGCAGACCCGCGGCGGTGCCGCGTGCAGCCGTGGCGATGAGTGCTCTTCTGCGCATGACGCGACCCCCCTGGGACAAGGACGAGCGATCCGGGCGAGGGCTGACGCCAGCGCAGCGCACCGCAGGCCGATCTTCACCAAAGCGGGGCGCCGTGTCCACCACGTCGGCCGGCGTCCCATGGCGGGCCGCAGCGGCCCGCAGCGGGCAGCGACGGGCCTGGCTCGCTGCGCCGGCCGGCGCCGCGCTGCGTTGACAGCCCAGGCCCTGTCGGCGCAGCATCGACCGCGCCGGCATGCACCGTGCGAGGACACTCCGATGAGCCACCCCCGCGAAGAGACACTGGACCCGGCCGACTGGTCCGCAACACGCGAGGTCGCGCACCGTGCCGTCGACGACGCCATCGCCCACCTCGGCGGCCTGCGCGAGCGGCCGGCCTGGCAGGAGCCGCCGCCCGCCGTCCGGGCCTACCTCCAGCAGCCTGTGCCGCAGGGTCCGACGGCACTCTCCGAGGTCTACGCCGATCTCGTCGCGCACCTGCGCCCCTACCCGATGGGCAACGTCCACCCGCGCTTCTGGGCCTGGTTCATGGGCAGCAGCAACTTCACCGGTGCGCTGGGCGACTTCCTGGCCGCCATCGACGGCAGCAACCTGGGCGGCGGCAACACCGCACCGGCGCTGCTCGACCGCCAGGTCGTGGCCTGGCTGCGCGACATGGTGGGCCTGCCGGCCGGCGCCAGCGGCACGCTGACCAGCGGCGGCTCGGCCGCCAACCTGGTGGCGCTGACGGTGGCACGCAACGCGCGCGCCGCGCAGGCCGGCGTCGACCTGCGCGCGCAGGGCGTCGGTGCGCTGCCGAAGCCGCTGCGCTTCTACGCTTCGGACCAGGTGCACAGCTGCCACCAGAAGGCGCTGGAGATCCTGGGCCTGGGCCACCAGGCGCTGCACCTGGTGGCGTCGGACGCCGACTTCCGCATCGACCTGGACGCGCTGCAGGCGGCCATCGCCAGCGACCGTGCGCGCGGCTTCGAGCCGGCGGCCGTCATCGCCTCGGCCGGCACCGTCAACACCGGCGCCGTCGACGACCTGCTGGCCGTCGGTGCGCTGTGCCGCCGCGAAGGCTTGTGGTTCCACGTCGACGGCTGCATCGGCGCGCTGCTGCGCATCGCGCCGGCGCACCGGCACCTGGTGGCCGGCATCGAAGCTGCGGACTCGGTGGCGCTGGACCCGCACAAGTGGCTGCATGCGCCTTTCGAGGTCGGCTGCGCGCTGGTGCGCGACGCGCGGCTGCACTACAAGACCTTTGCGCTGCATCCCGAGTATCTGGAGGAGCAGCCGCGCGGCGTCGCCGGGGCCGAGTACCTGTTCGACTACGGCATCGAACTCAGCCGCGGCTTCAAGGCGCTGAAGGTCTGGATGGCGCTGAAGGAGCACGGCGTCGAGAAGTTCGGCCGCCTGATCGACCAGAACATCGCGCAGGCACAGCACCTGCACGCGCTGGTGCAGGCCGAGCCGCGGCTCGAACTGATGGCGCCGG
>JAYUPN010000068.1:0-4798 GCA_043760065.1 Rubrivivax sp.
GAAGCGCTTCTGGCCGACGTACTTGGTGTGCAGGTAGCGCTCCAGGCCCTCCGACGCCGTCAGGCGGTCGAGGATGTGCTTCTTCTCGTCGGCACTGAAACTGGGCTTGCTGCGGATCGACTCCAGCCGCTCCTGCCACCAGCGCTTCTCGGCCGGGTCGGTGCAGTGCATGAACTCGGTGCCGACGGTGCCGCAGTAGGTCTCGCGCAGCGCCTGCACGATCTCGCGCAGTGTCATGTTCTCGGCCTTGCCGAAATACGTGTTGGCGGCCGAGAAGGTGATGTCCATGTCGGACTCGGTCAGGTCGTAGAAACCGGGCTCGAGTTCGGGGATCTTGGGGCGCTCGGTGCGCTTGAGCGGGTCCAGGTCGGCCCAGCGTGACCCCAGGAAGCGGTAGGCCGCGATCAGCGACTGCACGTGCACCTGCTTGCGGGCGACGGCCAGGTCGGCCTCGCTGGCCTTCAGCGCAAAGGCGTTGGCCTTGGCGCGCTGGGCGAAGGACTCGATGACCGGGGCGTGGGCGACGTCGCGCGCTTCGCTGCCGTCGGTGGCCGGCACGTGCTGCAGGTTGTCGAAGTAGGTGCGCCAGTTGTCGGGCACGCTGCCGGGGTTGTCGAGGTAGGCCTCGTACAGCTCTTCCACGTACGGGGCATTGCCCCCGAACAGGTACGAGTTCGACCTGTGTTGCTGCATCATCTTTCGCTCACCTTTCGCACCGGTCTGCGGTGTTGTGGATGGGTTCATCAACCTTCCGCGTCCCGGCTGCACCGGTTGGCGGACTAGCGACCCGCCTTGCTGCATGTCTCAATTCAGCAAGGGGACGGGAAGGACCATTTCGAATCGTCGGCGGGACTCTAACACCGGCCCCCCGCTGTGCTTCTGGCGCTATTGGGCGCCTTCAATCCTGCTGTTTCGCTGACAACGCACGGGTTTTGATCCCAGACTGCCTGCACCGTGCACGACCGGGTCATCCTTCTGCAACCCCTGGCGCCCGCCAAGCCGGCGGCGGGCCAGGCCTGCAATGGCTGCGGCGTGTGCTGCGCCGCCGAGCCCTGCCCGCTGGGCATGCTGCTGTCGCGCCGCCGCCGCGGCGCCTGCCGGGCGCTGCAGTGGCACGCCGGCCCCGGCCTGTACCGCTGCGGCGTGCTGGCCGATCCGGGCCGCTGGCTGCCAGTGCTGCCAGCGGGCTGGGCGCGCTGGCTCGCCCGGCGCTGGATTGCGGCCGGCCAGGGCTGCGACAGCGACCTGCAGGCGTCGCCGGCGGCCGCCGCGGGCCCGGCAGCAAACGGTTGACAGCGGCGCCTCGGCGTTTCCCCGCTGGCCTCGGCGCCGCCAGCGCCTAGCATCCAGGGTTTCACCATCCGCTTTCTGGAGAACCCCCTGATGAAACTGAGTGCCCTGCTCGCCGCGGCCACCCTGGCTGCCGCCCTGGCCGCCCCTGCCCAATCCCAAGCCCAGACATTGCGCTGGGCGGCGCAGAACGACATCCTGACGATGGACCCGCATTCGCAGAACCATGCGACGACCAACGCCATCCTGATGCACGCCTACGAAGGCCTGACGCGCTACAACGCCAACTACCAGCTGGAGCCGGCGCTGGCCACCAAGTGGAGCTACCTGTCGCCAACGCAGGTGCGCTTCGAACTGCGCAAGGGCGTCAAGTTCCACGACGGCAGCCCCTTCACGGCCGACGACGTGGTCTTCAGCTTCGGCCGCATCAAGCAGCCCCAAGGCACGATGCAGATCTACGTCACCGGCATCGCCGACATCAAGAAGATCGACGACCACACCGTCGACCTGATGCTGTCGGCGCCGAACCCGATCCTGCTGCGCAACATCATCGACTTCCGCATCATGAGCAAGGCCTGGGCGGAGAAGAACCGCACCGCCAACGTGCAGGACTACAAGGCCAAGGAAGAGAACTTCGCCTCGCGCAACGTGATGGGCACCGGCGCCTACAAGATCACCGGCTGGACGCCCGAGCAGCGCATCACGATGACAATCAACAACGACTGGTGGGACAAGCACAGCGGCAACGTCAAGGAAGTGATCTACACGCCGATCAAGAGCGACCCCACCCGCGTGGCCGCCCTGCTGTCGGGCGACGTCGACATGCTGACCGACATCCCGACCCAGGACGTCGCCCGGCTGCGCAGCGACAGCAAGCTCAAGATCGTCGACGGCCCCGAGGTGCGGACCATCTACCTGGCACCCGACATCGGCAGCGCCGAGCTGAAGTACAGCAACGTCAAGGGCAAGAACCCGTTCGCCGACAAGCGCGTGCGCCAGGCGCTGAGCATGGCCATCGACCGCGAAGCCATCAAGCGCAACATCATGCGCGGCCTGTCGATCCCCGCCGGACTGATGGTGGCACCCGGCGTCAACGGCAACGCCGCCGACATCGACGTGCCGACCAAGGTGGACGTCGAAGGTGCCAAGCGGCTGCTGGCCGAAGCCGGGTATCCCGACGGCTTCGAGGTGCGCTTCAACGCGCCCAACAACCGCTACGTCAACGACGAGGAGATCGCACAGGCCATCGTCGCGATGTGGGCCCGCATCGGCGTCAAGGCGCAGTTGATGGCCGAGAACATGGCGACCTTCAGCCAGAAGTTCCAGAACTTCGACTCCTCGCTGTACATGCTGGGCTGGGGCGTGGCCACCTACGATGCGCAGTACATGGTCCAGAGCCTGGTGCGCACGCGCACGGCGGGCGCCGACGGCAACTTCAACTTCAGCCGCATCAGCGACCCGGTCGTCGACCGCCTGACCGACGCGATGAAGAGCGAGACCGACGTCGCCAAGCGCAACGCCATGATCAAGGAAGTGCTGCTGCGCATCAAGGACGAGGTGCTGCTGATCCCGCTGCACCACCAGATGCGGCCCTGGGCGATGAAGGCCGGTGTCAGCACGGTGCACCGCTCGGACGACCGACCGGAAGCCCGCTTCACCAGCGTGCGGTGAAGCCGAGCGCGGCATGAACCAGGGGCCCCGCGGGGCCCCTTCTTCTTGACCCCGCCCGCGGTCGGCCTCAGACGGCCAGGTTGCTGTGCACCGTGCGGCCGGCCTGCATCAGCAGCCGGATGCCACGCGCCGGGTCGGCCAGCGGCGTCAAGTCCTGCGTCGGGTCGCCGTCGACCACCAGCAGGTCGGCCCAGGCGCCGGGCACCAGCTGGCCGATGTGCTGTTCTTGCCGCATCAAGCGCGCCGCGGTGATGGTGGCGCTCTGCAGCACTTCCACCGCCGACAACGCGCCGGCACGCAGTGTGAACTCGCCCGACTGCCGGTCGTGCATGTGGCCCAGCAGGTCGGTGCCGAAGACGATCGGCACGCCTTCGGCGCGCGCGATCTTCACCGCCTGCAGGCCGCGGTCGTGCACGCCACGCAGCTTGTCCAGCATGGCGTCCGACCAGCCGAGCTTGCGGCCCTCGTCGGCCAGCGCGGCGTAGGTCGACAGCGTCGGCACCAGGAACGTGCCGTGCGTCTTCATGATCCGTGCCGTCGCCTCGTCGATCAGGTTGCCGTGCTCGATGCTGCGCACGCCGGCCTGCACCGCGCGCGTGACAGCGCGCGGCGAATAGGCGTGGGCCAGTGCGTACAGGTTGGCGGCCTCGGCCTCTTCGACCGCGGCGCGCAGCTCTTCGACGCTGAACTGGGTGCCGTCGATCGGGTCGGTGGGGCTGCTGACGCCGCCGCCGGCCATGATCTTGATGTGGTTGGCGCCGTTGCGCACCTGTTCGCGCACGGCGCGGCGCACCTCGCCCACGCCGTCGGCGATGGCGCCGACCAGGCCCAGTCCGGCGCAGCTGCAGAACATCCCCTGCCCCTGCACGCCCTTGGGCCGCATGTCGGCGTGGCCGCCGGTCTGGCTGATCGGGTGGCCGGCGATGAACAGGCGCGGCCCCTTGTACAGGCCCCGCGCCACCGCCTCCTGCAGGCCGAAGTCGGCACCGGCCGCGTCGCGCACGGTGGTGAAGCCCCGCTGCAGCATGTCGCGCAGGATGTGGCTCGACTGCGCGCCGACCAGCGACGCCGGTTGCAGGGCCAGCCCCACGAGGTCGTGCGACGCGGCCATCACATGCACATGGGCGTCGATCAACCCCGGCAGCACGACGCGGCCGCCGGCGTCGATGCGCTCGGCGTCGTCCACCTGCAGCGCTTGCTGCGTCACCGCGACGATGCGTTCGCCTTCGATGACGAGCGTGGTGCCCGGCCGCAGCGTGCCGCTGGCGCTGTCGAAGAGGCGCGCGTTGAAGACGACCTGGCGCTGCGGTGCGGCGGCTGTGCTCACTGCGACGTGGCGGATGCTGCAGAAGCCGCCGGCGTGGCCGACCGGGGCAGCTGCGCGCTGCCGCCCACCCCCACCGACACGCCGCCCGAGCCCACACCGACACTGCCGCTGACGCGCCCGTCGCTGCCGACGGAGACGCCGACGCCGCCGATGCGACCGATGGGCAGGCCGACGCCGATGTGGATGCCGGCGCATCCACCAAGCAGGGCCAGGACGCTGCTGCAGGCCAGCAGGCGCAAGCGCGGGAAGAGTGAATGCTTCATGGGTCCCAGACTAACCATGCCCCGACCTGCCGTCCACCACCCTCAGGCGGGGACGCCCAGGGCCAGGCGACGGCGTGCGGCGAGCCACTCGTCGCGCAGCCGCGCCACCATCTGCGCCACTGGCAGCACGGCCTTGACGGCGCCGATGCCCTGGCCGCAACCCCAGATGTCCTTCCAGGCCTTCTTGGCGCTGTCGCCGCCGCCGAAGTTCATCTTCGTGGGGTCGCTCTCGGGCAGCTGGTCGGGG
>JAYUPN010000069.1:0-13202 GCA_043760065.1 Rubrivivax sp.
GCCGCGCCATCCGCAGGCGGGCAGCGCCGGCAGCGAATGCGGCCTGGCGCACAGACCGCCTGCGCGTGCCGACTCTACAAGGCCATCAGTTCATCCGCGAGGCCCGCCCATGAAGACCACTGTCCGCCCCGCCGCCCTGCCGGGCGCGCCCCGCGTCGCGCACGACAGTTTCGGCGCCATCGAGATCCCGGCCGGCGCCCGCTGGGGCG
Organism: Rubrivivax sp.; assembly: GCA_043760065.1. Classification (GTDB taxonomy): domain Bacteria; phylum Pseudomonadota; class Gammaproteobacteria; order Burkholderiales; family Burkholderiaceae_C; genus Rubrivivax. The sequence goes on from JAYUPN010000069.1 coordinate 210, forward strand.
CCCAGACCGCGCGCAGCCTGCACTTCTTCGGCATCGGCGAGCAGCGCATGCCGATCGCGCTGGTCCGCGCCATGGCGCACATCAAGTGGGCCGCGGCGACGGTCAACCACGAGTTGGGCCTGCTCGACGTCCGCCCCGCCGCCGCCATTGCCAGCGCCGCGCAGCGCGTCGCCGACGGCGAGTTCGACGATCAGTTCCCGCTGTCGGTGTGGCAGACCGGGTCGGGCACGCAGAGCCACATGAACGTCAACGAAGTGATCGCTGACATCGCCAGTCAGGCCATGCAGGAGGGCCTGCACGGCAGCCACGGCGTCGACGCCCACGACGACGTCAACCTGGGCCAGTCGTCCAACGACGTGTTCCCGAGCGCGATGCACATCGCGGTGGCGTTGCAGGTCAAGGCCCGGCTGCTGCCGGCGCTGCGCGACCTGCGCGCCGAGCTGCTGCGGCAGTCGGCCGCGCTGGCGGGCGCAGTCAAGGTCGGCCGCACGCATCTGCAGGACGCCACGCCGGTGACGCTGGGGCAGGAGTTCGGCGGCTACGAAGCGCAGCTCGGCCTGTGCGAGGACGCGCTGCGCCACGCGCTGCCGGCAGTGCACACGCTGGCACTCGGCGGCACGGCCGTGGGCACCGGGTTGAACACGCACCCCGAGTTTGGCGCGCGCGTGGCCTTGCTGCTGTCGCAGCGGCTGGACCTGCCGCTGGTGCAGGCCGGCAACCTGTTTGCCGCGATGGCCGGCCACGAGGCCCTGGTCGCGCTGCACGCGGCGCTGCGCATGCTGGCCATCGCGCTGATCAAGATCGCCAGCGACATCCGGCTCATGGGCAGCGGCCCGCGCGCCGGCCTGGCCGAGCTGCGCCTGCCGGCCAACGAGCCCGGCAGCTCGATCATGCCGGGCAAGGTCAACCCGACGCAGGTCGAAGCGCTGACGATGGTCTGCGCGCAGGTCATGGGCCACGACACCGCGATCGGCTTCGCGGCCAGCCAGGGCCAGCTTGAACTCAACGTATACAAGCCGCTGATCGCACTGGACACGCTGGACAGCCTGCGCCTGCTGTCCGACGCCATGCGCAGCTTCACCTGGCACTGCGTCAGCGGCCTGGCGCCGAACAGCCCGCACCTGAAGGCGACGCTGGACGGCTCGCTGATGCTGGGCACCGCGCTCGCGCCGCACATCGGCCATGACCGTGCGGCGCAGGTGGCGCAGCGCGCGCAGCAGGACGCCAGCAGCGTGCGCGCCGCGGCGCTGGCGCTGGGCGTGGCCACGGCCGAGCAGCTCGACCGCTGGCTCGACCCCCTGCAGATGCTGGCTCCTCACGCGCGCTGAGCTGCGCCGGCACCGCCCTGCCAGTACGCCAGCGCACAGACCTGGCGTTCCCCGCCTCGCATGCTCCACGCACGACGAACCGTCGACAAGGAGAAAGAGATGAGCCTGGGGATGATTCTGCTGATCGTGGTGGTGCTGATGCTGCTGGGTGCCGTGCCGGCCTGGCCGCACAGCCGCAGCTGGGGCTACGCGCCCAGTGGTCTGCTCGGCGTGGTACTGGTGATCGTGCTGGTGCTGTTCCTGATGGGACGCCTTTGACGTGAAGAAGCTTCAGCGCCGCGCCTGCGGCTTGGCCTCCGTTGCGCTGGCGCTGGCGCTGGCAGCTTGCGGCGACACCGCCAAGCTGCCGGTGTCTGCGGGCACCGGCGCGCAGCCGGTGCTCCCGGCGCCCAACCCGACGCTGTTGCCGACCGTCAACGTCGCGCCGGCCCGGGGCTGGCCAGCGGGCACGCTGCCCAAGCCCGCCCCGGGCTTGCAGGTCAACGCCTTCGCCAGCGGCCTGGACCACCCGCGCTGGTTGCTGGTGTTGCCCAACGGCGACGTGCTGGTGGCCGAGACCAACGCCCCGCCGCGCCCCGAACGAGCCAGCGGCATCAAGGGCTGGGTCATGAAGCTGATGATGAAGCGCGCCGGCGCCGGCACACCCAGCGCCGACCGCATCACGCTGCTGCGCGACAGCGACGGCGACGGCGTGGCCGAGCATCGCAGCGTGCTGCTGCAGGGCCTGCACTCGCCCTTCGGCATGGCGCTGGTGGGCGCCCAACTCTTCGTCGCCAACACCGATGCCGTGCTGCGCTTTCCCTACCGCCAAGGCGACACCCGCATCGACGCTGCCGGCGCGACCGTGGCGGTGCTGCCGGCCGGACCGCTCAACCACCACTGGACCAAGAACCTCATCGCCAGCGCCGATGGCCGCACGCTGTACGTCACCGTCGGCTCCAACAGCAACGTCGCCGAACGGGGTCTGGCGGCCGAAGAAGGCCGCGCGGCGATCTGGGCGGTCGACATCGCCAGCGGCGCGCACCGCATCTTCGCCAGCGGGCTGCGCAACCCCAACGGCCTGGCCTGGGAGCCGCAAAGCCAGACCCTGTGGACGGTGGTCAACGAACGCGACGAACTCGGCAGCGACCTGGTGCCGGACTACCTGACCGCGGTCGCCGACGGCGACTTCTACGGCTGGCCCTGGACCTGGTGGGGCAGCCATGTCGACGATCGCGTGCAGCCGCCGCGCCCCGACCTGGTGGCCGGCACGCGCAAGCCCGACTACGCGCTGGGCCCGCACACCGCCTCGCTGGGGCTGGCGGCATCGCCGGCCGCACCCGGCCGGCCCTTGGCTGCGGCCTACGCGCAAGGCATGTTCATCGGCCAGCACGGGTCGTGGAATCGCAACCCGCACAGCGGCTACGAGGTCGTGTTCGTGGCCTTCGCTGCCGGCCGGCCGGTGGCGTCGGCACCGCAGAGCGTGCTGGGCGGCTTCCTCAGCGCCGACGGCCAAGCCCATGGCCGACCGGTTGGCGTAGCGCTGACGGCCGAAGGTGCACTGCTGGTGGCCGACGACGTCGGCAACGTCATCTGGCGCGTCACGTCGGCGCGCTGAACGACGCGGCGGCCGGGTGGTCCCTGCGCTGTGCTCAGGCGTGCTGCCCGGAGTCGCCAGCACCGTTGTGTGCGAGCCGGCAGCAGTAGGCGATCAGGGCGTCGATCTGGTTGGACTTGTCGAACACGTCGTCGGCGCCCAGCGCCAGGCAGCGTGCACGCATCTCGTCGGTGGCGTAGTTGCTGAGCACCACGCGGCGCGCGCCAGGCGGGCCGCGCGCCGGGTTGCGCAGCAGGCCGAGGCCTGAGCCGTTTTTGAGGAACAGGTCGATGATGACCAGATCGACAGCGTGGCCGGCCAGCCAGTCGCGGGCATCGTTCTCGCCTTCGGCGGTACCGACCACGTGGACCGGCGCCAATTCCTCCAGCGTCGCGATCAGGTTCTCGCGGATCAGCGGACTGTCTTCCACGAGATAGGTCTGAAGCAGGTGCATCGGGCGCCGGGGTTCGATGGCCGGAGTGTGCGCCGCGTGCAAATGTGCACCATCGGCCGGCGGCGCCCCGGTGTGTAGGACAGGTCCTACAGCTGCGCTGCGATGCGCTCGTCGCGCTGCACGCGGCCGTCGACCAGTTCGATGACCCTGTCACAGCGGGCGGCCAGCCGCGGGTCGTGCGTGACGACGAGAAAACTGATCCCCAACTCGGCGTGCATGCGGCGCATCAGCACGAAGACCTCGTCCGACGCCGCGGTGTCGAGGTTGCCCGTCGGTTCGTCGGCCAGCACCAGCGGCGGCTGCAGCACGAGCGCGCGCGCGATCGCCACCCGCTGCTGCATGCCGCCCGACAACTCGCCGGGCCGCTTGGCCAACGCCTGCGACAGGCCGACCGCGGCCAGCACCTCGCGCGCGCGCTGCTCCTGCGCCGCGCTGACGCGGCCCTCGCGCATCAGTGCCGGCAGCGTCACGTTCTCGAGCGCCGTGAAGGCCGGCAGCAGGTGGTGGAACTGGAACACGAAACCGAGCACCGCGCTGCGCCGCTGCGTCAGGGCGGCGTCGTCGAGGCCGGTGGTCTCCTGACCCTGGATGCGGTAGCTGCCGCCCGTGGGCCGCTCGAGCAGGCCCACGACGTTGAGCAGCGTGCTCTTGCCCGATCCCGAAGGCCCGATCAGCGCCACGAACTCGCCGCGCGCCACCTGCAGCGAGACGCCGTGCAGCACCTCGGCCTCGTTGGGCAGGCCGAGGTTGTAGCTTTTGCGGATGCCGGCCAGTTCGATCAGCGGCGCGGCCGCCGGGTCCAGGGCCGCGCTCACATCCGGATCGCCTGCGCCGGATCGAGCCGCGCCGCGCGCCGCGCCGGCGCCACCGCGGCCAGCACGCCGCAGACCGTGGCCAGTGCCGCGATGCGCAGCGCCAGCCCCGGCGCGAGCGAGATCGCAAACAGCGGCAGGCCGTCGGAGCCGCGCACGAAGGTGGTGAAGGCCCAGATCATCGCCGTGGCCAGCACGACGCCGAGCGCCGAGCCCAGCGCGCCGACGATCGCACCCTGCAGCAGGAAGACGCGCAGCACCTGGCCCTGCGTGGCGCCCATCGCGCGCAGGATGCCGATCTCGCGCCGCTTCTGCACCACCGACACCACGAGCACGCTGGCGATGCCCAGCACGACGACGACCATGACCACGCCGCGGATCAGCGCGGTGCTCACGCTCTGCGCATTGAGCGCCGACACCAGCCCGGCGTTGGTGTCCTGCCAGCTCTCGACCTTGTACGGCCAGCGCCCGGCCAGCTGCGCCGCCAGCTCGGGCGCGCTCCACACATCGCGCAGCGCCAGCTCGATGTGGGTCGCGCCGCCGGGCAGCGCCAGCAGGCTCTGCGCCGTGCGCAGCGGCACGATGACGGTGCGGCGGTTGAGTTCGCGCACACCCAGGTCGACAAGCGCCGTGACGCGCGCCGACTCACTGACGTTGCCGGCGTCGTCGCCGGCCGCGCTGGCGGTGACGATGAGCAGCCGGTCGCCGACGCGCACGCCCAGGTCCTGCGCCAGGTCGACGCCGATCACGGCCTCGCCCGGCCCGAGCTGCGCCACGCCCGAGATCACCTTGCCGCGCAGGCCGACGATGAGGTCGTAGCGGTCGAGTTCCACGCCCAGCAGCGCGATCGACTTCTGCGCCTGCCCGCGCAGCGCCAGGCCGCCGCCGGAGGCCATCGGCGACACCGCCGCCACGCCGGGCAGCGCCTCGAGCAGCGGCACCAGCGCCTGCCAGTTGGCGATCGTGCGCACACGCTGGGCTCGCGGCTGCGACTGCTCCAGCACCGTGGTGCCGGCGGCCGGCGTTGCGCGCGCACTCACCACCTCATCGTCGCTCGGGCTGATGCTCAGGTGCGCCTGCGCGCCCAGCGTCTTGTTCAGCGTGTTCGACTGCAAACCCGCGATGAGCGCCGAGATGTAGGCCACCACGGCCACGCCGGCGGCCACGCCGACGATGATCAGCAGCGTCTGCATGCGGCCTTCGCGCAGGAACCGCGTCGCCACGCGGCGCTCGAAACCGAGCCAGGTGACCATCGTCTCAGCGGCCCATGGCGTTGCCGAGCGACGTCGTCGCGTCCTGCAAGGTGCCCTTGGCGCGGGCGCCGGCCGCGGTGCGGCCGACGGGGGTGCTGACGACGTCGACCTGCACGCGCGAGCCCGGCGCCGGGGCGGCACCCAGCAGCACCGTATCGCCGGCGGCGAGACCCTCGATCACCTCCACCGCCTCCAGCGTGCGCAGGCCCAGGCGCACGTTGCGCGCCTCGACGCGCCCTTCGCGCACCAGCCACACCGTGCCGGTGCTGGCGTCGGCAGCAGCACCGGCCGGCGCGGCGGTGCCGACGCGCAGCGCGCTCACCGGCAGCGCCAGCGCGCGGTCGCGGCGGCCGGTCTCGACTTCCACCGACAGCGTCATGTCCTCGCGCAGGAAAGCCGGCGGCTGCGCCACCGACAACTTGACCTCGATGGCGCCGCGCTGCGCGTCCACCAGCGGCGCGATCGACAGCACCTGGGCGCTGAAGCGCTGATCGGGGAAGGCGTCGGCGCGCACGCTCGCGGCCTGGCCGGGCTGCAGCTGCTGCAGGTAGCGTTCGTCCACCGGCGCCAGCAGCTGCACCGGGCCGCTCAGCGCCAGCGTCAGCAAGGCGCGGCCGGGCTGCACGATCTGCCCCGGCTCGACGCTGCGCGCCAGCACCCGTGCGTCGGCCGGCGCCCGCAGTTCGGTCTGCGTCAGCCGCGCGCGCGCGGCCTGCGTCGCGGCGGCAGCCAGCGCCAGCTGCGCCTGTGCCTGCGTGACGTCGGTGCCTTGCTCGCCGACGGCGCTGACCTGCGCCCGCGCGGCAGCCTGCTGCGCCTGCGCGACCTGCACCGCGCGTTGCGACTCGTCCAGCCGCGCCGGGCTCAGGAAGCCGCGCGCCACCAGGTCCTGCGTGCGCCGCAGCTCGGCCTGCGCCGCGGACAGCACCGCGTCGGCCTGCGCCACGCCGGCCTGCACGCCGCTGCGTCCGGTGCTGCGCAAGCCCGCCAGGCGCGCCGCGGCCTGGCGCTCGGCGGCCAGCGCCTGGGCCACTGCGGCCTGCAGCTCGGCCGCCTCCAGCCGCACCAGCACCGCGCCCTGGCGCACCTGCGCGCCTTCGGCCACCAGCACCTGTGCGACGCGCCCGGTGACGGTGGCGCCCACGTCGACCCGCGAAGACGAGGCCACGCGGGCCGAGAACTGCAAGGTGCGCAGCAACGGCGCCGCCTGCACCACCATCGCGCTGCCCACGCCCGGGCGCGTCAGCCCCCAGGCGATGGCGACGGCAAGCAGCAGCAACACGGCCGCCAGCCCCAGCTGCAAGCGTTTGGACATGCGTGAATTGTTGCACCCGCAACAGCCGCGCCTGGCGGCTGCGACGTAGGACAGGCACTACAGCCGCAAGGGGTGCTGTCTGCTGTGCACGCGGTGCCGGCGCCGCCAAGCTTGCGGCCAGATGCGGCACCGTGCCGCGCGACAGAGGAGTCCGTCCATGCAAGTTCCCAACACCCGGCTCTCGACGCTGGCCGCCAGCCTGCTGGTCGCCGGCCTGGCACCCGCGGCCGCGCTGGCCCAAGTCACCTTCTACGAGCACGACAACTACCAGGGCCGCGCCTTCACCACCGACCGTTCGGTGGGCAGCCTGCGCGACAGCGGGTTCAACGACCGCGCTTCGTCGCTGGTCGTCTCTTCGCAGCGCTGGGAGGTCTGCGACGACACCAACTTCGGTGGCCGCTGCGTCGTGCTGCGTCCTGGCAACTACGCCTCGCTGACCGACGTCGGCCTGAACGACCGCGTCTCCAGCGTGCGCCTTGTGGGCGAGGCGCCGCGCCCGCCCGAGACGCGGCCGCTGCCGCCGCCCGCAGCGCCTGCGCCCGAGGCCGTGGTCTTCTACGAGAACGCCAACTTCAAGGGCCGCGCCTTCGTCACGCAGCACGAAGTGGCCAACTTCGCGGGCGCCGGCTTCAACGACCGCGCCTCGTCGCTGGTCGTCATGAGCAACCGCTGGCAGGTCTGCGAGGGCCCCAACTACAGCGGCCGCTGCGTCGTGCTGAATCCCGGCAACTACCCGTCGCTGACCTCGGTCGGCCTGGACAACCGCGTCTCCAGCGTGCGCATGGTCGGCGTCAACAACACCCCCCCGCAGCCGGCGGCGAACCTGCCCGACGCGGTGGTCTTCTACGAAGGCGACAACTTCCGGGGCCGCACCTTCGGCTCGCAAGAGTCGGTGCCCAACTTCATGAGCTACGGCTTCAACGACCGCGCCTCCTCGATCGTCGTCAACAGCCAGCGCTGGGAAGTGTGCGAAAACGCCAACTTCGGCGGCAGCTGCGTCGTGCTGCGGCCCGGCCGCTACGCATCGCTGGCGGCGATGGGCCTGAACGACCGCATCTCCAGTGTGCGCATGGTCGGCGGCGGCCGCGGCGGCGAAGACCGTGAAACACCGTCGCGCTGGCAGCGGCGTCCCAACGAGCGCCTCTTCGTGGTGCCCGTGTCCACGGTGCGGGCTGTCGTGGCGACACCCGAGCAGCGCTGCTGGATCGAGCAGGAGCCCGTGGCACAGAGCCGCAGCGACAACCGCAACGTGCCGGGTGCCGTCGTCGGCGCCATCATCGGCGGCGTGCTCGGCCACCAGGTCGGCGGCGGACGAGGCCGTGACATCGCCACCGCCGGCGGCGCCGTCGCCGGTGCCGTGGTGGGTTCACGCGTCGGCAACGACGGCAACCGCGTCGCGACCCAGGACGTCAAGCGCTGCGAGACCGTGCCCAGCACGAAGGCCACCGACTACTGGGACGTGAGCTACACCTTCCGCGGCCGCGAGCACAACGTGCAGATGTCGACGCCTCCGGGCCCGACCATCATGGTCAACCGCGACGGCGAGCCGCGGGTCTAGGCCTCGGCGACAGCGCATCGAGAAGCCCCGAACCAACACCGCGTCAAGGACTTGCCAGTGAGCGCCTTGCTGGACCTGTTGCCGCTGTGGGTGGCGCTCGGCGGCGCAGGCATCGTCTGGTGGGCCCAGGGAGAGATGCGCCAGGCCGACGATGAACTGAGCGCTTTCACCCGGCCCGCGGACCTGCACCAGGGCCCATGAAAGGAAACGGCCGCCCCGCGAGCCAGCGCTCGCAGGGCGGCCACCCCCAAACCGGCAGCGCCCACCCGGGCGTTCCACTTCGCTCCAAGAGCACCTACCTAGGATTCATCATGAACAAGATCTCCACCCTTCGCATCGCCGTGGCTGCCGCAGTCGTGCTGATGGGGTCGATGGCGCAAGCCGCGACCATGTCGCGCACCGATTTCAGCGCCGGCAAGTCGCGCATCAGCGAAAGCTACAAGGCCGACAAGGCCGCTTGCGCGTCGCTCAAGGCCAACGCCAAGGACATCTGCGTCGAAGAAGCGAAGGCCAAGGAGAAGGTCGCGCGCGCCGAACTCGAGTTCGGCTACACCGGCAAGGCCAAGGACGGCTCCAAGGTCTGGACCGCCAAGGCCGACGCCGCCTACGCGGTGGCCAAGGAGAAGTGCGACGACCTCAGCGGCAACACCAAGGACGTCTGCCGCCAGGAAGCCAAGACCCTGCACACCAAGGCTCTGGCCGACGCCAAGATGGGCAGTCAGGTCGCCGAGGCGCGCACCGACGCCGTGAAGACCAAGCGCGACGCCGACTACAAGCTGGCGGCCGAGAAGTGCGACTCGATGAGCGGCGACGCCAAGTCGCAGTGCCTGGACAACGCCAAGCGCACTTTCGGCAAGATGTGACGCCGTGCCGGGCGGGGCGCTCGCGCGCTCAGCCCGGCGAGCGCGCTGGCGCCTGCACCAGCGTGCTCAGCAGGTCGATCTGTTGCTGCTGCAGCGCCATCAGTTCGCGCCACTGCGTGTCGCGCAGTGCATCGACCTTCTCGTGCAGCAGCATGATCTCGATCTCGGCCTTGAGGTTGACCTCGTAGTCGTGCGCTGCGCTGAGCCGGTCCTTCTCTCCCTGCCGGTTCTGCGACATCAGGATGATTGGTGCCTGGATCGCCGCCAGCATCGACAGGAACAGGTTGAGCAGGATGTACGGGTAGGGGTCGAAGGTCTGGCCGCGACTGCTCAGCAGCACCGCGTTGACGCCGACCCAGCCCAGCATCGTCGCCGCGAAGAGGCCGACGAAGGTCCACGAGCCACCGAAGGAAGCCACCGCGTCGGCGGCGCGCTGTCCGCGCGTCGGCGCCACCTCCGCGTCGCGCAGCGCATCGCGTGCGATGTGCTTGCGCGCCGCCACGTGGCGCGCCACCTTCTGCGCGCGCGGATCCAGAGCGTCGTAGTCGCTGCCCAGCAGCGCTGCAGCAGCTTCTTGCGCGTCTTTCATGGTGAGCAAGCCGACACGCGGGCGGCGAGGTGCGGCGTGCGCCGACGCTCAGTCGTCGCGCACAAGCCCCTGCCATCCGCAGCGCGCCTTCATGCAGCGGTAGCGCCGCACCCGCACGACAAGACTCAGCAGCAGGTCGACCCAGCGACGCTCCACGCGTGTGGCCTGGACGCCGCAACACGGGCACATCGTGGGCCACCGCGCGGTCTTGGAACGCAGGAAGTAGCTCGCGGGCCTCGTCGAGGTGGGTGGGTTCTTCATGGCCCTCAGTCTGCTGGCGGCGCCGGCTCCGGTCAGTGCGTTGGCGCACCATGCGTCGCGCACTGAGGCCTTTGCGCAACCCTCATGGCTGCGCAGTGGTGCGGCAGTTCGGCTCATCCCCAACCAGGTGTAGGAGCGCCCAGCGACAGGCTTGCGGGTTCATGTCGCCGCGTCAAGAATCTTCCGACGGGCGGCTGCATCGTCCACGAGGAGGGAAATCATGCTGCAAGAGCACTGCGGTGGCTGGGCACCCGCCGTTGTTGCCTTGATCGCGGCTATCGGCGCGACGACCGGTACCGCCCACGCACAGCCGGTGGGCAAGGACATCAACTTCGAGTCGGCACGGCTCAAAGCCGTCGCCGCCAAAGAGGCCGAACGGCGCGCCTTGGAGACCAGGCAGCGGCGCTGCGCGGATGCCGACCTGAACGACGACGAGCTGCTGCGGGCGAGCAACCAGCACGCCGATCTGTTGCAGAAGTCAGCCGACGCTCGGCTCGAGCGCAAGGAACTCGAGGCCATCAAGGCGGACCTGGGCAAGCTGGCCCTATCGATACCGGCAACGGCGGCGAAGTCAAACACCAAGCGCAGCGAATGCGATTGGGCCAAGCATGCTGCGACCGAAAAGAAGTCACTGCGCGAGACGGCGTTGCAGACGCTCAGCACCGTCGCTGCACTGGGCGTCGATGGCAGGGTCGTCGTCGCCACAAACGCGCCCGCGCCGGCAGCAACGCCGGCCAGCGCCGCGGCCGCCGGGAAGCCGGCACCGCTGTCGCCGCCGGGCTTCGCGCCCTTGGCACACGAGCTGCGGAATCTGGTCGAAACGGCGGCCAAGGCGCAAGATGAAGCCGAGGGCCAGCGCAAGAGCCTGGCGGGGATCTACGACGAAGTGGACAAGGCCACGGCCCAGGCGCTGGATCTGAAGCAAATCGGCGACGCCCAGTACCTGGAGGACGCGCGGCGGCTGCAGCACCAGGTCGACGCCAGCCGCAGCGAGCGTCGTAGTGCGCAGGCCGCGGCCACCGACCTGGTCGACAAGGCGCTGCGCATGAAGTCCTGTGCCCTGGCCTACGACGCGGCCTGCGCCGAGGCGATGCGAGATGTCTACCGCGATGGCCGGATCGCGCAGGACGTGCACGAACGGGCGCTGCAACGGTCCAAAGCCCTGGCCGACGAGGCGCTGGACACCGCACTGCGCATCAACATCGCCCACACCCATGCCGACGCGAAGAGCCGGGTGGATGCCTACCGCTTTGCCAAGGTCCTGCAGGACCATCCGGACAGCAATGCGCCTTTCGCGAAGGACTCGTTCCAGATCCTGGCCGGCCGCGACAGCGCGGCGTCGCTGCAGTTCGGCCTCAACAGCCTCCTGCCCAAAGGCTGGAGCCGCGTCAGCGCCAAAGTCAGCACCCCGCTCACCGAAGGCAAGACCGACCTCTTCGGCAGCGCCGATGGACTGGCCAACAGCCGCAGTGTCTCGCTGGCCTGGCAGGCCGGCGGTCTGCGCGGCAAGGTGCTGGCCACCGACAATTGGCTGTGGGCCACCAGCCTGCAACTCGGCTCGGGCTACCAGACGCGCGAGTACTACGAAGACGGCCCCACGGCTTTCACCAAGGGCATCACCAGCCAGACGGTGCAGCCATCGGAAATCGGTGCCGCCTTTGCTTTGCACGAGGCGGGAGGCCGCAACGCGCACCTGCTGACGATCAAGGGCCAGCGCACGCACGAACTGAAGCCGGCAGAGATCCGCTGCCCGGTCGACAAGAGCGCAGACCTGGCCTTCGTGTCCTGCGTCAACGGCTCCTTCGGACCGCCCACTGCCGAAAGGGCGCTGGTGCTGGGCTACGAGTACCGATTCAAGGGCACCGACTTCGCGCTCTCGCCCTCCGTTGCCTACAACACGCGCTCGCACGTCACGACGTTCGGGCTGCCGCTGTACCTGGTCCGCAGTGCCGACGACGACAAGCGCCCGCTGAACGCCGGCTTCAGGCTGGAACGAAGCTCCAAGGGCAAGACCTCGATCACCGGGAAAACCGAGAGCAACTGGTCCTGGGGCGTGTTCGTGGGCGCGCCGTTCAAGCTCTTCGGCCTGCCCGACTGAGGACCTTCGGGCGGCTTCATTCGTTGTGCTGCAACGCCCGCTCGATGCGCCGCCGCGCCACCCGCGTCTTGGGCACCGGATGGTCCCACCACATGCGCACGTCCTCGTCCAGCCCGACACCGTGCATGTAGTTGTAGATCGCCTTCTTCAGGCCCACGCCCAGCGCGTCGTGGTCGACGCCGGTGGGGTCGACAAAGCCGACGTCGTTGCGCGCGAAGTTGCCCGGCGGCAGCGGCAGCAGGCGGACGCCGTAGTCGGCCGGCTGGCGCCCCACCGGCGAGTGCACGGTGCAGGTGAAGCGGTGCCAGAAGCCGCTGTGGATGCAGCCCTGCGCAAACAGCTGACGCACGAGTTCCAGTGCATCGACGGTGTCCTGCACGGTCTGGGTCGGGAAGCCGTACATCAGGTAGGCGTGCACCAGCACGCCGGCGTCGGCGAAGCCCTTGGTCACGCGCGCCACCTGGTCGACCGAGACGCCCTTCTTCATCAGCGTCAGCAACCGGTCGGACGCCACCTCCAGGCCGCCGCTGATGGCGATGCAGCCGCTGTCGGCGAGCTGCCGGCACAACTGCGGCGTGAAGGTCTTCTCGAAGCGGATGTTGCCCCACCACGAGATCTCCACCTTGCGCTGGTGCAACTCGGCGGCCAGCGCCTTCAGCGACTTCGGCGGTGCGGCCTCGTCGACGAAGTGAAAGCCGGTCTGCCCGGTCTCGGCGACGATGGCCTGGATGCGGTCGACCAGGGTCTGCGCGCTGGCCGCGTCATAGCGCGAGATGTAGTCCAGGCTGACGTCGCAGAAGCTGCACTTCTTCCAGTAGCAGCCGTGCGCCACCGTCAGCTTGTTCCAGCGCCCGTCGGACCACAGGCGGTGCATCGGGTTCAGCAT